>JBBJNR010000012.1:0-52400 GCA_037719315.1 Daejeonella sp.
TTCACGCACAGTGCTGTGAGAGGCTTGGGCTGAAATGCCCTTGCCTACTCGACTTAGCGAATTTGTGAATGAGTAAAATTGCGCGGCGGCAAGAGACAATCAGCTGATTTTGAGAACTAATTTTTATTAATGTAGTGGTCTTGGCTTGATGATCCCGCCTTTGGTATCACTTATCGTGCTCATAACGATAAAAGCTTTATGATCTATTTGGGATACCTCTTGCTTCAACTTAGAAACTTCCAGCCGGGTAACAACGGTAAAGATGATGTCAATGTCTTTGTTTTTAAACTGGGAGTTTTCAAATCCACGCTCTCCTTTATAAATAGTAACCCCCCGGCCTAAGTTGTTGATGATCGCGTCGCGGATCTGCGCGCTTTTCGCCGATACTATAGTTACACCGGTATATTCTTCGATACCCTGGATGATAAAGTCAACCGTTTTAGAAGCAGAAAGATAAGTTAATATAGAATATAATGCTGTTTCTATTCCAAGCACAAATGCAGCTGCAAAGAATATTACGACATTGATAAGCAAAATGATATCTCCCATGCTTAGGACGCTTCTTCGGTTAAGATAAACAGCAAGGATTTCGGTGCCATCAATTACACATCCTCCGCGTATGGCCAAACCGATTCCCGCTCCAAGAAAAAAACCACCAAATATGGATATAAGGAGCTTATCATCCGTAATAACAGGAAACTCTACAAAAAATATTACAGCTGCGAGGGTTACGATGGCAATAGACGTACTGATGGCAAATTTTTTGCCTATTTGTTTTGCTCCCAGCACGATAAACGGGGCGTTAAAAACAACCAGCCATATGGATACGGGTATTCCTGTAAGCTGGTAAGTAAGGAGTGAGATACCAGTTATCCCACCGTCTATAAAATGGTTCGGAACAAGAAATCCTTTTAAACCAAATGATGCCAGAACAATACCCAGTAAAATGAGGGCAGCCCTTCCTGCTTTGATCTGGAATTTTAATCGTTGTCTGGATCTCCTGGTAGCTCTCATTTTTTTAAAAATACTTAAAAGGTTTGCAGCTAAAGAAAAGATTCGTGATATTTGTTTGAGGATGAGGGTAAATAATATATATTCTAAAGGGTGGTGGCAAATGACAAATCATTTGGCGATCAGTAGAAGTATATAGTATCCGATATAAAGAACTAAATATGGAGGGTTGCCTAAAGGCAACCCTTTTTTTATATTTAAAAATACAATCTTAATACCGATGAAACAGATACTAAATCATTTGTTCGAGAAAAAAACCTTTAGCAGGCAGGAAGCAAAAGAGATTCTCACTAATATAACACTTGGAAAATATAATGCTTCGCAAATGGCAGCATTTATGGCTGTTTATTGCATGAGGAATATTACAGTGGAAGAGTTGGAAGGCTTCCGGGACGGAATGCTCGACCTGTGCCTTAAACCGGATCTGAAGGACTATGAATTAATTGACCTGTGCGGCACTGGGGGAGATGGCAAAGATACTTTTAACATTTCAACCCTTGCGTCTTTTGTTGTAGCAGGGGCGGGCTACCAGGTTGCCAAACATGGTAACTATGGTGTATCATCCGGATGTGGGTCTTCTAATGTTATGGAATTTCTTGGCTACACCTTCACAAATGATTCAGATGAGCTAAAGAGAAGCCTTGATAATGCCGGAATATGTTTCCTGCATGCTCCTCTTTTTCATCCCGCAATGAAAAATGTAGCTCCTATACGTAAGGAACTGGGCGTAAAAACGTTTTTTAATATGCTGGGTCCCATGGTAAACCCCGCCAGGCCGCAATACCAGCTCGTCGGGGTATTCAGCCTGGAACTTGCACGGTTATACGCATACCTCTATCAGAAATCATCCTTAAAATATACTATTCTGCATGCGCTTGAAGGCTACGACGAGATTTCCTTAACATGTGATTTTAAAACATTTTCAAGTCGCGGAGAGCGTATCCATTCGATTTCGCAGTTGGGTTTTGAGAAAATCGACCCGAAAAAAATTGGAGGAGGCGATACGGTTGAAGATTCCGCCTCTATTTTCAAAAATGTATTGAAGGGTGAGGGAACCACAGAGCAGAATAATGTAGTCATGTGCAATGCAGCCATTGCTATCCAAACTATAAAGCCTGAACTTTCGTTTGCTGATTGTTTTTATGAAGCGGAAGAATCGCTGCTGAGCAGAAAGGCTTTGGCAAGCTTTAAAAAATTAGTAGCATGATGATAAAAGTTTGCGGAATGAGGGACTCCGCTAATGTCGGGCAGCTTGCTGAACTAAAACCTGACTATATGGGATTCATTTTCTATTCAGATTCAAAACGTTTCATAGGCACTCCCGGCACAGAATTATTTTCATTGGTAAATTCGCCGGTTAAGAAGGTCGGGGTTTTTGTAAATGAGGCCATGGATGTAGTAGCCGATAAGGTGCTGCAATATCAATTAGATGCTGTGCAACTTCATGGAGAAGAAACAGGTGAATTTTGCCGTTCCTTCAAAATTTTTTTGCATAATATGCAGACAGAGAAACATGTGGAGATCATCAAGGCGTTCGGAGTTTCGGAAGAGTTTGACTTCAAAGCCCTATCCGCCTACGAGGATTTTGTAGATTATTTTTTATTTGATACTAAAACTGCTTTACATGGAGGCTCAGGTGTCGGGTTTGACTGGGATCTTTTGAAAAGATACAATGGTACCAAACCCTACTTTTTAAGTGGCGGTTTAAGTCTCGAAAATATTGAGAAGGTAGCTCTGCTAAAAGATATAAGGTTGTATGGGGTGGATCTGAATAGCAGGTTTGAAATTGAGCCGGGTGTGAAAGATATTGAAATGTTGAAGCTGGCTTTTGAGTTGATAAGGAATTAGGTATTATCCTGTTCACTCAGTGTTAAGGGATACAGGCAATAAGAATTATTAGAGTATGAACAGAGAATTTATAAAAAGTTCGGTTAATTGGGGAGTAAACGACAAGGGATATTACGGAGATTTTGGCGGTGCTTACATCCCCGAAATGTTATATCCCAATGTTGAAGAGCTGAGAAAAAAATACCTGGAGATCATTTATGAACCGGCATTCCAGGATGAATTTCATCAGTTGTTAAAAGATTATGTAGGCAGGCCTTCACCCTTGTTCCTGGCGAGCAGGTTATCTGAGAGATATAACGCAACTATTTATCTTAAGCGGGAAGATCTAAATCACACCGGGGCACATAAAATAAATAATACTGTTGGACAGATCCTGCTAGCCCAGCGCTTAGGAAAGAAAAGGATCATTGCAGAAACAGGTGCCGGTCAGCATGGTGTTGCTACAGCAACTGTTTGTGCGCTAAAAGGTCTGGAGTGTATTGTTTACATGGGAGAGATTGATATTGAGCGCCAGGCCCCAAATGTTGCCCGCATGAAAATGATGGGAGCAAGGGTGATCCCGGCTACCTCAGGAAGCAAGACCCTTAAAGATGCGACAAATGAGGCGATGAGGGATTGGATCAATAATCCGGTAGATACTCATTACATAATTGGTTCGGTAGTGGGTCCTCACCCGTACCCGGATATGGTGGCCCGCTTCCAGTCGATCATCTCTGAAGAAACAAAGTTGCAGCTTAGAGAGAAAACAGGATCCGCAACTCCTGATATCGTTATGGCTTGCGTTGGGGGAGGGAGTAATGCCATAGGTATGTTCTATCATTTCCTTGATGATGAAGGTGTACGACTTATCGCCGTTGAAGCAGCAGGGAGAGGTGTTGACAGCGGCGAATCTGCAGCTACTACATTTTTAGGTAAAGAAGGCGTTCTGCATGGAAGCCGGTCGATTTTAATGCAGACCGACGACGGACAGGTTGTTGAACCGTATTCGATATCTGCAGGATTAGATTATCCCGGTATTGGTCCGCAGCACGCCCATTTGTTTAAAGCAAAACGTGGGGAATACGTGAGTATAAAAGATGATGAAGCTATGCAGGCAGGCAGGTTATTAGCCGAGCTGGAGGGTATTATACCTGCCATAGAAAGTGCACATGCCCTGGCGTATCTTGAAAAAATGACATTTAAGGGGACTGAAACTGTGGTGATATGTTTGTCGGGCCGTGGAGACAAAGACCTTGACAATTATATGAAGCATTTTAATCTCTAAAAGCTATTTACGAGTATAATGAACAGACTTAACGAACTCTTTCAGAAGAAGAAAGAACCTATATTATCGATTTATTTTACTGCCGGATATCCAAACCTTGACAGTACCCTGAATATTGCTGAAGCGCTAGAAAAGGGTGGGGCGGATTTTATTGAAATCGGGTTCCCATATTCAGATCCTCTGGCCGATGGACCGGTGATTCAAAATAGTTCTCAAATTTCTCTGCAGAATGGAATGAACCTGCCGATCCTCTTTGAACAGTTAAGAGATCTTCGTAAACGGGTTTCCATCCCGGTCTTGCTAATGGGATATGTTAATCCGATGCTGCAGTATGGGGTTGCAAAGTTTTGCGATAGTTGTGCAGAGGCCGGCGTTGATGGGATTATTGTACCGGATCTACCGATGGATGAATATGAGCATCTCTATAAAAAGTGCTTTTTAGACAATAGACTAAGCAATATTTTCCTGGTAACTCCGCAAACATCCGAGGAAAGGATCAGGAGAATTGATGAGCTGAGTAATGGATTTATTTATCTTCTGTCTTCATCATCCACCACAGGAAAAGATCTTAAAGTATCAGATGAGGCCGATGCCTATTTCAGCAGGATCCGCGATATGAAACTTAAGAATCCAACAATGATCGGCTTTGGAATCTCCGACAGGAAAAGCTTTGATAAAGCTGCTCAATATACACGCGGTGCGATTGTAGGAAGCGCTTTCGTGAAGATATTGGAAAAGGAGAACTCAGTGGAACTCATCCCCGATTTTTTAAAATCCGTACGCGCCTGAGCATCAATATTTTGCTACCTGCCTAACATTGTGATTCTGATCATGCATCAGAACAATAACGCATCTATTTTATTAGTTAAAATTTTTAACTTTCGATTTGACGGGAGTGTTCAGTTCTGTACATTGTAGTAGGATATGTTCTGACTAAGATCAGGCCCGCCGGAATTCTTTATTTAAAAGCCATGTTATGAATCTTTTAATAATTGCAATTTTTGTTATTGGCTATGCTGCAATAGCCTTTGAGCACCCCCTCAGGATCAATAAAACAGCAAGTGCATTACTTACCGGAGTATTATGCTGGGTTATTTATATTATGATTGCAACTGATACGGAGCTGGTCTCTGAACAGTTATATGAACATCTGGGGCAGATTTCGGGTATCCTGTTTTTTCTTTTAGGAGCAATGACTATTGTTGAGCTGATTGATGCCCATGACGGATTTGATGTGATAACGAGCAGGATCAAAACTACTGACAAGCGTAAGTTGCTCTGGATCATCAGTATCATAACCTTTTTTTTATCAGCGGTTTTAGACAACCTGACCACGACGATTGTGATGGTTTCCTTGCTGCGAAAGCTGATTGACGAAAAACCAACACGGATTTTTTACGTAAGTATGGTCGTATTGGCTGCAAATGCAGGCGGCGCATGGTCGCCTATCGGGGATGTAACCACCACGATGTTATGGATAGGTGGACAGGTAACATCCGGAAACCTCATTTTCAATTTGTTTTTACCCAGTTTAGTATGTTTAATAATTCCGCTTATTGTTCTTTCTTTTTCTCTGAAAGGCAAAATTGAAAACCCGGTGGTGATTGAAAATCGACAAGTTGATAAAACAAGTTCCTTCGAGCGAAAACTTATTTTTTCTTTAGGAATCGGGGCTCTTTTATTTGTCCCCTTTTTTAAAACCATCACGCATCTGCCTCCGTTTATGGGAATGCTGTTCGGACTTGCCGTTTTATGGATTGTGACGGAAATAATTCATAAAAATAAAAATGATGCCGATAAGGATGCCTATTCAGTTGTACATGCTTTAAGGAAGGCCGACGTTCCCAGCGTACTGTTTTTCCTTGGGATACTGGTAGCCATTTCCTCGTTGGAATCTACCGGTCAGCTTCGTGATCTGGCAACTTATATGGACGAAAAGATAGGCAATCTGAATATTATTGTAATTTCGATCGGTCTGCTGTCTTCAATTGTTGATAACGTGCCATTGGTGGCTGCAGGAATGGGAATGTATGACATGGCCACCTACCCAACCAATCATTACTTTTGGTCTTTTCTGGCTTATTGTGCGGGTACCGGAGGTAGTTGTTTAATCATTGGTTCGGCTGCAGGTGTCGCGGCAATGGGCATGGAGAAGATAGACTTTTTATGGTATCTCAAAAATATAGCAGGGCTAGCCTTATCAGGGTACCTCGCAGGTGCCGCCGTATTTTTATTACAGCACTATTTTTGAATTTATAGTTTACCCGTAAACGTATTGGTCTTGCAGTGAGAAGAAGCCAGACAGAATAGTTGTAAATCAAAAGGATATTTATTAAAATTTTCGGTAAATTTAAATATGGTCACCATATTGCTTGCCATACTTCTTTTAGCTCTAGCCGTGGCTGGTATTGCGGTCAGGATATTAGCGAAGAAGGATGGAAAATTTTCAGGCACCTGTAGCAGTAATAATCCCTTACTGCAAAACGACGGAGTTTGCGGTATTTGCGGAGCAAGGCCTCTGGAAAAGTGCAAATCTTAATGAACTTTTGTTATCAATTTCTTTAAACTTTCAGATGAGTAGATTTTCCAACTATTATCTTCACTATAAATAAAGTAAACTTCCAGGTTAAGATCGGTATGTTCTGATAAAAATTCTTTAGATGCACTTAATCCCATCACCATAAAAGCTGTGGCGTACGCATCTGCGGTAATCGCATCGCTGGCAAGTACAGTAGCGCTCAATAAGTTTTGTTTCGCAGGATAGCCACTGCGGGGATCAAGAATATGAGCATATTTTTCTCCATCCTCTTCGTAAAATTTTCTGTAATTACCGGATGTTGCCAGAGCTTTATTATTTAGTTCTATAATTGCTTCCAGTCGTCTTTCTGTTGTGTTATTTTCATCTGGCTGATCTATCCCAACCTTCCAGCTCTCACCGTTTTTTTTTCCTTTTGCCTTAATTTCTCCTCCTAATTCTATCAGATAGTTGTTTATGTTTTTACTTTCAAGGAAATCTGCTAAAATATCCACAGAATAACCCTGAGCAATTGCATTGAAATCAATGATGATCTGTGGTTTTGTCTTAACAAGTTTATTGCCCTGTAAACTAAGCATTTTGTAATCAACCAAATCCAGAAGACTGTCAATCATTGCGCTGTCGATATTTGCCTTTTTTGTGAAACCAAACCCCCAGGCATTCACAAGGGGACCTACCGTGACATCAAAAAGCCCCCCTGTTTTTTTGGAAACTTCCATCGACTTATTAAATACTTCAACAAAGTAGCGATCCACGGTGACCTCACCATCATTACTATTAATCCTGGATATGATTGACGCCGGAAGGTAAGTCGAAAGAGAGCTGTCTAAAGCGGTCAGGAGGGAATCAATACCACTCTTGTAGTTAGTTCCCTGATCGCTTAAATAAGCGATGTGCCAGGTCGTACCCTGTGCTTCTCCATCAATTTTAATGAGACTTTCTTTGTTTGAGCTGCAAGCTGTCGCCAGTACGAGAAGCATAGCAACGGAAAGGGCTTTGGTGAAAATAACTCTACCCTCCGAAATCATCAAACGCAATATTTTCAGGTGGTACTCCTAAGTTGTCCAGCATTTTAAACACCGCAGCGTTCATCATGGGAGGGCCGCACAGATAGTACTCGATATCCTCCGGGTTAGGATGATGATCCAGGTAATTTTCGAAAAGTACGTTATGTATAAAACCCGTATAACCAGACCAGTTGTCTTCAGCCAGAGGCTCAGAAAGTGCAATGTTGTATTCAAAATTTGGAAAATCTTTTTCAATGTCCCTGAAATGATCCGTATAAAAAACTTCTCTTAAAGACCGGCCACCATACCAGAAAGTCACCTTTCTTTCCATCTCCTTTTTGGTATGAAACAGGTGGAAAAGGTGCGATCTGAGGGGCGCCATACCAGCTCCGCCACCGATATAGATCATCTCTTTTTTTGTAGGCTTAATATGAAAATCTCCAAATGGTCCAGCTACATTAACTTTATCACCAGGCTTTAAAGAGAAAACATAAGAAGAACAGATTCCGGGATTTATATCGACGAACTTTCCAGCCTGCCGGTCAAAAGGCGGTGTTGCCAAACGGATATTGAGCATAATAATATTTCCCTCTGCTGGATGATTGGCCATTGAATAAGCGCGGAAGATAGGTTCAGGATTTTTCATTTGCAGGTTCCATATATTCAACTTATCATAGTCTTCTCGGAAACGGTCATCTATTTTGAAGAGGTCAGTTTTGAAATTAATATCACAAACAGGGACGTCTAATTGAATATAGCAGCCGGATTCGAATTCCAGGAATTCGCCTTCCGGTAATTTAACGATCAACTCTTTGATATATGTTGCCACGTTATCATTCGAAATAACCTCACATTCCCATTTTTTAATTCCAAAAACTTCATCAGGAATTTTAATTTCCATATCCTGCTTCACTTTTACCTGGCAGCCTAAGCGCCAATTATCTTGTTGTTGTTTTCTTGTAAAATAGGGGAGTTCTGTAGTTAAGATTTCTCCCCCTCCTGAAAGTACCTGACATTTGCACATGGCACAGGTGCCACCACCACCACAGGCCGATGGCAAGAATATTTTTAGCTGTGATAAGGTTGTCAGCAGACTTGAGCCAGCTTCGGTTTCAATTTCTTGTTGCTGATTGATATTGATCTTAACTAATCCGGAAGGCATTAGTTTAGCTTTAGCGGTAAGGATCACAAAAACAAGTACCAGGTTGAAAATAGAAAATATCACTACGCTGGCAACAATTGTCGTAATATCGAGAGCTAGTAAAACCATGGTCTGAATATTTCTTTACTGATTAATCAAGCAATCTATAATGTTATACCCATAAAACTCATAAATCCGATGGCCATCAAGCCTGTCAGGATAAATGTAATGCCCAAGCCTCTTAAAGGAGCGGGAATATTGGAATAACGAATTTTTTCGCGAATGGCGGAAAGCGCAACAATTGCCAGGAACCAGCCCACCCCAGAACCAATACCAAAAACAGTGGCTTCTCCGAGCGTAGCATATTCTCTTTCCTGCATGAATAGAGCGCCTCCTAATATGGAACAATTTACAGCAATAAGAGGCAGGAAGATCCCTAGGCTAGCATACAATGCGGGGGTATATTTTTCGACAACCATTTCCACCAACTGAACAATCGAAGCAATTATTGCGATGAACATGATAAAGCTCAGGAAACTAAGATCAATTGTCGCAAAATCCGGTGACAACCAAATTAATGCGCCGGCCTTAAGCAAATAGTTTTCCAATAGATAGCAAACCGGAATTGATACTGCCAACACAAAGATCACTGCTAATCCAAGTCCCACAGCGCTTTTTACTGTTTTAGAAATTGCGAGATAGGAACACATGCCCAGGAAATAGGCAAATATCATATTCTCAATGAAAACGGCTTTAATGAATATATTCACATGTTCCATAATTCTGTCTATTTGGTTTCAATCAGTCCTCTGTTTCTGCTTCTCTGAATCCATATAATAATGCCCACGACGATCAGTGCCATAGGAGGCATGATCACCAGACTATTATTAAAATATCCCATATCATAAAATGATTGGGGCATTACCCGGTATCCCATGAGTTCTCCTGATCCGAATATCTCTCTGATCACCGATACGATAACCAAAATCAGCCCATAGCCTAGTCCATTTCCAATTCCATCAAGAAATGATGGCCATGGCTTATTTGCCATTGCATAGGCCTCCAGGCGTCCCATGATGATACAATTTGTAATTATTAAGCCAACAAAAACCGAAAGTTGCTTGCTGACATCGTACACAAAAGCCTTTAAGACCTGATCGACAAGGATAACCATTGCGGCTACAACAACCAACTGAACAATTATTCTGATCCTGTTGGGGATTATATTCCTAATAAACGAAATGCTGACGTTAGAAAATGCACACACAACTATCACTGCCAACGCCATTACAATAGATGGCTTTACCTTAACGGTTACTGCCAATGCCGAGCAAATTCCCAATACCTGCACCGTGATTGGATTGCTTTCGTTTAGTGGGTCGTAGAGAAGCCTTTTATTCTTCACGGACAATAAAGGCTCTTTAGGTATTTCTACCTTCGCCGGATGTGTGATTGTTTCATTGCTCATATGTTATCATCAAACTGGTTTCTGTGATTTTGTTTTTTTGAAGTACGGGATGTAATTGCTTAAGGTTCTCCTGAACATTTCAGTTACTCCGTCACTGGTTATAGTTGCTCCGGAAACTGCGTCAACACCGTGAAGATTATCAGGTAAAGCACCTCCTTTCACGGCTTTAATTGAAACAAAATCTCCGTCCTGATCAAATATCTTTTTTCCATTAAACTGCTGCTGAAATTTCACAGTTTCAATTTCTGCACCTAGTCCGGGAGTTTCACTTTTATGACCAAAACTTACGCCATAAACGGTATTCATATCACCTTCAAGAGCAATGTATCCCCAAATGGGCCCCCACAAACCTTTTCCTCTAACCGGGATGATATAAAAAACCTGCTTGTCCTTATGACAAACAAATAGAGGAAATAATTCTTTATCCTTGTTCCCTGTTTTTGATTTATCCAGCTCTTTTTTGAGATCTATATCAAATGCAGCCGTTTCGCCATTCACAAGTTCGCCTTTAGTATTCAGTACAAGTTGTTCTGTAATAAATTTGGCAAATGTTTTCTCTGCATCCTGGCTAGTACTTTCAATGTTTACACTGCTCAGGATATTTTCCATTTTCTCTATTCGGATATTCCGCTGCTGGTAAGGGCCTAAACTAATAGCCGCCACAGATAATAGCACCGCGATGACAATAACCATTACGGAAGAAAAAAGAAAGGTTGCCTTGTTACTGTCTTTATGCATTTGGAAAGGGCTTTGCACGTTTCAATCTTCTTTTAATATTTGCTTCTACAATGTAATGATCAATTAAGGGAGCCATTACATTCATGAACAATATCGCCAGCATCATCCCTTCCGGATAAGCAGGGTTAAATACTCTGAATAGAATGGCAAAAAATCCAATTAGGAAGCCATAAATGTATTTGCCGGTATTAGTTTGTGTCGCACTTACAGGATCTGTTGCCATAAATATGGCGCCGAATGCAAAGCCTCCTAAAACTAAATGATGAAGTGGAGTAATCTGCATGAGCACTGTACTTCCAAACAGATTGAATATTGCTGCCATAAAAAAACCACCTATAAAAACGCTTAGCATAATACGCCAGCTCCCAATTCCGGTATACAGAAGGATAACAGCACCTAAAAGGCAGGCCAAAGTTGATGTTTCACCAATAGAACCCGGGATTGTACCGATAAAAGATTGCCATATGCCTGGAATTTTATCTGCAATGCCAGCGGCGGCATCTCCTAAAGGTGTTGCACCGCTAAAGCCGTCAACTACAACCTGCTTCCCTGATAAGGTTTGTGTATTAATCCAAACTTCATTTCCTGACATTTTAGTTGGATATGCGAAGAATAGAAACGCTCTCGCAGTTAACGCCGGGTTCAGTATGTTCATACCTGTACCTCCAAAAACTTCTTTTCCTATAATTACCGCAAAAATTGTAGACACGGCAACCATCCATAATGGCACATCAATAGGCATAACTAATGGAATTAACATGCCTGAAACTAAAAACCCTTCATTTATGGTGTGTTTTCTGATAATTGCAAAAATGAATTCTACGGTTAAACCGGAAACATACGAGACAATGATCAGAGGCAGGACTTTTATAGCTCCGAAAATAAAATCATCCAACAAGGTTGTATTCAAAATGCCCAGAGCCCGATGATGCTGATATCCAACATTCCACATCCCAAACAGAAGACAGGGAACTAGTGAAAGTACAACCAGGATCATGGTTCGCTTCAAATCTATTGCATCACGTATATGCGTTCCTCCGGAGGTTGTATGATCGGGGACAAAAAGAAAGGTTTCAAACGCATTGAAGGCGGGATAAAATCTTTCCAGTTTCCCATCTTTTTCAAAGTTGGGTTTTATTCTATCTAATAATTCTCTAAGTGGCTTCAAAAGAAAATATTTTAGTGATAAAAATTGGCTGCCCGCCCGTTTAATCTGCTATTAACTCTCCGATTTTAAGCAGTCGATAGAACTGATTAGGTTTTGTTGGTTTCTCGATGCCCCAACGGCTAACTGAATTCCTTTTGCATGATATCTATCCCTTGACGGATAATTTCCTGCGATTTTATTTTAGATGTACAGATGAATTCACAAAGTGCAAAATCTTCTTCAACAACTTCGTAAATGCCTAGCTTTTCCATCATCTCTATATCTTCTATCAATATAGATTTTAAAAGATGTACCGGATATATATCCATAGGAAAAACCTTTTCATATTGGCCTGTTACCACAAACGGTCGTTCTTCCCCGTGAAGGTTGGTATTGAGATCATGCTTCATATTCGGCCTTAGCCAGGAGAAAAATGTACGCGATATACTGAATTTATTGAAACCCGGAGCCAGCCAGCCCATAAATTCGTGGAAATTCCCTTCAGGAATAACAGTGAGCTGAGAATCATAATAGCCTAAAAAACCGTCCTTTTTTATCTTGCTTCCGCTTAAAACAGTTCCGCTGATGACCCTGTTTTCCCCCGGTTTTAGTCCGCCATGGGCTAATATGTTTTTTATGCAACAACCAACAATGGTTTTGTAATACCTCGGTCCGATAACCTGAGATCCGGTTAACGCAATAATTCTGCTTGCATCATATTTCCCGAGCTTAAATAATTTTCCGATAATAATTACGTCCTGGGGATTAATGTACCATATTATTTCGCCCTTATTGAGTGGATCAATGTGATGTATTTGAACGCTTACATTCCCGGAAGGATGAGGTCCTGATATTTTATTGATCGTTACTCCTTTGGCATCATTGAAAATAGAAGAACCAGTTGCTTGTGTATTTAAATGGACTTTTCCATCTGTTAATTTTTGTAGCGCATCTAATCCGGTTTGAAACATTTCTTGGTTGCCCTGCATGATAAAGTCCATGTCAGGTGCAAGCGGATTAGTGTCGAACGCAGAAATGAAAATTGATTTTGGTGCTTCGCTTGGCCTGGCAATGCTGCCAAACGGCCTTTGTCTGATGAAAGGCCATATACCACTTTCTAATAAGGTTTCAATAATAGCTGACCTGCTTAGATCTTTCGGGTTTGCTTGTTTGAAATCAAGATAGCTGATGGATCTATCAGCCAGTATTTTAATTTCCAGGACTTTTCGTTTATCTCCGCGAATAACTTCTATCACCTCTCCGCTGACAGGCGAACTGAACTTAATATCCTCATTATTTTTATCATAGAATATGGGTGTTCCTGCTTTGACTTCATCACCTTCCTTAACTAATAATTTAGGTGTAAGCCCTGTAAAATCCGTAATGGTAAGTGCGAAGGTTTCTGGGAGAGGGAGGTCTGAAAGTAATTTGTCAGCTTCGCCAATCAATTTGATATTTAAGCCTTTTTTAATTTTAACATATTTTGACATACAGTAAAATTTATTCAAATACTATTTACAATATTCTCTCGGGCACTAACGAATCATATCACAATATACAGTATTTAACAATGCCGCAGGAATTAAATTTTAATTTCAAAATAAATTGATTATTTTTAATTACCTGCTGTATTCATACCAATGGGGTACGGTAATAGCTCCCGCTGATAAAACTGATTAGCTCGTTTAAGCTGTTCCTATACTCTACTTAATACACTGTAATTAACAGGGTTTATATTCAATTAGATAAATGTTTATGGGATCAGTAAAAAGTATTTTAAAAGCTAAAGGTCATGTTATCTTTTCTATTTCGCCTGATACGATCGTTTTTCGTGCTCTTGAAATTATGGTGGAAAAAAATGTAAGTGCTCTCCTTGTCACAGAAGACGAAAAACTTGTGGGAATTTTCTCTGAAAAAGATTACGCTCGTAAAGTCATACTAAAAGGTAAGGCTTCAAAACACACCAAAATCAGGGATATTATGTCGGGTAATGTGATCACGGTGGCGCCGGGCAATACGATTGATCACTGTATGCAGCTTATGACAAGCAACTTCATCAGGCATTTACCGGTTGTGGAAGAAGATAAAATAATTGGGATTGTTTCGATCGGCGATGTGGTAAAATACATTATCGAGGAGCAAAAATTTATTATTGAGAATATGGAGCATTATATCGGTGGGACCTGATATTTTATTCCATTATTCTGTATATTCTTTTGATTAGTGCCGTTAAGAATTTCCCTTACGGATAGACCTTCTTCCGCGAATTAAAGTCCGACGGTCTAGCCTGTTCTTTTTGTTAAGTACACTCAGGAAAGAATACCCAGCAACGCCTGCAATTATTGACGCAATCAAAATGGAGAATTTAGCCTCTAACTGGAATTCTTTGTTTTCAAAAGATAGCAATGCGATAAATATTGACATGGTGAATCCAATTCCTGCAAGTAATCCAAGGCCGAAAATATGCTTCCAGCCTGACTTTGATGGGAGTGCTGCCAAACGCAATTTAACTGATAGCCAGGAAAATAGTGTTATTCCCAGTGGCTTTGCGACAACTAATCCGAATATGATGCCCAGTCCGAGGGGACTATACAATCCATCGAGCATCTTATTTTCAAACCTTATATTGGTATTTGCCAGAGCAAAAATTGGCATGATCAGGAAGTTTACCGGCCTGACCAGCATATGTTCTAATTTCTCAAGAGGGGAGGCGTTCCTGCCGATGTTTGTGGGTACTGTTAATGCAAGCAGAACTCCCGCAATGGTTGCATGTATGCCTGAATGATGAACGAAATACCAGAGGAAGATTCCGGGAATTATATAAAAGACCAATTTTTTAACCCCCAGGCGGTTCATGGTTATCAAAAGGGCCATAATGCCTGCTGAATATAATAATTGTATCCAATGCAGTTCATTTGTATAGAATATGGCGATTACAAGGATAGCTCCAAGGTCATCGACAATAGCAAGGGCTGCCAGAAATATTTTGAGCGAGGCGGGTACTCGCTTACCTAAAAGAGAGAGTACCCCCAGAGCGAATGCAATGTCAGTAGCCATGGGAATTCCCCAGCCATTAAGAGTTGGGGTGTTGGCATTAAACGCTAGGTATATCATCGCAGGAAATATCATTCCTCCGAGGGCGGCAAAAATAGGCATAGCGGCCTTTTGCGGTGATGAGAGTTCACCTTCGATTACTTCGCGTTTAATTTCCAGGCCTACCAGTAAAAAAAAGATAGCCATCAAGCCATCATTTATCCATAAAGATAGTGGGTATAGAAGGTCAAGATTTTCAGATGAGTAGCCAAGTTCTGTTGCTAATAAGTTTTCAAACCCACTTCCTAAAGAAGAATTAGCAATGCCTAATGATACAAGAACGAAAAATATAAGAATGATCCCGCCGATCTGTTTAGATCTGAAAAAAGCCAGGAAAGGCTTTAGAATTAATGATTTAGCCATTGGGGCGAAAATACTAAATATTTGAAGGACAACAAACTCAGGAACTTAGATTCGATGATTTTGAAGATTTAAAACTGAGTTTAAATCCGTGTCGTCCTGTTAATCCAGGTATATTTTACAAAAATAAGTCCAGATCACCTTTCCCCTGACGTACTATCTCAAATTCTCCCATGCTGCAATCAACGACGGTCGATGCTTCATTATCGCCGTAACCTCCGTCTATAACCAGATCTACAAGGTCTTCGTATTTTTCATGGATCAATTCCGGATCCGTAGAGTACTCCATAATTTCATCATCATCGTGGATGGAGGTGGAAATGATAGGATTTTCAAGCATTTTCACAATGCAGCGTGCAATATTATTATCAGGAACCCGGATGCCGACAGTTTTTTTATTTGAGCTCAAAAGCTTAGGCACGTTTTTGCTGGCATTGAAGATAAAGGTAAAAGGGCCGGGGAGTGCTTTCTTCAGAATCCGGTAGGTTTCATTATCAATTGGTTTGGTATAATCTGAAATATGGCTCAGGTCGTAGCATATAAAAGAGAAATTAGATTTTTCAGGGTTTATTCCCCTAATCTTACAGATCCGTTCGATAGCCCTTGGATTGCTAATGTCGCATCCAAGTCCGTAAACTGTGTCGGTGGGATAAATGATGATTCCACCTTTTTTAAGAACATCAACCACTTGCTGGATAGTTTTCTCATTAGGATTTTCTGGATATATCTTTATTAGCATGCTTAAAAGTACTAAATTAAACTCCTGCAAACAGGACCGATCATGGCTAGTCCTTGTTCTTATAGGTAAAAATTGGAAATAGGATGTCTTACAAAATACCCGATTCTACCAGGATCGGTCATGTACATTTAAAGGTTTCGGACCATGTGTTTAACGAACACGGTGTTCCGTCTGCAAGCTATTAGCCCGTTTCCGCACTCAAATTAATTTGATCAATCAAATAAATTATTTTGGTAGCGGTCTGGGTATCAAAAACTCCGGTAATACCGCTTGTATTGATGTCCGTGAAAGGCGGATTAAATAACATATCCGGGTTGATTACTCCTTTTACCGAGAAGAAATCAATTAAGGTATCCATAAACCGGATCTGCTGTGAGTTTAAGGTCTGCCGAGTCAATATTTCGCCGAATGCAATTTTGGCAGCGTTTACGTCTAACCCAAGAATTCCGCGGATAAATTTACCTACTGGTTGTTCGCCATAGGCTTTGATGAACTCTTCTTTGGTGCCCATGGCTCCCTGCTCGAAAAGCATATTTTCCAATTCCTGGAATTCCAGATTGGTGATTTGGATATTGTTTCGGAGTTTATGGATAGTGAGGTGACTCCGATTTTCTTTCAAATAGAATTCCACTTTCTGACGGTACGCAGCCAGGTCATTAAAGTTGTAAATTACCTGATGTTCCTTTATGTCACTTTCAAAATGATCTTCAAATGTAGTAAAGTAGATTGGGGCAGCTTCGGTATCTAGGAACTTCAGCAAATCTCTTAATTCTAAACGAACATGTTCAATATCAGGAATAGTTGCTGCCTCCCAGAACGGCTTATGCTGAATTTCCTTTATACGATCCATCTTATTGGCTACAGAAGGTATAGATCCCTTTTTTGTCAATAGGGCAGCCGTAGCAACCACCTTTTGAATGAGTATAGCCTGCCGCTTCAGTCCCATTAAAACATTCATCTGTAATTCGAATAGAAGTACGTCGAAGCGTTTCGCTTTTTCATCCTGATCTGTTTCCGTAACCAATATGGCTATATGGTCAAAAATCTCTTTGACGTTTAAATCCGATAGTGAATTCCAATTGTGTTTATCCTGATACCGTTCTACCACCTCCCAATGCTGGCGTACGACAAACTTTGACGTATCGAGCTGCTGAGTTTGGACATGTAAGTGATTAATGAGCGATTGTCCGTAGTTTTTAAGCTCTTCGGTTTCCTGCGCTAAAAGCAGCACAGCCAGGCGCAGCCGGAGTTCAAACAAACGCTGGCTCAATGATTTAGCATTGCCGGTTTCCACTCCTTTTGGATTCACATTAAAGAACTCAAAGTTCTCGCAGAAATCAAAAATGATAAACTCCTTCTTATGCTCGTCAGGAGCAAATAAATCTATGCAGAGCCGTGTACCCCTCCCAATCATCTGCCAAAACTTTGTGCTGCTTCTTATGGGTTTAAAAAACACCAGATTACACACTTCCGGCACATCGATACCGGTATCCAGCATATCAACCGATACCGCAATTTGAGGCATCTTTTGTTTGTCCTTGAATTTGTTGAGCAGGTCGTATTTATACTCTTCCTGATAGTCGATCACCTTTAAAAAATCACCTTTATATTCGGGATACTGAATGTTGAAACGCTCCTCGATAAATTTGGCGTGTTTATGCGAACGCGCAAAAATCATGGTCTTCGCCAGCTTATCGCCGCCCTCTACCTTAATGCCAAACTCCATGAAATGGGCAATTACTTTATCTACCGTGTCTGTATTAAACAACCAGGTATTCAAAGCTGTTGCATCGATTTCATCGGGATATTCACCCGTCAGCGGATCAGTAAACTGTTCTTCATACGCCAATTTATCTTCATCACTCAACTCAGCATATTTAATGCCTTGCCGTTGAAATTTAAGGGGAACACCAATACCTTTTGGAGAAACCAGGAAGTGATCATTTACCGCTTGCTCTAATTCATAAGCATAGGTTGGATTCCCGGGCTGCATATTGAACAGTCCATAGGTATCCTTATCTGTTTCTGATTTTGGCGTAGCGGTTAAGCCTACCCGTATACCATCAAAATATCTGAAAATATGCTTATAACGGTTATACACCGAACGGTGGATTTCATCAAAAATGATCAGGTCGAAATGCCCGACGCTGTAGAAGCGGTTATCGCCATCCGTTTCCCCATCAATCATATTGATCATGGTTTGATAGGTAGAAAATACAATCCGACTGCTTTCGTCTTCTTTTTCTTTGGTTAGATCTACCGCAGGCAGGTTGGGTAAATAATCGTTAAAATTCACTTTTGCCTGATGCACCAGTGCATTTCTATCAGCCAGGAATAACACCCGTTTGATCCAGTTGGCTTTGCTTAAAAAATCAACCAAACTGGCGGCTACCCTGGTTTTCCCTGTACCTGTAGCCATGACCAATAAGGCTTCGCGATGATTGCTTTCTAAAGCTTCGGATACTTTCCGGATAGCCTCATGCTGATAATACCGATCTGTAATGGCATTATTAATAGTTTCTTGTGCGAGCGGTTTTTTAAAAGCCCGGCGTTGAATTAAAGCCTGCAATTCATCTTTTGTATAGAAACCATATACCTCACGGGGGGCATAATCCGAATCGTCCCAAAGCCAGGTTTGGTAGCCGTTGCTATAAAATATAACCGGACGCTGTCCAAATTCTTTTTGCAGGCCATCGGCATATAATTTTGCCTGATGCTGCCCCACTCGTGGGTCTCTCTTTGTTTTTTTGGCTTCGACCACTGCTAGAGGGTTGCCATCGTCGCCCCACAATACGTAATCCACAAATCCATCACCCAAATTAGCAGTGGCCTGCGGCATACACGCTTTAAGCGGATATTCCTGAACGTTTTTAGCCTCGAGTTTCCAGCCTGCTTCCCGCAACAGAGTATCCACATACATTTTGCGGGTAAGCTCTTCATTAGGATTAGTTGGTGCAGGAATAAAAGCACTGTTCTGCTCTTTAATGCTTTTGAATTTCTCTAATTCATTCTGTAATTGCTGAAGTTCAGTTTGCTGCTGATGGTAGGCCCTTTCCAGTTCCTGCAGCTCATCTTTGCTTTTATCTTTTCCTTTTTCTTTAGGTACAAGTGCTTCATCAAATGCTGGCAATTTTATTTTTTCTTCGCTGTAAGCGGATACCACCCAATTGATAAAGCCGTGCAATAAATGAACTACATGTAAGGCTTCATCCGGTTTAATTTTAGTGCTGGTATGTACGGCAGTATTGCCCAGCTTACGAATGAGGTTAATTTGATGAAATTGTATGGGTGCCACCAGATTTTTGAATCCCTGGGCATGCATTAAGGAACTCAGAGTGGTATCGTATGGCAAGTGCAAATCTTCATCATGCTGATAAAGCCAGCGAATCCATTCTTCTAAATTCTTACGGCATAGCATGGCAGCATAGGAGGGTGCATGATATATATTTTGCTCGGCTTCCGTGGGGGCTTCTGCCAGTGCAGCCCATTGCTGGGGTATAAAGGAGAAGTTACTATCCATCATTAAATTCATTTTCTATCTCTTCGATAGTAGGCAAACTGCTTTTTAATTCCTCTGGTATTATTTCTGTCAGATTAAATTCACTTATTCCAATAGGTTTATTCAAGTCACGCAAAGAGAATTCGGCTTCAATATTATTTTTTTCCCGACATAATATGATACCAATGGTAGGTTTGTCGCTTTCATCTTTGAGCAGACTATCCACGGCAGATAGGTAAAAATTCAGCTTACCGGCATACTCTGGTATAAATCGCGTATTTTTCAATTCAATTACTACATAACACTTGAGGCGAGTATGATAAAAAAGCAAGTCGATGTAGTAATCATTTTCTGCTATTTCAAGGTGATATTGTTGCCCCACAAACGCAAAACCTTTGCCCAGTTCTAATAAAAATTTGGTAATGTGTTGCACCAATCGATCTTCGATATCTCTTTCCCGATAGGGTTGTGCCATGGCGATAAAATCAAAGGCGTAGGGATCTTTAAGTGTTTCCCTGGCCAGATCCGATTGAGGAGATGTCAGGGTTTGGCTGAAATTGTTAATGGCTTTTCCCGCTCGTTCGTACAGGTTGGTTTTAAGTTGAAGTGCTAATACACTGCGACTCCATCCGTTTTGCAGGGTTTGCTGAATATAAAATAGTGCTTCTTCTATAGAACTTGACTTAGTAAAAATGAGGATGTTATGGCCCCATGGAACTTTGGCAACAGGTTGTTGCCAAAATTCATCTTGAGATGATAATTTGTCAGCAGCCAGAGGATGATCATATACCTTCTTAGCATTTTCCAATTTGGCGACAGCCTGTTGCCAAATTGATGGTTCATAAAATCGATAGAACTGAGCCATGCTAGACAAGTTTCTTCTGGAAAACCCTTTTATATCTGGGAACTCAGAACTTAAATCTTTTGAAAGCTGTTGCAAAAAGCCCGTACCCCAGGCCGTTTGTTTTTCGGTAATCAATTTACCCAAATCCCAATAGAGCCGTATTAACTCGGAATTGACCGCAACCGCCGCTTTAAGCTGTGCCGAGCGAACTTTTTCTTTAAGTTCGGCAATCCATTGTTTGTAGGTTGGGTCTAAATTACTCATAATAACAATTCTCTCTTAGCAGCTTAACGCAATCAGAAGCAGAGACCAATGCCTCTACAAATTAAATATTTAAATTTGCTTTTCTTTCAATATCAAATCCTCCACCAAATAATCATCATATAAAATTTCAGGTGAAGGTTCTATGAACGAAATCTGTTTGTTTTCTTTCTCTGCTCGTTCTAATAATTGGTAAAAAACTTCTGCTTTGCCTTGTTGTTGGGCATGCATTAAAAAAGTGCATAGATCTTGTGCATAGCTGTCTGTTTCACTGCCTGAATAATCTCTTAGTTTTTGATATTCTTCGAAAAGAGCTGCTCCTGTTTTCATGAGACTAGTTCTCCTTTGAAGGCTTTTTGAATGAGGGAGTTGAATAATTCAATGCTATTCGTAGATGTTTGAACAGAATAACTTTTTTGGGTTATAATTTTATTGACGAGGGCAGCATATTGAGTTTGAAGTTTTATAGGAGGTATACATAATTCAAGATCCTTTAATGCGAAGATCTTCAATTCTGCAAAAGTAGTACCCGAAGCAATCTTTAAGTAACTTCTGAAGAATGTTTCTTTTAATAAATATTTTAAATAAACGCTGTTATATTTAGTTTTGTCAACTTTTATCCAGAGTACTCTACCATCCTTAAAATAAAATGGGTTTTCATCTTTTACTTCAAAAATTCTGCCATCTGGACAAATCGACGGCATCAATAGATCTCCGATTTGCGGTACTCCGCCTTGAATTTTTAATTTATGATAATGCTCATCTGTTATGAATAAAGTTGGCTTAACGACGTCACCTACGCTCAACGCACCAATTTCAGTCCCTCTATAAAATGCGACCCCTTCACCAACTAGTTCTTCAACAAATACACGAACACTTGAACCAACATCACAATGCTGCCCCAATCTTTTCACCTCCCAACCCTTCTCATTCTTCACCGGATCCCCAAACATATCTATGAAAATAGCTTGTGCCAATTCATCGTATTTTTTCAGAAGTTCCTGGTCTTTGCGTTTTAAGGCATCGGCCGCATCTAAAATTTCGGCAATACGCTTTTGAATGGGTAATGAGGGGAGGGGGATTTGGAGTTCTTTAATATATCTTTCTAATTGTAAATTAATTATTCCAGTTGTTTTATTCTGGTACTTACGTGTATTTTGATTTAGGTGATTATGGTATAAGTACCAAAAAAGATATCTTGAATGGAGGTTTTCTTTTGGTCTTATCACACTTGTGAAATTATTACAAAGAAAAGTCTCATCTTTAATATTGAAATAAACGACTCTACCTACAGGTTGACTTGGACTTCCCCCCGATTTTTCGATAATGGTATCTCCAAATTTTAGTTTCTTTTTTTCAACTTTAGAAGAATCGATACTCCTTTTTACTACTTCCGATAAATTTAAAGTGCCATCGTTATTAAAGTTTGTTGTGCGTAAGACATTAATTTCGCCAATATCATCGCCCCATTCACCTGATAAAGGTTTATAAATTAGGTCTTCGACTGAATGAGTTTCGCTCTTCATACCAACAAACCCTTCAATTGCTCCATCAAAACCTTTCTTTCAGCATCCAACACTTCAATCTGTTCAATAATTACCGTAGGCTTCTCATACACTTTTTCCTCATACACCACTTCTTTATAGCGGTTAATGCTGAGGTCGTATTTATTATCCTGTATTTCTTTGAGCGGCACCATGAAACTTTTGTCAGTACGCTGGCGCTGGCTTTCGGTACTTAAATTCTTAAAGCGTTCTACGATGTCGGGGATATCGTTTTTGGCTATGGGGTTTCGTTTATCATCTAAACTCAAGCCATCGGCCTGCATATCGTAAAACCACACCTGATCTGTACCACCACTATTGGTTTTGGTAAATAGCAAAACCGCTGTACTTACCCCGGCATAGGGTTTAAACACCCCACTGGGCATAGAAATAACCGCTTGTAGTTTTTGGTTATCAATTAATTCCTTGCGTATTTGAAGGTGTGCTTTGCTGCTGCCAAATAAAACGCCGTCGGGGACAATTACTGCTGCCCGGCCGCCTAGTTTCAAGCCTTTTAAGATCAGGGCTAGAAAAAGAAGTTCGGTTTTTTTGCTATCTACAACCGCTAAAATCTTGCCGTCAACCGCTTCTCTGTCGAGGCTGCCTTTAAATGGTGGGTTGGCTAGAACCAAAGAAGCTTTGGCAGTAAAACTGGTGTTGGCTTCGCTAAGGGCATCCACGTCCTGCAGTTGCGGGTTTTCTATACCGTGCAGAATCAGGTTCATGGCACCGATGCGGATCATGGTCGGGTCAAACTCCATTCCCAGGAACATCTCATTTTGGAAATGTTTCTGTACCCCGGTTTGGTAAAGTTCTTTTTCAAAATGCTCACGGATGTATTCGCCGGAAACGGTTAAGAAACCACATGTTCCGGAACTTGGATCGCAAATGGTATCTTCCAGGGTAGGTTGTACCATATCTACCATCATGCGGATGATATGTCGCGGTGTACGGAACTGCCCGTTTTGTCCTGCTGAAGCAATTTTACTCAACAGGTATTCATACACATCGCCTTTGGTGTCACGGTCGGCCATGTCGATATTCGACAGCATTTCTACCACTTGCGCCAGGAGCCTCGGTGTCGGAATCATAAATGTAGCTCCTTTCATAAACTTAGAAAAAGCTGCACTTTTTGAGCCTACGTTTTTCAGGAAATCGAATATTCCTTCCTGCTGGGTAAACAGCTTGTGCATTACTTCCGGATCCATGTTTTTGAACCGGCTCCAGCGTAAATGTTCTTCATCGGCGCTGTAAATAGGCTCTTCTATCGCTTGTTTCAGCAAGTTGGCTTTCTGCTCTTTTTGGGTCTGTAATTCATCCAGCCTGCGAATAAACAGCAGGTAGGTCATTTGCTCAATGACAGTAATTGGGTTGCTGAGCCCGCCTGTCCAAAAAGCGTCCCATACTTTATCTATTTGTGATTTTAGTTCTCCGGTGATCATGTTTCTGTTTAAGCTTTAAAAGTAAAGCAATCTATTAAAGTTTAGTTAACGAATTTATGATGATTAAATATTTGCTTGTCCGAATGATTCGGATTCGCGTTTGCAACCTGCCGTTAAACCGGTCGGGATTTGTAATCACGACCGGTATGAGTTAGTTTACTATTTATTTAGCTGATCAAATCTCGCCTTCATAGTAGGGTTTCCGTGAGTTAATCTTTTAATGGATAAATCCTGCGCCTTAGCGTTGGCCACACGAAGATTATTTTCTGAAGATAACAGGGCATCTTTTATTTTCTGCATTTCTTTGATGCTTTTATCGATTGATACGATAGCTTCATTGAATTTTCTTGACGCCAAGTCGTAATTCTTACCAAATCCATCTCTGAAAGAATTGATTTTGTCTTCAAAATTGGTAATATCTATATTCTGACTCCTGGCTAATGCAAGCTCTGCTTTATATTGCAAGGAGTTGGATGCCGCATTTCTAAGTAAGGTAATTATTGGAATAAAAAACTGAGGGCGAACGATATACATCTTATTATATCGATGAGACATATCTACTATTCCTGAATTGTAATAATCACTTTCTGCCTCCAGGCACGATACCAGTACAGCATATTCGCATTTTTTCTCAGTTCGGTCTTTGTCAAGCTCCTTTAAAAAATCCTCATTCTTTTTTTTGGTCATTGTTCCGTCACCCTCATTTTTCATTTCAAACATGATGGAGATGATTTCATTACCTGCATCATCGGTCTCTCTGTAAATGTAGTCGCCCTTGCTGCCTGAGCTAACATCGTTATCTTTCTCGAAAAATGCTTGTTGAAAAGCTGTTGCACGCAACTTGTTGAATTCGATTTCACAATGCTGCTCTAATGTTTCGCCCAGCATTTTAGTGGATAGTTTGAGTTTCATATCCCTCGTACGAGCAATCTCATCGTCCTTGTATTTTATAATGACGTCTTTATTTTGCAGTTCAAGAAAGAATTTTTGCTCCAAAGAACCTTTAATGCTTTCCTTTTCAAGCTCCTTGACTTTTATGTCATTGAGCAGGCCATCCCGTTCTTTTTCCACCTTTTGTACTGCTTGGTTTAATGCAAGTTTTCTCTCAACATCTGCCTGGTTTAATTCTGCCTGGAGTTGCGTGATTTCTGCCTGGCTTTTGTTTACTAATTCTGCGCGTGCCAAATCATTACTGGCTTTCAAATTGGCAAAATCTCGGTCTTTGCTGGCAAGTTGTTCCTGCAAGGACATTTCGGCCTCTACGGCTGCCAATGTTAGCGCGCTTTCTTTTTCTTTGTTTGCTATACTTAGCTCCTTTTGTAATTCCTCATCAAATTCGCGATTTCGAACCTGTTTTAAAATGGCCGCAAAACCTGCTTCATCCACTTTGAATGCTTTGTTACAGCTTGGACAAATGATCTCGTTTGTGTTGGAGGGCGTTTCTTGTGTTTTCATAATTAGTTGCTTTTAGTTTATGAATCAAAGATGGGGGGGAGGTATGCAATGCAAGTGCACAGGTATGAAATCGTTAAACATCCATATGTTAAGTTATGCCCTTTGCACAAAACTTGATTGTCGTTAAAAATTCAAATGGTTAATTATTCAATACTGAAGCTATAAATTAAATCATGTGGAACGTCTTTCTTGATTGGAAAATCAACATTATCCATTGGCAAATCCCCAGGCTTTAAAAATGCCAATGGCTTGAGCCCATGTGCGACTCCTCCATCGATTCTTAGATGAAAACTAAATTCCGCCGATGTAAATTTAAAATACCGATAATGGGGTAATCTATCGGTGATAACAACATTGGCATTTATATTACTGCTTCCAGTGATTTCTTCTAAAAGGGATTGATACTGAGCTATTGATTGTAAGTTGTGAATAATGTACTGCGGTGATTTAAAATTATTAGAAAAGTCGTATTCTGAAAGATTAATATCCAGATTTTCGATGTTGCACTTTAATATTTCTTCAAATTTTTCAATGAATTGCAACAACATTCGCATAGAGAATTCTGATTGATTGTATTTATCGAAATACGATACAGAGAACTTTTTACCAATTGCTCTTTTTGCCAATTCTGCTTTATTAGCCAAATTACTCCATACATGACCCGCCAATTCGCTGCTTTTGCAATCTCTCGATATGGTGCTAATTTTCGATTCAAATAACGCAAACTTTATTTCCGGTATATCGCATTCCTTTGTTTGAAGTGTGGATTTGGATTCTATTCTGTAATAGCTAACATCAGGCATTTCCAAAATTTCAGCATTGAGGTCTGGGAAATCCCATTTGCTAACAAAACAATAATTCCTCTTATCAATCAACTCTACTTCACAATGTGTTTTATAAGTTAGTATTGATGATACTACCGCTTGTTTTAAACTGATCCTTGAAGAGAGCTTATGAAGCGTTAAAATATCTGCTGTACTATCGCATTGAATATTTTGAAGCACGACGATATTTATGTTAATACCCTTACGCTTTAAATCTTCAATCCAATCTATTTGCTCTACATCCCAGTTGGCAACAGTTTGTTGCGTTACTATATTTAGTTCTCGAATACCATGGTGATAATGCAAACTGTCTATTTCATTTTTAATACTAGATAGCACTTGACTGGCATTTAGTTGATTCAAATCTTCGGGGATTTGATTTGAAAGTGAAGCTTTTAACCATTCAATTGCAATTTTCCTATCTAAATTTTCGATATGCCATTGAGATTTCCTATCAATGAGACATCGCGTACAGGCACTATTACAATCGCAATTATCTAATATCTTGAGTGACTTTTCTAAAATATTTTTTAAGTGTATCGGCAACTGTGAAGCATAACCAGCACCGCCTTTAGCCGTGTCGTATATAAATATGGTTTGATAACCCTTGTATTGTTTTACACCAAACCCTAATTCTCCTTCTTGAATACCAATAAATTCTGCCAAAGACTTGGTAACAATAACACCTAATGAATACGTCAGTGAATTATCATTGATAAAGCTCCCTTCGGTATTTAAGAATCTAAGTTCGGTAAAATCTGTTTTAAAACTTGCTCCCAACAAAATATGATCATGTACATTAGTGGCTGAACAATCTTTGTCTCCATCCTGCTTTTTTCCACCTCTTAATCTTTTGTGGCCTTGCAAAAGGTTATTGGATGCCGCTACCCTCCCACAATCAAGACATAAACTATAGCCTTCACCAGTGCCTTTATTAAAGAACAATATCTTTCCATCTTCCCCGTCTGCTTGCGTTCTCATATCAATCATCAATCTTTGCTCATTTGCCCAGGGACGTATATTGATAAGTAATGGTTCAATATATTGTGGCTTAGGTTTTTCAGTAACCACACGAGTAGGAGTGCTCATTAGATCCACTGCAAATCCAACTGGTTCTATTACCTCAGTGTAAGCGCCAACTCGCCCCCCTAAGTCTACTCCTGTAAATGAATCAGGAGTTCCACAATGTGAACAGGTTCTTATGTCATCTGTTTCCTTCAATAATCTTTGATATCCACAGCTTTTGCATGCTTGAACTATCTCTCTGACTGAATTTTGACCCCAAAGTGTCTTCATAATGATACCAGCAGATGCATAACTCAAACCATCTATTAAGACAGTATTACCGGGTGCAAATTCAGTTAATGCTTGGGTGATAGCATAAGAAGGATTCTCTCTAGTTAGTTTTTTGTCAATATCTCCTATCGTTGTATTATCGAATTGGGCAATACCTGTAGGAAGACCTGCATTTGGTAAGAAATTATTTTCTGCCAAAAACTTAAGAATATGCGTATCTAAATACTGATTCTTTCTGTAGTTCATGGCTTTGTAAGCGGGGCTATTATTTCCAAATTCGCCTTTTAGTTTTTCGAGACTTTCTTCAAAGTTCGCCAACTGCAATCTTATTGCTTCGGATAGCTTCGTCATATTTTCCACAACCATAAATCGGAGCATAGCTGCATCTGTTGAATCCAGTGGTGTGTTTCTTATAAGATAGAAAAATTGTGGTGCAAAATCGGTGATATTTAATTCCCCCAACCATTGAAGAAATGCTTCTGCAATGGAAGGTTGCCCATCGATAAAAAAATATTGGACTGTGTCTCGAATTGTCAACCCTGCATTTTCGCTACTTCTTACAAATGCACCCAAGAGCAAAGAATTGACATTACGTAGTATAATGTTCTTACTGTCAAACTGCAATGAAGGTGCAGCAATTTTGTGTTCCAATGCCCATTTAGGCTTTTTCATCGTACGCAATCCAATTGGATTAGGTGTACAAAAAGTTAATGCCAGAGATTTGTTTTCGAACCGCCTTCCGGCACGACCTGTACGTTGCAAATAATTGGTAGGCATCGGTGGCACATTACTCATTACTACCGCAGAAATACCACCAATATCCACTCCCATTTCCATAGTGGTAGAACAACTTAGCACATTTATTTCTCCATCTTCAAATTGTTTTTCTAACTCCTTGAGTCTTGTTTTCGCCTGCTGAGCTGAGTGTTCGCCCGCAATAAATAGTTTACGGGGTGAAAATATTTTTTCATGAAGATCATTCCATAATCCTTTTTCACGAGCTTGAATGCTGTTTATTGCCAACCAATTTTCAACATCAGTATTGTCAATTAAATCGTTTGTTTCATTTCTATGGAATGGATAATCGTAAATGGTAAAACTATGTTCTACTACTGGCTGACGAACATGATAGCTACGAATATTATTCTCGTTCAAATTACCTTTTATCCAAGGAGAATAACCTCTAAAAACTGTGTCTATCAACCGGTTGTTCACCGGACATAGATTTTGTTTACCAGCCAACTGCAATACCGATTTCTCAAATAAATTTAACCTATATCCGCCGTTATCACCATCAGCGGTCAGTATTCGAATTCTAATTACTTCCCATACTTTGTTAAGTAATTCATTCAATTGGTCTTCTTGGATTCGAGAAATATCAGTTTTATTATGCCATCCTAAACCTGCACAAACCAACAATACCAATCTTGATTGTCTTTTAGAGTTTCTATTAAACTGTGGCCATCTTGTTACATTTGGTAATTGTGAACTATGGGGGAAAATAGGTTTTTGTAGGTAAAACCTCGTGGTAAACTTGTACAATTCCATTTCATAAATAAAATGAAATCCGTATCGAACGATATAATCTACGGCAATTTTTAACAAGGCTCTCCATTCTTCTAAATTGATTCCTAATAGTGCTGCTTCTACAGGAACAACTACATTCTCTAGTTCAGGGAAAACTATGTTGACTAATCCTAAATTTTCTAATGAACGGTCACGCGGTAATCTTCGAGACATTTGGTCGTACAACATCCCTTTAGCATACCAATTAGATTCAGTTACTAAATTATCGCCTTTCGATACTTTTTCGAAAAGACGCTTAAATTCAGTTTGTACTTTTATATTATCCAACAATGCTGACCAGGTAGTCCTGCTTTGCTTTAAGTCAACAGACATGTCGCCGGAAAGCTGATGATTTAAATTTTCTATTTTTTCTAAAAAATCCTCCTGTGCAAATTCTGGTGCAGTTTCAAGTTGTTGGATATAAAATGCTCTCTTTGCCTGCAATTTTATTATGTCAATTTCCTGTTTCTGTTTCGGTAGCTTACTTAGCAACTGATGATAGATTTGATACCGGGTCCAATTAGTTTCCGAATCAATATTGATGAGTGCTGATATTTTTGCAGTTCCTTGCCGACTATCCGTGAAAGAAATATATTTTCGCCCTTCATACAAAGCTTTACTTGAGCGATTTGGATTTGGTTCAGTCTGCTCTAAAATAACATCTGCTAAAACCCTATTTGCAAACGCAGCCGAAATCCTGAAGTGTATAGCATCTTCATGCGTCTCACCACAATAAGGGCAAACAAGCCCATTAGCTTGTAAGAGTGATTCTCCTTCTATTATAAAACCGCTTTGGTCAATTTTACAAGGAATTAAATTTTCGGATATAAAATTGCTTGAAACACTATTTTTTACGAAACGAACCACGTTTATAGAAGTTGGTATTAAATTATTTTCGTCGTTATCATCTTCATCTATAATAAAAGCTTCATATCCGGTTGATGCTTTTTGTCTTACTGTTCTTTTTCCAATCGTTTCACCTTCTATCATCATATTCCCGCAACTATTACAAGCAACCAATTCCAAAAGTGGATACCCACAATTGCAATTTTTCTCAGCAATGGTGGTCATTTTACCAATAGCCTTATTTGGCTGGTGACCTTTGTGTTCGGTGCAATCAGGGTTGGTACATACGTAAACGCCGCCAATACCCCTTACAAAGAAATGTCCCCGTAGGGGCAATAGGTTCTGATTGCTGATCTTTGTGTCAGCTATTTGATCAACGAGTTTAAGTATCTGTGTTTTATTTTGAAGTGAAAGATGATCTCTAATTTCTTCAACTGATAAACTGGTTGTCTTCAGAAACTTCTCTCTCAAGCTTTTTATGGAACCGGAAGTGAGTATTGGGGACAGGTCTTCAATTTCTTTATCATTTATTTGATCATTAACGCGGTCTCCTTTAATTACTTCAATTTGGTCTGGGTGGATGTTACATAGGTTTGACATGTAACGAACCAAAGCATCTGTATTACCGTCTCCAACTGTAGCCGAGGTTATTGCAAACCGTATTTGATCTTTGTCGCATTCGAAGGCTGTTATTACCCTACGGATGAGTAAAGCCATTTCTGCGGCAGATGAGCCGGTAAGTGTATGCGCTTCATCTAATAAAATCCAACGAAGTTTACCCTTCGATTTTTCAATAATTGGTGCATCAGCATTTCTAACTAACATATATTCCAACATAGTCGGATTGGTAAATAATATTTGAGGTGGGTGTTTACGAATACTATCTCTGTCAATAAGTTCGGGAAGTGCCTCAACCTTTTGAGCCATGCTAGGTACTCTATTGGTTGTGTCGCCTGTAAGTAAAGCATAATGGATACCATCCAAAGCGGAACACCATTCATGCATCCTTTTCTTCTGGCTTGCAATTAAAGCGTTTAGCGGGTATAGGAAAATGGCATGTATACCTTCTGCGTCACGGCTGTTTTGGTAAATATCATGCAGAACAGGAAGCATAAAACACTCCGTTTTTCCTGAGCCAGTACCTGTCGTTACTGCAATGGATTTTTTCTTCAACAATAGTGTACGCCAGCTTTTTAGTTGGTGTTTATAAGGTTTTCGTTTTTTAGAGAATTTGAATTCCTCATTTTTAATATTATCTAACGCCCTGATAAATTCAGGGAGAAACACGTCGGTTACTTCTTCAAATCTTTTATCTGCATCTTCCCACGGGAATGTAGCCTGGAAAATCGGTTCGGATAATAAGGCCTCTTTTGAAAAAATGAATTTAAAATAATCCTGCATTTGCTTATCGCCGGTTGCCCAAAGAGACAGTGCAGCATCTGTCAACCTTTGTTCGGTTTTATTATAGAATTTCTCGAAGTTCATTTGAGCTGTTTTATATTATTATGACAAGCAATGATAAAGTACTTTAGAATATAAATCAGGGACAACAAATTGTGCGTACTGGATATTTCTTCTCAGTTTATCAGCCGATTCACTCTCGGCCCAAATGGATCTTTCAGCCGTGTTCATAATAGATTCTGCAACGGCAATAGGTGCACAGAGTAATAGTTTCACCATTTCGTTTTTGTCAAAAGGAATGTTATATTTCTTTGTTGTGTGAGGGGCATGAAAAGGCAGCTCATTTAATACACGCGAACCCAACCTGCTTCTTGCTTCCATGATTATTGGATTGCTAACTCGTATTGCTTTTTCCATCTCCCCGCACGCTACATACCTTGCCAATTCTTTTAGGTTAGACTCTTGGAAATATATATTCATCAACTCTACAATCCTTAAATGATAGTCCACCCCAATCCACTTAACACCGTCTTCTATTGCACTTCCCCATTCTTCTCTTCCAATCCAGTGAAAACAAAACCCTAAATCCTGTTCTAAAGCATTTACTTGTCGTTGAATAAATTCATCAGTATTTTTTTGGCCGATTCCCAAGAAAAAGAATGCTTTCGCAGCGAGCTTTTTACAACGGCTTATAGCACGAATTTGATCGAAAGTTGAAAACGGAAGTTCTTGTTGAAGACAAATATTGTAGTAAGCTTGCATCTCCCTCCAAGGCGCTGCCGATAAGTCGGACTCAAGTAATAAATCATGATAGTTTTTTACCCGTTCTGAAGAGCTTATACCTTCAAAAGTTAGCATAGTATTGATAAACCGTGGTTGCATCTGCCTGCCTTCAGAATTATCAGATATTATAATAAATTGGCCATCTCCAACACTTTCTGGTAAATGATGATAGCTATCATCATCAATTTGCATACTAGATAAACTTATATCCTCAGGTATGCAATTTAACGGTATTGCAAATAATTGTAGCGGTTGGCTGGTCTCAGATATCTTTACTTTTCTGTCAAGTTGAGTACTGATATCATCAATTTGATGTGTAAATCCTTTTACAGAGTAAATTTCCCTTGAGCTTCCATTTTTTATTTCAACCATGACCAAGTTGTCATGTCGCATCGCATCTGCCAAATAAAATAGTCGAATTATTTCATCTTTGAAAGTTATAAGAGGCTCATATGAAAAGGGAACATTTTTAGATATTCTCACTTCTTCTCTTAGTATATTCCAAAATCTAATTATTGTCTCACCTGTGTGTGTTGTAAGGATTCGGATTCCATGGAGGTTATTGAGAGACAAGACTGTATCCTTATTTAACTTGGTACCATCTTTGTCAATTAATCCGATCCCTGAAAACGGTGTTTTTATATCAAAATAGAGAGTCTTTTGGTTCTTCAACTTTAATCTAAAGGTCACAGCTGTGGGAATTGAAGGTTGGGATGTATTTAGTTGCAAATTAAGGCAGTCATTATCAGAGGAAGCAGAGATTTTTTGTGTCTCATCAACCGATATAGTGAATGAATTGGGGTTACTCCATTTTAATGTAGCGCTATTAAATTTTTGTTGAATTATTTCTAATTTTAAGTTGCCAATATTGTAAGCTGTATCATAAGCTACCACTCCCTTGCACTCAATTTTTAAATCTATCAAACCCAATGGCAATGGGTTCTGACCATCCGAGAGTTGCCATAAACCCATAAAACCGGCGCTTTTAAAATAGACTTTATAATTATTTTTATTTTGAATTTTCCCCTCGTGATCGTAAACATACAATTTAAGGGTTCGAGCCACGACAACTACCTCAGCTTTCCGCATCCACGATGGCTTTTCTGTTCTAATATTCCACTCAAAAGAATCTACGTTGGAATAAAAATTATAAACCAAATCACCTTTGTTAACAGAAATTTGATCTTCAATTTTAACCGCAATAAGAGAATTACCATCAATAATTAGCGTGTCAGAGGCTTCTGATGAGTGTTTCCAATCTCTAGGTAGTAACAAAAGAGCATTTGCACTTTTGATAGCATTTCCTTTAACTAATCGCCATTCCTTATCGCTTAAAGCAATCCAAAGTGTCGGTGCAACGATAGTGGGCTGGATAGAGATTAAATCATTTACTTCCCATCGATCGTTACTACATACACAATAGAATTGTGGTGAAAGCTGGTCTGATTTCCATCGGAAAAATTTTTGGTTTTCCCATTCTCTTTTATAATCACCGCTGAGAGTTTTTCTAAAAGAGCAAATAAGCCGTTCATCAAGATAGAGATGGTAGGTTCTTTCTGATGCTGGTTCCGAAAGGTGGAGTATCTCTGACAAAGAAGACGCAGTATAAAAAGTGCTAAAATTCATCCGCAGATGAATCTTAGCCTCAGTATCTTCTAAAGTCATTACCCAAAATATTTTTGGGCGAACTATTCTGGCACCCGTACTAAGTTGATGCTTACGAATAATAAGCGCATTCTGTATTTCTTTAAGCGTGTCATGGCTTTCAAAAAGAGAGGTATATGTATCTTCATCATTTAATATCGAAGAAATAATAGCAAGGCAATTTTCATAGATAGTTTCATTACGACTTGAAACTGGCAATAGCTTAGTTAATTCATACTGCAAAACAATATCCTCAACCGTGGTCGGTCGTAAATCTAGTAAGCCAAGCAAGAAATTTTGATAATAACTTTTGTTTTCTGAGATGTGTTTGATAGGAATACCTCCTTGTAACAACATGGTCCTAAAATATAGGGTATTTTGCTTCTTTATCCATTCAACACCTATCATTTGCGCACCATTTCGGGCCGCTTCATAGAAAGATTGCGCGTTGAATTCATCGGTTTCGAGTCTTCCAAGAGAATTAAATACGTCTTGTATCCTCGGAGAGCCTCCACAATAACTTCTTTTCCACCATTCGGCGAAATACGAAGCGACATCCCTAGGATCTAGATAATAAAACTGAACACAAGTCAATTCTTGTTGCAACTGTGTAAATTCAAAATCAGAAAGGTTATAATTCCATAAAGGCCGCCCATCATGCTTTGGAAACTGGCGATTGGACAAAATGGTTGTAAAAAATCCCATAGAGGTATGATTAAGATGACAAAATATGGCGGATATACATAGCTAAATTCATACCCTATAAAATTGATTATCAAAATTGGAATTCATCTGTGCAGTACAAGTGCATACATTATAAATAATTTCTAATTAAGTTCTCTGCCTTGTTTTTTATCTGTTCTACCAGCTCAATAGGTTCCAATACGGTAATATTTTCAGCGTAAGAAAAGAGCAGAGAAATTAATTCATAATTGATGATGAGGTTCAATTCAATTATAACGTATAGATCATTTACCTCTTTAATTTTTTGCGATCCATGCAGTGGTTTTGTTTTGATGTAAGGCCAGGAACTAGAATTGATTTTTAATAGAATTTTAGTCGATGCTGCCCCTTGTGGGAAGGTAACCCCAATCATATCTTCAAAATATTCTTCGAAATCGATCGTAGTTTGAGCCTGGAACAGGAAATTGCTCTCTTCAATCCCTACGACTCTATCTAATGCTAAATTCGAGATGTTTTGATATTCGTCATTTAAGCCAAAAAGAAACCATCTGTTATTGTATTGCTTTAAAAAGTAAGGGTGAATCACAAACTGTTGAATCTCTTCTTGCTTAAAACTCTGATAAGTTACTTTAAGTGCTTTTTTGTTAATAATGGCCTGATAAAAGGGATTGATAAATTCGACACCCTTTAGATATTGGTTTTGATCAAATTCTATAACCTTTGAACTTTGGTTTGCCAGGTTTAAACTTGCGTTAATCCTCGTTGTGATTTCATCGACCCAGCTAAAGTGTGGCATTCCCTTTAGGCGCGAAAGGGTGAGTAGCGCTTCCTTTAACTGATTCTCTTCGGCTGAGTTTAAGGGACTATTGTTGATGGAGAAGTTAGTGTCATCGTACCTTAAATACACTTTTTTGCCATCCTTAACTCTTTTTAATGGAACTGACCAACCCTGTTCACTTTCCATAAAAATGAGGTCGTCATAAATCTGACGACGCTTTATCCCTTCCGGGTTTCCTGAAAATTCGTGAATCGCTTTATTGCATTCCGCTATCAAATCATCAATAAAATACTTTCTTCCCGGATTTCTGAAGCACTTATCCAGTGTTTGGTATCTGATAATTGCATGTTTATTTGTTGCCATCGATTTTTAGAATATTTAAAGATATAATTTTCTGTGCAGGTACACTGCATACATGTTTTGCACCTTTGGATTATAAACTAAATCATAAATCATGAATAACCCGAAATTCTCAGTGTTCAAGGGCACTAACAACCAGTTTTACTACCACTTAAAAGCAGCAAATGGTGAAAAAATCCTAAGCGGTGAAGGCTATACCACTAAACAGTCTTGTTTGGATGGCATAGCGTCTGTTAAAGCTAACGCTCCGTTCGATGGTCGATATGACAGAAAAGATAGTTTGTATAACTACACTTTTAATCTAAAATCTCCTAACGGGGAAATAATAGGCAGAAGTGAGAACTATACCGGTTCGGCAGGAAGGGAGAACGGCATCAGCGCTGTGAAGCGTGATGCACCAGGCGCCCCAATTGAGGATAATGCTTAATAAGAAAAATTAAAGAAAGGAGGTATTAAAAATGGCTAAGAAAACTTCAGTTCATGATGCAGGTTCGGGCGAGTTCGTTACTAAAAAGTATGCAGATAAGCATCCCAAGACTACGGTAAAAGAAACGGTTAAGAAGAGTAAATAATTAAAATAACTGTTTAAATTTATGGAATTTGTATGACTGCTCCTCTTGATGAAAGGGGAGCTTTATTTATCAGCCCTTGGAGAGTTCGGGTGAAAATTCTCAAATTCATTGGATTTTTACAGTTTTTTTTAATCAATATTTCTCCACTTTAACTTACCGCGTAGTAACCCGATCAAAAACCTTCTATATATTTCCAAAAATGTTTGACGACTTAGAAAAATATAAGCAAAACGACCATTTCTTTTTCAACCCAAGCCAAAGCCTTCGGGAGGTTTGTAATGCACCAGCGGATCGGAGTGGTGTATATCTGGTTTATTCTCTAGCGGGCGGTCGGGTTGAGTTGATCTACATCGGTTGTTCAGGTAAAGAGAATCCCGATGGATCTATATTTGTGAGAAAGGCGGGTCTCGGCGGACTTAAAGACAGGCTTATAAATGGGCATCAGTTTGGGAAGACTCCAAGAAGGATATCCTGGCCCACCCAAATGCTAATTGAAAACATCGAGGCGCTGGATGTTTACTGGTATGCAACTCACAGTGCGGGGTGCTCTGATTGTCCGGCAAAGTTGGAAAAGTCATTGCTGGCCCGATATAAATCCGTTTACGGGAAGTGGCCCCGTTGGAATAGGAAGGGGTAATAAATTCATTCTATTGGGTAAAGCAAGCTTTTTATGTCTATAATCCACCCCCAACCCCAGCGGGGGACATGCACAGTGCAAGAAAAATAAAATGTGGAGATCTCAGGCGGATGGTAGGTCATCTCCGTGCTTAGCCTTATAGCTTGATCTCGTACGAAGTACTTCTGCCCCTCGAGTTTTCAAGAAACGTCAAAACACCCAAAGTCATAAGCTCCTGCAAATCCCTGGTCGCGGTTGCCTTTGACACTTGTGCTATTGAGAGATATTTCCGGGCATTCATTCCGCCCTTAAAACCTTCTGGTCCCTCTTCAAGTATTCTTTTGATCACTTTAAGCTGCCGTTCGGAAAGCTGGTTCCTGAACCGGTCAAAGAACTTTGCCTTTTTCAATGCAAAATCAATCAGCTGTTCCGCGTCAGTTTGCGCGGCTATAACGGTATCTACGAACCAGACGATCCACGGGGTGATCTCGTTTGATTGCTGGGCAATTTTTAGTGCTTCATAATACGCGGCTTTATTCGCTTCGATCGTTTTAGAAAGAGCGAGCAGAACTGGCCTGCCTATTCCCTGGGATAATACTTTTTCAGCAATCGCCCGCCCTATCCGGCCGTTACCATCCTCGAAGGGGTGGATCGTTTCGAAATACAGGTGAGCGATAGCCGACCGTACCGGGGCCTGGATAATTGGTGTTTTCCCTCCCGGTGCTGTTTCATTAAACCAGGTAATAAATTGTTCCATTTGTTCGGGAATGCGATCAGAAGGAGGCGCTTCAAAATGGATCTTTTCCTTCCCATATATTCCTGAAACCACCTGCATAGGTTCGGTAGAACTTCTCCATTGGCCAGCCTTGATCCTGCTATCTGGCCCTAGTAGCATGTTGTGCCATGAGTATAATGTTTCCCGCGTCAGGGGAGAGGCATATGTATTCCGTACATCGACCATTAACTGTCCGATTCCTTTTGCCTTTTTGTCTTTTATGACATCCGGTACTTCATTCAACCCCAGATTGTTCCGGATGGAAGACATCACATCGTTCCGGCTCAAATATTCGCCTTCTATTTCCGATGTTTTGATAGCTTCAGCAACCATGGTGTCTATAATGGCTGATAGCTGGGTATCTTCCGGCAATGACTTTAATGCACCACTTACAACCCCGATTTTTTCTGAAAACCGATAGAGCTTTTCCTCGACCTTTTTAAGATCATAATCGAAATCAGGCCAGTTTTCTTGTTGCCAGTTGTAAATCATGAGCCGAATATAAATCTTAATCGGCTCAAATATACGAAAAATATGAGCCGATTAGAGTGGAATAATCGGCTCATGGAAGATAAGGCTCCCTTTATTGCAATTTTGCTGTGAAATATGGGAGTGAGGTCACAACGGACTCGTTTAAACAGTTCGATCACTCCTCCACACCATAAAGCACCTTCAGCCCATTGATCAATTTCTTATCATCCTGCCTAAACTGCCAATTTGAAGATGTGACTTTTTTCGCCCAGTCACACATTTCCGGGGGCACCATACCTTCGGGGGCAGGCACCTCTTCAACGGCCTCGCGCAATACGAAAAACTCGTCCTGCTCATAGATGCTAATGTCGTGCTGATCAAGCCAGTCGAGAAACCTGTCCTCATCGCCTTTAATAAGAATGACTTCTTCCTGTGTTTTAGGCTTCATCGGCAGATCCAGATGGCCAGCGAATCCAACAGTGTCGAGCATATTTTGGAACAGGATACCTAACCGGTATCTGTGAGTACTTAAATCACCAATGTCCGCACCCGGTCCAAACTCTGTTTCAAGATATAATAGAAAGCGGAGCATAATTTCCTGAACAGCCAACGATATCTTTTGGAGAAGTTGAGCTGAAACGCACCCTGCAGACCTTATTAGATGAAGGTCCGGGCCGTAAACTTTTTGCAACTGGACTTCCAGGGAACATGGGACGGTACCCGTGAGGACGACAAGTTTTCCGCCGGAAGCACATATTTCATCTGCCTCATTGATGGGATGTGGCCAGCGAGTGCAGAAAGAATCTTCAGGGGAAGTCAGAAAATCAGAGGGAAGGGACATGAAATATTTCTTACCATCTTGCTCATATTCAATGTCATAACTTAATACAAACAGCCTGTAGTCAGGGATCTGGTCCTTGTCTGTGAAATAACCTTCTGTTTCGCGCTTTGCCCATTCAATCAAAGGCTGGCATTTTAATGCTTCTGCGATATCTCTAAAGCAATTTAACGCGACTTTCGCTGAAATTGACCCGAATAGCAAACCGCGCATTAGGTATGCGATTGTTCCAACTGGTTTTCCTTTGGTATCTATCTCTCTGAAGGTATCAGGTTTTATCTGCGATAATTCTAAGATTCTTTGAATCTGCTCGTAGGTTGGTTGGGTTAAACCTTTTTCCAGGCGGTCATACGCCGACTTCGACATGTGCAGTATGTCGGCCATCTCTCTGATACTATAGCCTTTCTCCTCGCGGTACGCCTTAAGTGTTGCAGCTAAATTAAAATTTTCCATAGGCAGGTCAATTAATTAATCAATACAAGAGCTCAATAAATTTAAGGAATGGTTTTGAAAATAAAAATACTGAGCTTATAAACCAATAATATTCCTCCGGGAGGATGCATGCAATGTTTCTTGTCCCAAAAGAGGGACAGCTTGTCCCGCAAAGAGGGACAGATTTCCTCGTTATTTTCTTGAAACTCCTGCAATTTTGTTTCAGCGAACACGCCAGTGGAAAAACAGAATACTATACAAGAAGCCAAAGAGGCAATCCAGTTTCTTCAGCAGTTCTTAGGGACGGTTGAAAGCGGGGTTGCTTCTACCAGGAAAAAGACTCCGGCGCTCGGTGATTATGATTTTGAGCTTTGGAATGACCAGGTGATCATGGCTACGTTTAAGATCAGTTCCAAGACAATTGCCCGGCGCCGGAAGGATGGGAGGTTCAAGGGTTTCCTTGTAGGGCGCATTTATTATTACTGGCGGAAGGATATATTGCCGTTGAGGAATGAGTTTCTGAAATAGTTAGCTAATCCACCCTCAACTCTAATGTTTTTACTTAAGATTCATACGGCGTACTTACCGGGTAATTACCGATTTGTTTCGGAAAACCTGCGGAAAAACCGCACCATTTCCTACATTTTCCATCCTTTATCCTAAGCACTGCTTTAATACTACCTAAGCACAATGTCAAAACATAGATAAAGCCACCGGAGTACATGCAGGAATATGCTGTTTTGCGGCCATCACACCAATTTCTGCGGTTATATGCTACGCAGACGGACTTTCGCGGACTTTCGCGGACAGTTACGGACAAATTTTGGCGGACTTGACGAGCCACTCTAAGTTTGATCTCAAGCACCACATACCGGTATAACAAGGGCGCTGATTTATAAACATTTTAAAATTTAACACAATGGCAAGATCAAAATTCAATGTATTAACTCACGGCCTGAGCGGGCTGGTTGGGGACATGATTGTTTTCCGTCAACGGGCAAACAAGACAATTGTATGCGGCAAACCGAGACCTTCTTCGAAAGCACCAACAGCAAGTGCGCTGGCTATCCGGGAACGTTTTAAACGCTCGTCGCACTATGCAGCCTCCGCCATGGAGAATACAATGCTGAAGGCCGAGTATCAACTTACCGCAAAGCTGGGTCAGTCGGCTTATAACATGGCATTTTCTGACTACCAGAAAGCACCTGAAATTTACCAGGACATCGTGCTGGACGGATACACAGGTGTGGTTGGTGAAACGATTGAGGTTAGCGTATTAGACGACTTCCGTGTGCAAAGTGTACACGTGAAGGTAGCTTCAGCTGACGGAACTCTTATTGAGCAAGGCGAAGCCGTGCAGACGCCAAATGGTTTGGATTGGGCTTACACCTTTACCGCAGCGAATAGCGAGGTGACAGGAAGTAAACTCACCATTACTGCTATGGACCTTCCGGGGAACAAAACGGTGTTGGAGAAAATTCTGGTTTAATTGAAGAGCGGCGGTCTACGTGCCGCCGCTACTTAAAACTTAGTACTTACAACTTAAAACTCAAAAAAATGGAACTTATTCAAACATTAAACCACTTCCGCCGGATCCCCCTGAACTTAGAGTTCAAAGGGTTGATCATAAGTGCGCTTTCTTTTATTCTTTTTCCCTACATCATCAGGCTGGTCGACACATCGGCGGCCGCTATCGATCCGGGTGTGCTGAGCGGGATTCTTTTGTCGATCGCCGCAGTGCTATTCTTCCAGGCAACCACCTGGTGGGTGATTAAAGCAATCTGGCCGGCTTTCGCCATATTTTCACGCGATCAGTTTGGGGGCGCTTTTAAAAGATTGCCGGGCAGACAGAAGGTGTTGGTATACCTGGGCTTTTATCTGGCCTTGTTGTACGCCTTCATCGCAGTTTTGGCGCAATTAATTTAATCTCAAAACAGAAAATCATGAAAAGATCAATTATGAACGGGGGAGCAGCCCTGACAAAAAGAGACATCGGCTTTCTAAAGCTGCTGGATCGGGGCTCTTATACCAGAGCAACAATGCTGCAGCTGGATCAGCGCGATAAACTGAGGAAGATAATCGATTTCTTCGAGATCGTATTTTACCTCATTAATGCCTGCTACCAGTATGTTAAAAAGCGGAAAGTTAAAGCGGGGAAAGCCGCTGTCGAAAACCTGGCTAATGCGCTGACGGGTGAATTTCCGGATGTGAACCTTGATTATTCGAAGGTCAGCATATTGGACGGAAGCTTAGCATCACCCTGCGGTACGATGTATCAGAATTACGGGTCAGGCAAGCTGAGCTTTAGTTGGTCAAGCTGCACGCAAAGCAACAGTAATCAAAGTGACGAACTCATGGGGATGATCTATTGTCCGGCAAAACATGAGTTCTGGGGTGAACAGAACCTGGGCATCACACGTGCCGATGGGTTTTGCACCATCGATGTGCCTGTAGAATTTACAGGCAAGGAGGTACACGTTTGGCTTGCTTACCGCTCGGCGGATGGCCGGCACAATTCTAACAGTTCGTACATGGGCAAAGTTTTAATCTCTAATACAGAACACGATGGCAAATCTGAAGAATAATTCAATTGCAGTCGACAGACTGGCAAAAGTGATTGCGGTCTGTATGATCATATTTCATCTGGTGCTGATGGCGCTGGGGCTTAGCGGGCAGACTCTATCTGCGCAAACTGGCGATCCGGCTCCTTTAGTAAAATACTCCCGGCAGGTAAGCAAGGTGAGGAGCGTCTACAACACCCAACTGGGTGTCAGGGAGAAAGGGGTGAATAGCGGTACTGAAATAGAGAAATATCTGCGATACGTCAATCTAGCGAAGGGGAACCCATGGTGTGCAGCGTTTGTGTGCTGGGTATTTGGGGAGGCGGGAATACCCAACCCTCGAAGTGGGTGGTCGCCGGATTTGTTTGGGGGTGATTATGTGATTTGGGAGAAGGCGGAAAGCTTAAAGCTCAAAGCAGAAAGCGGCTGGTCGGAGAAGCCTGGAGCCTTATTACCGCCCAGCCCGGCAACAGGTAACAGGCAACTGGCAACAGGTACCAGACAACTGGCAACAGGTACCAGACAACTGGCAACCGATAACCGACACGCGCCCGCCGGAGCTTCCGCGAAGGAGGGACTGGCAACCCCAACCACCGCAGACATCTTCGCCCTTTACTTTCCCGAAAAAGGCCGCATTGCCCACGTCGGTTTCGTTGACGAGTGGAATGAACCCTGGGTAGTAACAGTAGAAGGCAATACGAATGTGCTTGGTAGTCGGGAAGGGGATGGGGTATACCGGAAACGAAGGCTAACGCGGTCAGTTTATAAAGTCGCGAGATTCATTGACTGATCGCTGGTTGGGGAGCTAAAAGCGGAAAGTGAAAGCCTGCCTGCCGGCAGGCTAATAAGGCTGGTGCATTACAGTTAGGGTTCAATTCCCCAATGGTGCCGCAAGTATGGTGAAGCCGATAGCTACGGCTGTACACCGAACGCGAAAGAGGCGGTAAGTATAAAGACTCTGCTAAAAGTTTTTTATTAGATCGGACCGAATTCAGGCATTAGCGTTTTCCTAATGCCTAAATCTGCACTCAATCAAGTCCCCTTAAACGAAGTACCAATAGCCAATAAAACAAACCCTACAAGAACTAGAATAAAACTATTCGGCGTCAGAAAGTCAACGGACACAAAGTGACCGATAATGCCAAGTATTCCAACGATAAGTGCAATTGCCCAGAGAATTTTGTTCGGTGCTGATGGTTTCATGTATTTTGTTTTAAGTTCTAAGTGAAAAATTTCAAAGGTGGAGCAGGAATATCCGGCACTCTTTGAGTAAATTTGAAGTCAATTTAATCAAAAAATTGATACATCCTTAATCAAAACTAAAATTCAGCATTCTTCGGCGTTCTTGGAAATGGAATTACATCTCTGATATTACTCATGCCCGTTACAAAGAGCACCAAACGTTCAAATCCCAGACCGAAACCTGAATGAGGCGCTGAACCGAAACGGCGGGTATCCAGATACCAGGACATTTCATCCCTTGGAATATTCATCTCTGTCATTCTTGCCTCAAGATTTTCCAACCGTTCCTCACGTTGTGATCCGCCAACGATTTCTCCAATGCCAGGGAAAAGGATATCCATTGCTCTTACAGTTGTTCTTCCTTCAGCATCAGACTCATTCAAACGCATGTAAAAGGATTTGATCTCTGCAGGGTAGTCAGTAAGAATAACAGGTTTTTTGAAGTGTTTCTCCACCAGGTATCTTTCATGCTCGGATTGCAGGTCAGCTCCCCAGTCCTCTATTAGATACTTAAATTGCTTCTTTTGGTTTGGTTTCGAGTTTCTCAGAATATCGATGGCTTCAGTATAGGTTAAGCGCTCAAAGCTATTCTCCAGGCAAAAGTTCAGTTTTTCAAGCAGATCAAGATCTGATCTCTCATTCTGAGGTTTTTGTTTTTCCTCTTCAAGTAAGCGGGATTTAAGGAATTCTAGTTCATCGGGACAGTTGACGATAGCATTTCTAATAAGGTATTTAAGTAGTTCCTCAGCCAGACCCATATTATCGTTCAGGTCGTAGAAAGCCATTTCAGGCTCAATCATCCAGAATTCTGCTAAATGGCGAGTTGTATTGGAATTTTCAGCCCTGAATGTAGGTCCGAATGTATAGATATCACCAAAAGCCAATGCCGCAAGCTCACCTTCTAACTGGCCTGATACGGTAAGGTTGGTTGCTTTTCCAAAAAAATCTTCTTTATAGTTTACCGTGCCATCGTCGTTGCGCGGAATGTTATCGGGATCGATTGTAGAAACCCTGAACATTTCTCCCGCTCCTTCAGCATCTGAAGCAGTTATAATAGGAGTGTGCAGGTACAGAAATCCTTTATCGTTAAAGAATTTATGCACTGCATAAGCCAGGGCATGTCTTACTTTAAAAACCGCATTAAAGGTATTGGTGCGAAATCGAAGGTGGGCATTCTCACGTAAAAATTCTAGACTATGCTTTTTAGGCTGTAAGGGAAATTTTTCAGCATCGCTATCTCCCAGGATACTAAGATCGCTCACTTTTATTTCTACACGCTGACCTTTGCCCTGAGACTCGATAATTACTCCAGTTATGGATACTGATGCTCCAGTAGTTAAGCGTTTTAGCAGACTTTCATCCGTAGAATTAAAATCTACCACAGCCTGGATGTTATGGATACTGGATCCATCATTGATGGATATAAACTGGTTATTCCTGAATGTTTTGACCCATCCCATAACAGTTACCTGCTGTCCAAATTCAGTTGTATTTAGTAAATCCTTAATCCGTGTGCGCTTCGCCATGTTTTTTCTTGAATTGCAAAAATACAAATCGTTCTCTTATCCACAACCACTACTTGAGTCTGTATAAATTCGATTATTGAACCAGGAACCAAGGCCAGGATGCCCACCATAGAATGTAGTCAATCGCAATCTTTCAGAGCTGATGTAACTTGTGCAGCGGCATACGATCCCTGATTATTACCAAACGAATTAGTGATATAGACTATTATTTGGGCAATCTCGATATCTGCCAGATTACCATTCCCGGGCATCTCACCGTCGTAGGTTTCTCTGTGCACAATGATCTCTTTATTCTGCCCATTTTTTATGATACAGGGTAGCAGGGCTTTGTTTTCTATCAGGTATGTCGTGTCGGTGAGAGGCGGGTACAGTCGGGCAAGACCCGTTCCATCTGCTCCATGGCAATTCTGGCAATACTTTTCATATAGTCCCTTTCCATTAACATAGTTCCGCTTATAATTTATATCCGCATCGCTATCGCAAGCTTGCAACTGGAACACTGCTGCAGTATAAAATAATAATAGAAAAATAACCTTATTTCTCATTCAGGATTTCTTCGTCAAGAAGCTTTTCCATGTCGGCCATCATCTGGTTCACCTGGCCTTCTTTAGTACCATCATAAGCGCCGCGAAGCTGCTTTTTCGTATCCACCAGAATAAACCAGCCCTGATGAACCAGGCCCTGGGGGTCTGTATTATCTTCGTATGCAGCAACCAAATAATTTTTAGCAGACACTTCGAAAATGGAATCCCTGCTTCCATGAACAAAAACCCACCGATCACTTTCTACACCCAGCTTGTCTGCATAAGTTTTTAACCGGGAAGGCAAATCATATTTAATATCAATCGTATGGGACAATATCTTTACCCTTGGTTCATCCTTAAATCTATTATAGACCTCCAGCATGTTCCTATGCATCATCGGGCAAATGGTGTTGCAAGAGGTGAAAAAGAAATCGGCTATATAAATCTTGTTATCAAAATCCTTTTCTGTTACCACTACGCTGTCCTGGTTAAGGTAAGAGAAAGGTGGAATTGTATGATAAACTGTATCAACAACGGTTTTTCCATCAACTGTGCGTTCCACGGGTTCACGATCACCTAAAATGGGGAGTTTCTGATCAGGTCCATTTGAACAGGCCTGGAAAACGCAGGATATAACAGCAATTAAGTACAAATTTTTCATAGTGTAAATTATAGCCTGTTTTATTCCTGAGCAGGTGTACCATGCATCAGACATCCAGATCTGCCATGATCTTATCAATTTTCTGATCCTGCTCTTTATCTTTGCTGGCATATTCATTTATATGGGGAAGATCAGTTTTTACGCTGCAATAAAATTTGATCTTAGGCTCAGTTCCTGATGGCCTTGCCGATATGATACACCCGTCTTCGGTGATGAACTGCAGGACATCGGAGATCGGATAATCTAGTTTTTTAGAATTTCCTGATATCATATCGGTTTCTTTGCCCAGTTCGTAATCTTTTAATGTAACAACCTTTGAACCGCCTAACGAGGCCGGGGTATTTGTCCTGAAGCGTTCCATCACCGCTTTTATTTCTTCTGCGCCAGTTTTCCCTTTTTTAGTAATAGATACAAGTTTTTCTTTATAAAAACCATATTTCTGATACATTGCAAGCATAGCCCGGTACAAACTGCTGCCCTGGTCTTTGTAGTAAGCCGTCATTTCAGCAATAAAAGCACAGGAAATCACAGCATCTTTGTCCCTCACCAGCTCGCCCACCAAATATCCGTAGCTTTCCTCCCCTCCGGCAATGAATGTTTTTTTACCCTGCAATTCCGTTATTATAGCCCCGATCCATTTAAAACCGGTCAGGGTTTCGTAGAAAGAAACATTTTTATCTTTTGCGATATCAATGATCAGCTTAGTTGTGACAATTGTAGACACGATATATTCATTGCCAGTTAGCTTTCCCTTTTCTTCCCAAACACTCAGCATGTAACTGATCAGCAGGCTTCCGGTTTGATTTCCATTAAGCAAAATAAAATCACCGTCATCATTTTTGACGGCAATTCCTACACGATCAGCATCTGGATCTGTAGCAAGGACCAGATCGGCATCAATTTCGGATGCTTTGGCCAAAGCAAGGGTCAGAGCTTCCTTTTCTTCCGGATTAGGATAGATCACAGTTGGGAAATTACCATCAGGAGTGGCCTGTTCAGCAACAATGGTCACGTTGGTAAATCCAAAGCTTTTTAAAGCGTCAGGTACAAGGGTTATTCCGGTACCGTGAATAGGGGAATACACTATCTTCAGATCTTTTTGTCTTTGTATTGCTTCTGTTGAAACAGAAAGCTCTGTGATTTTATCCAGGTATAATGAATCTATTTCTTCCCCAATCATCTCAATGTTAGCCTCTACCCGTTCAAATTTAACGTCATCTACACCCACAACGCCTGCAACTTCGTCCATAACCATCCCGTCGTCCGGAGCTGTAAATTGTCCGCCATCAGCTCCATAGGCTTTGTATCCGTTATACTCCTTAGGATTATGAGAGGCAGTTATCATAACTCCACCACGACATCCCAGGTGCCTTATTGCAAATGAAAGTTCCGGTGTTGGTCGCAGCTCTTTGAAAAAATATACGTGAATCCCGTTGGCGGAAAAGACCTCAGCGGTGATTTTAGCAAAAAAATCAGATTTATTTCTGCTGTCGTGAGCAACTGCAACTTTGATTTTTTCACCGGGATATTTTTTTAGGAGATAATTGCTAAGCCCTTGTGTGGCGGTTCCTATAGTGTACTTATTGATGCGGTTTGTTCCCGGACCCATAATCCCACGAAGCCCCCCGGTACCAAATTCGAGATCACGATAGAAAGAATCGGTGAGCTCCGTGTAGGATTCTCCGTCCAATAAAGCTTTAATTTCATTCCTAGTTCCCTCATCATAGCTTCCTTCAAGCCATTGATTGATTTTATTTGATACGGTAGGTTCTAAGTTTTGCATAGGATTAAATATAATTTGATTATCGGTTTATTAGGTACACAACCCTAAACACGTCTAAATGTTGCCGATTAATTTCCTTCGGCATGGAATATAAGATGGTTTTTTCTATTTTTAGCAACGCATTGCACAAGTATAAAAATCATTTGCTGCAATCTAAAATTGAACATTAAATGAAGGTACTGAAGTTCGGAGGAACATCGGTCGGGAGCCCTGATCGAATTAAAAAATTATTAGATATTATTCAGCTGGGGAACCGGCAGATCGTTGTACTTTCTGCGATTTCAGGAACCACCAACAGTTTGCTGGAAATCGCAGAGGCATATCTTGCAGGTGAGAAGCAAAAAGCTTCCGATCTTACTGCTATCCTTAAGGCTAAATATAAAATCTTTATAAAACAACTTTATGCTTCAGAAGAAGGATACGAAAATGGGAAAGACCTGATCGACTATCATTTTAACCTGATATCCTCTTTTGCAAATGAGCACTTTACGACAAGCGAAGAGAAAGTTATCCTGGCACAAGGCGAGTTGATATCAACTACCTTATACCATATTTATCTTACTGAAATCGGAGTGAAATCAAGATTGCTTCCGGCATTGGATTTCATGAAGATCGATGAAGATAACGAACCGATCATTGACTTCATAACTGAACATCTTCAACCTTTGATAGATCAGAATCCGTCAGACACCTTGTTTATTACGCAAGGGTATATTTGCCGGAATTCTTTCGGCGAAGTAGATAATTTGCGCCGTGGCGGGAGTGATTATACGGCGTCTCTTATCGGCGCTGCGATCCGCGCTGAAGAAGTTCAGATCTGGACTGATATTGACGGGATGCATAATAATGACCCGAGAGTAGTTAAGGGGACCAAGCCTATCGCGCAGTTATCATTTGATGAGGCCGCTGAACTAGCTTATTTCGGAGCGAAGATCCTTCACCCGCAAAGTGTTTTCCCGGCGCAAAAATATAAGGTTCCGGTACGCTTGCTAAATACAATGGAACCCCAGGCTGCGGGCACTTTAATTACAAATGAAAGTGAACGTGGTAAGATCAAATCTATCGCCGCCAAGGATGGGATAACAGCAATTAAGATCCAATCCAGTCGTATGCTGCTGGCCTACGGATTTTTACGCCGGGTTTTTGAAGTTTTTGAGCGATATAAAACGCCGATTGATATGATCACGACTTCAGAGGTAGCAGTTTCAGTAACAATTGATGATACCCGTCATTTGGATGATATTATTATGGAGTTGAATAATTTCGGGACGGTTGAGTTGGATAGAAATCAGACAATAGTCTGTGTTGTGGGTGATTTTGGTGCAGACAAGCACGGCTATGCTGCACGTGTTTTGGAAGCCCTGAAACATATTCCAATCCGGATGATATCTTACGGCGGCAGCAGCTACAACATTTCTTTATTGCTTGACGATAAATTTAAGGTTGAAGCTCTAAGGTCATTACACAACCGTCTATTTGAATAATTCAATTTGATTCCTTTCAAATAAAGCTTTCTTAAATTTCTGCGCTAACATCAGGCGGTAAACTTCATAGTCTTTAAAAAATTAATGAAATCACATATGTTCGATCACAATACATTGACAAAATTCAAAAGCTTAGAAACCCCCTTTTATTATTATGATATGGGTCTTTTGAATCGGACTTTGGAATCGTGTAAAGCTGCATCAGATAAATTTGATTTTCATGTTCATTATGCTTTCAAAGCAAACTTCAACGAACGTTTGTTGCAGGCGATTCAGCAGATGGGTTTCGGTGCCGATTGCGTAAGTGGTAATGAAGTTAAAAAAGCTATCGAGATTGGTTTTGAGCCTTCAAAAGTGGTTTTTGCTGGAGTTGGAAAATCAAATAAGGAGATCGTTGAGGCCTTGAATCATAACATTTATTGCTTTAATGTAGAATCTGTTCAGGAGTTGGGGATCATCAACGATTTGGCTGGAAGGCTCGGTAAGAAAACCAGTGTAGCCATCCGGATCAACCCAAATGTAGACGCCCATACCCATCATTATATCACTACCGGATTAGAAGAGAATAAATTTGGAATAAATCAATGGGAGTTGAAGGCTTGTATTGAAGAATTAAGAAAGTGCAATAACTTAAAATTGATCGGCATTCATTTTCACATCGGATCACAGATAACGAATCTTGACATCTTTAAAAGCCTTTGTGTCAAGGTTAACGAGTTGAGCAGCTGGTTTGAAGAACATGGCTTTCCGCTGGAGATTCTTAATGTTGGAGGGGGGTTTGGAGTTGATTATCACAAGCCGGATGAAGCCGCTATCAATGACTTTGAAAGTTATTTTCAAGTTTTTGATAAATTCCTTGAACGCAGGGCAGGGCAGGAGGTGCATTTTGAACTTGGAAGAGCTCTGGTCGCCCAAAGTGGAAGTCTGATCAGCAGAATATTGTATGTTAAAAATGGTTTAAAGAAGAACTTTCTGGTATTGGATGCCGGCATGACTGAATTAATGCGTCCTGCATTGTATCAGGCATATCATAAAATTGAAAATATCAGTGCAGACTTTAACCAGGAGCAGGTTAAATACGATGTGGTCGGTCCTATTTGCGAAAGTACCGACTGGCTGGGTAAGGAAGTTGAGCTTCCGCTCTCAAAACGCGGCGATCTGATAGCAATCCGAACCGCTGGTGCATACGGCCAGGTTATGGCTTCTGGGTATAATCTTAGGGATATTGTCAGGTCGGAATATTCTGCAGATTAATGAGCAAGGAACAAAAAGAATAAAGGCAGAATGTACTAATTACGATGATTGCTCTTTGTTCCTTGCTCATTCCTATTTTACTCAAACGAACTGATTCCCGTTACGTCCATTCCTGTTATAAGAAGGTGGATATCATGGGTCCCTTCATAGGTAACTACGGATTCAAGGTTCATCATATGCCTCATAACCGGGTATTCCCCGGTGATTCCCATGCCGCCAAGTATCTGTCTCGCTTCGCGAGCAACATTCATAGCGGTTTCTACGCTGTTCCTTTTGGCCATTGAGATCTGCGCGGGAGTAGCACGATTTTCATTCCTGAGCACACCAAGCCGCCATACCAAAAGCTGGCCTTTCGTGATTTCTGTGATCATTTCCGCAAGCTTCTTTTGCTGCAGCTGAAATCCGCCGATAGGCCGGCCGAATTGCTTTCGTTCCTTCGAATAACGCAGGGCGGTATCGTAGCAATCCATCGCTGCGCCCAAAGCGCCCCAGGCAATACCATATCTTGCCTGATTGAGGCAGCCTAGCGGACCTTTAAGCCCGGTAGCGCCGGGCAGTATATTTTCTTTGGGGACTTTAACATTATCAAAAACCAATTCCCCGCTCGCTGAGGCGCGCAGGCTCCATTTACCGTGTATTTCGGGTGCCGAAAAGCCTTCCATTCCCTGTTCAACGATAAGCCCTTTGATTACACCTGCTTCATTTTTTGCCCATACAATAGCAATTTGAGAGAAAGGAGAATTTGAGATCCACATTTTTGCCCCGTTTAAAAGATAGTGGTCGCCCATGTCTTTAAAGTTGGTGGTCATACTTCCCGGATCTGAACCATGATCGGGCTCAGTCAGGCCAAAACATCCAATATATTCACCGGAGGCCAGCTTTGGAAGATATTTTTTTTTCTGTTCCTCAGATCCATACGCATAGATCGGATACATTACCAAAGAACCCTGTACCGATGCGGTTGAACGTATACCGGAGTCGCCACGTTCAATTTCCTGCATGATTAAACCATATGAAATGTAATCAAGACCAGCGCCGCCGTACTCAATAGGTATCGTCGGACCAAAGGCTCCGATATCTGCCAGTCCCGGAATCAAATGTTTTGGGAATAAGGCTTTTTGTGCAAAATCTTCAATTATTGGGCTTACCTCTTTTTTCACCCAGTTTCTGACACTATCACGAACGAGTTTATGTTCATCGCTTAGTAATTCATCGATCAGATAATAATCGGGAGCTTCATACAGATCTTTCTTTGAACTTCTGTGTATATCGTTGAGCTTTTCAGTTTCTAGTGACATAAGGAATGTTTTTTCAAAACTAAATAAATTTGAGCAATGGGCAAGGAAGAAAGAAAGAAGCCGGAAGGCTGATGTCCGAGATAAGTTGAGGCGTACTCTAAGCAGCCTTAGGTGAACTGCTGATTAACTGTGATAATTATGATTTGCTGATAAAAAGCGGATGAAAACAGACATCCGCTTTTTATTCGAGGTTTGTTAGCCTCTTTTTAGGGGTTTATTGAAGTTGTAAGCATTAAACCGTTGCAGCAGATCGTCCCTGCATCCAGCCAATGACAGTTCCAGCTAAAGCTCCAAGTACGGCCATGCAAATAGCGTCGACAAAACAAATCTGGAGGGGACTCATATTCATTTGAGCATACATCACCAGGTTAACACTAAGCCCTATAAGGAAGAACACTATAGCACCTATGGTTGCTCCACGGCTGGCCGATACTACGCCACCGAGGTTTAGAACATAGGCTAATAAAATTCCCAAAATGATATTCCCCACGGCCATAGCCCATAAGTCCATCGGATCTTTCATCAGTCCGGGGTAGGAAATCATGTTTGACATGAAATAATCCATCATGATCATGCCGTAAACAACATAACCCGCCAGGAAGACTACAACGCCTCCGGCGAGTCCGCTAATTAATGTTTTTGTGTTCATAATTTGTGATTGGTTTTTAAGTTTAGTTAAAGAAATTTACAAGTTACATTTGGTAATTGCAAGCAAAACTTAGATTCACGCAGGGCAAACGCATTAAAATTTAAGCAACAGTTGTAAATATTTCAAATCCCATGC
>JBBJNR010000013.1:0-52145 GCA_037719315.1 Daejeonella sp.
TAAAGTTATCAACTTCTAAACAGCCTCCATTCTTATATCGAACTCACGTTAAATTTAATGAATTAGGTAATCGTTCATTTTTTGTATATTTGTGCGACAATAATGCATAGGATAAAAAGGTCATTGGGTATTTCGCTTTCAGTAGTATTGCTACTGAGCTTCTCTGTGACCTTAGTTCCGCTGGATTTTTTTCATAATCACCAAGAGACTCGCCAGGTTTCCTGTACCAAGGATAAAACCCACTCTACCTGCACCCATAAATTGCACATCGCCAAAAAGGCAGATTTTTGCTGGGCTTGTGCCGTTCATTTTGATAAAACCTTTACAAAAGTAAGCTTTTTAGAAAAGCTTAAATCATCTCCCGGCCTCTCCCTGTTCATAAATAATGAAACAGTGGGATATTTCCTTGAGCGTCTTTTCACAGGCTTAAGGGGCCCGCCTGCAGAATAATTTCATTTCGTATTATTAATGATGTCTCCTGTTCAGGTAGCACGTCTTTTCGTATTATTTTTTTATCGCATAAAAATGAAATCACTTATTCTGTATATATTTTTATCCCTGCAGGCATCCAGCCTGTTCGCCAGCAAAATTATCCTGGCAGGGCGGGTTATAGATGCCCAAACGAAAGAAACTTTACCAGGGTCGGTTATTACGATTCCCGACCTTAAAATATCGGTCGCAGCAAACAGTTCAGGGGAATTTACATTCACCAACATTCCGCAAAAGGGAAAATTTCTGGTGGAGGTAAGATATATTGGTTATAAAACGCTTATCCAGACCGTAGATCTTTCCGGCAATACCGGGATGGAATTTGCTCTTTATCCAAGTACGATTGAAGCGAAGGAAGTAGTGGTTACCGGGACGGCTTTCAGCACCGATAACGCCAAGAATAGCACAGCTGTATCTGCCGTAACGAAGGATCAATTGATAAACCGGCCATCAGGCAACCTGGTAGATGCAATTGCAAGGGTTCCAGGTGTCTCACAGGTAACCACTGGCGGCGGGATCTCCAAACCGGTTATCCGCGGTTTAAGTTATAACAGGGTGGTAACTCTTGTTGATGGAGCAAAGCAGGAAGGGCAGCAATGGGGAGATGAGCATGGACTGGAAGTAGATCAGTACCGCGCGGAACGGGTTGAGGTCTTGCGTGGAGCTGCCAGTCTGTTATATGGATCCGATGCCCTCGGCGGCGTAATTAATATACTGGAGCCTCTGCCTTCACCAGAAGGAAGGGTGCAGGGAGAGATCTTAACCAGTTATCAATCGAATAACGGGCTTTCGGGAAGCTCGGCCATGATCCAGGGTAATCATAACGGATTTGTATGGCGTGCAAGAGGTTCATATAAAAATGCATTCAGTTACGATGCTCCTGGCGGCCGCATAGCAAACACAGGATATAATGAAAACAGTTTCAGCGGACAGATAGGGTTTAATAAAAAGTGGGGATATGCCCATTTGAATGCTTCAAGTTTTAGGAATAATATCGGATTGCCCGACTTTGCGAGAAATGCGGACGGTGAATTTGAAGATGAAAACGGGGCTTCTCTTACCAATGACGATTTAAAGAACCGTCAACTATTCCTTCCTTTCCAGGATATCAGGCATTATAAGCTTGCACTGAACAGTCATATATTGTTTGGCAGCGGAAGACTTCGTACCACACTGGCATACCAGGATAATCAGCGTCGTGAGCTCGAAGATGACCGCAGCAATCCCGTATTGTTTTTTGACCTTAGAACATATAGCTCCGATTTCAAATATTATTTTAATGAGAATAATGGGTGGGAGCCTGTCCTTGGTTTATCCGGATCCCTGCAAAACAATGAGAACAGGGCCGAAGAACTTCTTATCCCGGATTATGATTCCCGCGACCTGGGAATATTCGCTTATGCTAAAAAATCATGGACCAGCACAACATTCAATTTGGGCGCCCGGTTTGATTACAGGAATATTCAAGGGATCTCCATGCTGGAAGATGGTAATGTGAAATTCAATAACTTCAGCAACAGCTTTTCAAACCTCAGCGGCGCGTTAGGCTTCACCAAGGAATTCAATGATCAATTCAATTTCAAAGCTAACCTGGGTTCCGCTTTCCGGTCGCCCAATATTGCTGAGCTCAGTTCGGACGGGGTTCATGAAGGAACATTCAGATATGAGATCGGAAACAACAACCTGAATCCCGAAAACAGTTACTACGGTGATGTTACTTTCGAGTTCAATAACAATACGGTTAGTGCAAGTGCAGGGGTCTTTAATAATTACATTGATAATTTTATTTTCAGCAGCCAGTCAAATAATGAAACGATCCTTGTCGATACAGAAACACTTCCGGTATACCGTTTTATCCAGCGGAATGCAAATTTATCGGGATTGGAGGCCAGTCTCACATTACACCCGGCAGAGCTGGTACATTTTGAGAATAGCTTTTCCTTTACCAAAGGTGTTAATCGTGCCACTGACAGACCATTGCCATTTATTCCCGCAGCTGTATTACGCAACGAGCTTCGCCTGGAACCGGATCTTAAGGGCTTAAAGAGCACATACATTTCTGTGGCCCTTGATCATGTGTTTAAACAGAACCGTGTGGATGATTTTGAAACTACCAGCTCAGGCTACAGCCTCGTGAATCTCGGTGTGGGTACAACCTTTAGGTTTGGAAGCCAACCCTTAAGAGTAAATATCTCAGCAAATAACATTTTTGATAAGGCATATTATGACCACCTGAGCAGATTTAAACCGGGCAGGCTCGATGAAGCGAATCCAAATATGGGGTATTATAACCAGGGTCGAAATATTTCTTTAGGGCTTTATTTGCCGTTTAAATAGCATTTAATTGTCCTCAGCTTTAGCTGGTGGATTATGAAGCCCTAATTGTGGTTGTTAACCGCCCTGGTGGCGATTGCCTCCAGTTTTAACTGGAGGAATTAGTATGCAACCGTGTGCGGCTTTAGCCAAATTGTGCATATGAGGGTTTGGCTAAAGCTATTTCCAGTTCATTTTAATCCACGGGTTAAAACCCGTGGCAATTTGACCCATGGCAAAAAGTAATGATCTCATCTATTGATAGCTTTTGCTGATCACCGGTTTTCATGTTTTTCAGGCTTAATTTACCACTTTCCATTTCTTCACTACCAATCAGCACCACGAATGGAATGTTTTTATCATCCGCATAGTTAAGCTGTTTTTTCAGCTTGGCTGATGAAGGATATATTTCGGAATTGATACCCGCATTTCTTAATTGCTGAAGCAATGGTAAAGCATATTTCTCTGCATGGGGATCAAAATTACTGATCAGCACCTTTGTGCTTTCTGCAGCGCTTTCAGGGAACAGGTTTAATTCTTCAAGCACGTCATAAATGCGGTCAGCACCAAATGAAATTCCTACCCCAGTGATATCGCTTAATCCAAACATTCCCGTCAGGTCGTCATAACGTCCGCCGCCGCCGATACTGCCCATGGCAACTTCATTAGTCTTAACTTCAAAAATGGCTCCTGTGTAATAGTTAAGACCGCGGGCAAGGGTGATGTCGAGCTCGATGGGGAGTGAAGGCTGAGGTCTGAGGTCTGAAGTCTGAGGTCGGAGGAGACGGATATAATTAAATATCTCTTCTATCTCTTCGATGCCTTTGAGGCCGATGGCTGATTCTTTCAACACTGATTTCAGGTTTTCGATCTTGGATCCGTTCAGGCCTTCCAGCAATATAACCGGCTTAAGTTTACGGATATCTGCGGACGTAAAACCCCGTTCAATCAATTCTTTTGTCACCCCGTCAAAACCAATTTTATCCAGCTTATCAATGGCCACCGTCATGTCTATGATCAGTTCAGGTTTGCCAATGATTTCGGCTATGCCGGATAAGATCTTGCGGTTGTTGATCTTTATCGTAAAATCTTTCAGCCCCAGCTTGCTCAGGGCTTCATAATAGATCAGAACGAATTCTGCCTCATTTAATAAGCTTTCGGATCCGACGACATCGGCGTCGCACTGGTAAAACTCGCGGTATCTTCCTTTTTGAGGACGATCTGCACGCCATACTGGCTGGATCTGGAAACGTTTAAAAGGAAACGAAATATCATTCCTATGCATCACCACGTAACGGGCAAATGGGACGGTTAGGTCATAGCGAAGCGCCTTTTCACTGATTCCTGGTGTTAGGAGTTGTGAGTTACCGGATACCAGCTTTTCGGGAGTTATTTTCGACAGAAAGTCTCCTGAATTCAGCACTTTAAATATCAGTTTATCTCCCTCGTCCCCATATTTACCTGTTAAGGTATCGAGGCCCTCCATGGTGGGGGTTTGGATTTCCTGGTAGCCATATTTTTTAAAAACAGAACTTATCGTATCGAAAATGTAATTCCTCCGGACCATTTCTGAGGGAGAGAAATCACGGGTGCCTTTCGGGATGGATGGTTTTACTAATGCCATGGGCTAAAGGTACAAAACACTGCTTCCGGTTTATGCCGGAGAGCTAAATTCCTCAATGATCTCTTTACAGCGCTTTTCCACCATACGGTAGACCGGATCAAATTGAGTGTCGTCATAATACGGGTCCGGAACAATACTATCTCTCAGGAACAAGCTAATTTTTTTATGATCCTGTTCTTTTCCGGCAAGTGCTTTTACGTCATTCAGATTGCTGTAATCCATTACAAAAATATGATCGTATATATCAAAATCGTTTACGTCAAACTGACGGCAGCACTGACCCGATATATCCACGCCATATTTTTTCGCTATCGCCATGGAACGCCTGTCAGGCTGTTCACCAACATGCCAGTTCCCGGTGCCGGCAGAGTCGATCTCCCAATCCAACCCTTTTTGTTTGGCAAGATGTTCGAGCACTCCGTGCGCCAGCGGGGACCGGCAAATATTCCCTAAACAAACCATCAGGATCTTCATGCCGGATTACTAACTGAAAATTTCGTTAAGTATGTCAGCCAGGTGGATCCCGCCTTTCAGCAGTTGCTGGTTGGCGATAGCCAGGTTATCATAAATATATCTGTAGCTAAGCTTATCACCGGTTTTAATGTTAGCATAGATCTTTTCGCTAGCCTGATATGAATCCTGCACCCATTGTGCGGGGCCTTCATTTTGCAATTGGAAAAGCCGTGCCCGGTCAATGAAATTTATGGAGCTGGCATATTCGGTATAGCTCAGTTCCTGTGAATCCACCAGGTCGCTATCCCAGACCCTGTGTAAATTGGATGGCTGTCCGAACCAGCTTACCTGGACCCTGTTGCCCCCAAGATCCTCAACTCTTGCTGTGTGCATGGGCTGATGGATATCTCCCACCAGGTGAATTAATATCCGCAGATACATTACTTTTTTCTCCTGAGGTAAAGATCTGTTTTTAAGTTCAGAGCTTAGAAAGACTATGCGGGTGTAAGCATTGGTTGCTGTATCCGTTAACAAGGTTTGCTGTAACTGTTCCGCTCTCAAACCAGCGGGCAGATTTATGTAGTGCCAGTTGCCTAAATAATTATATGCAGGCTCAGATTTTATAAAATCAGCCCAGTTGCTGGCCATTGCGAGTGATTCATTCCCAAGGATATTTTTTATCTCACGGCTGGCCCTTCTTTTAAGGTAGCTTTCTGCAATCTCGCCTACTACCCTGTGACCCAATAAACCCCAGGCCATTGCCTGCATCGGGATGTATGTGAGAAGTGCAATAAAAATAACTTTTCTGATCATGTTGAGTTTCATAAGGAATTTCAATTTAACGGTTTTTGAACACAGGTCATTCTTTGCTTTAAGGGAAGCTTTAGCAATAAGTGATCTTGTAAACCTTCTAAATATAAGGTATCATCATTGCTTTTCCTGATCACAAATGCGGGCAGGTATTGGCCCGTGCGATAACATCCTGATATCTTCTGTTTAAAATCTGGTTTTGTAAAAGTTGCGGAGATCATTAGTGTATCCGCCTGAGATTTGTAAGTTCCCTTGGCATATTCTTTCCATTTACCATTGTTAAAGCAGCTGTCAGTGTAAGTACTCACCTTTGCAAAGGTATGAATGGTTACATAAACGGAATCGCAGGTGAAAAGAAACTTGTGTTTTTGATATTGGAGCCGCTGGTCCTGGTAAGGGACGTTTTCTTCTTCCCACAAACCCTGAAGGTCAGATCTGCCTTTCCCCTGAATATTCGGGTTGAACCGGCACGAGCTTAAAGAGAGAAAGCAAAAAGCGAAAAGCAGGAACAAGGCTGTCTTTGACATGTCTATAATTCTACCCTTTTTGATATTCGTGACGAAGATGGCCCATCTTATTTTAATCCGCCAATCATATCTTCAGGGCGGACCCACTGATCGAACTGCTCATTGCTTAAGAATTCAAGCTCAAGCGCTGCTTCGCGCAAAGATTTATTTTCCTTTAGTGCCTTTTTCGCAATTTTAGCCGCATTCTCATATCCAATGTGAGGATTTAGCGCCGTAACAAGCATGAGCGAATTTTCCAGGTGCTTTTTAATACCTGCATAGTTTGGCTCGATTCCTGAGACGCAGTTGTCTGTAAACGATACGCAGGCATCGCCGATCAATCTTGCCGACTGAAGGAAATTAGCCGCCATAACTGGTTTGAATACATTTAACTCGTAATGACCATTGGAACCTGAGATCGTAATGGCCACATCATTTCCCATGACCTGTGCAGCCACCATCGTTAGCGCCTCGTTCTGTGTCGGATTTACTTTCCCGGGCATAATTGAAGATCCGGGCTCGTTATCGGGAATGTGAATTTCGCCAATTCCGGAGCGCGGCCCCGAGGCAAGCATACGAATATCATTGCCGATTTTCATGAGCGAAACAGCAATCTGCTTTAGAGCCCCATGGGTTTCAACGATGGCATCGTGAGCGGCAAGGGCTTCGAATTTATTTTCTGCAGTCCTAAAAGGAAGTCCGGTAAATTGAGCAATGTATTCTGCGACTTTAATATCGTAACCCTTTGGGGTGTTAATGCCAGTGCCCACTGCAGTCCCCCCCAGAGCAAGCTCAGATAAGTGGTCAAGTGTATTTCTTAAAGCCTTAAGACCATGATTTAACTGGGAAACATATCCCGAAAATTCCTGTCCAAGCGTGAGCGGAGTTGCATCCATCAAATGTGTGCGGCCAATCTTAACCACATCCTTAAAATTCTCCACTTTTCCCTGAAGGGCATCCCGCAATTTTTCAACACCGGGAATAGTTTTTTCAGAAACCATTTTATATGCAGCGATGTGCATGGCCGTTGGAAAAGTATCATTGGAAGACTGCGATTTGTTTACGTCGTCATTGGGATGAACAAATGTTTGTCCTTCACCTAATTTATTGCCCTTTAAAACATGCGCGCGGTTCGCGATAACTTCGTTCACATTCATGTTAGATTGAGTACCTGAGCCTGTCTGCCAGATAACCAAAGGGAATTCGGAAGCCAGGTGACCGTCCAGGATCTCATCACAAACTTTTGCGATGAGGTCACGTTTTTCTGAAGCCAGGATGTTGCTGTCGGTATTGGTATATGCCGCTGCCTTTTTAAGATAGGCGAACGCTTCGATTATTTCCTTTGGCATGGAAGATTCCGGCCCTATTTTAAAGTTGTTTCTGGAACGCTGCGTCTGCGCGCCCCAGTATTTATCTGCAGGCACCTGGACATCGCCCATTGTATCATGTTCCACTCTGTAGCTCATTGATCTGGTAATTAGTTTCACAGCAAATTTAGATTTTTTTAGATAGTCTGACTGCGATTAATTTATTTCTAACGTATTAAACACGTAATGTTCGCGTTAGAATGCTAAGGTTATGTTGTTCGAAACCCCACGTTGTTTAAAACTCTTTGTGACCCGGATTGTAATATTTTATAATTTCCGCAATTAATTCATATCCTATAGATATTTTCATGATCCAGTATTTCCGCAGCACACTATTCCTGTTAGTTTTCCCGGTATTATTTTATGCTTGTAGTTCAAAACCCGCTGAGACCCGTAAAAAAGAGCGAACCGTTTCCGATGGAGAGCTGGACAGTATCGCTTTAATCTATGATCCCAAAAAAGCTGATCCGCGTTATGAGGATTTTGTTATGCGGCTTCATAAAAGGTCCAGTTTTAACGGAAATGTTTTAGTGGCAAAAAATGGAAAGATCATTTATGAGAAGGCCATTGGATGGGCTGACTATCTTCACCGTGACAGCTTAAAGATCAATTCTGTGTTTGAGCTTGCATCTGTTTCAAAACCATTTACATCAGCAGCTATTATGATGCTCGTTGAAGATGGCAAGCTTCGTCTTGATCAGAATGTGAAAGAGTTCTACCCCAACTTCCCCTATGAAGGAATAACTTTAAAGATGCTTTTGAGCCATCGCTCGGGCTTGATGAACTACGTCTATTTTATAGATGACCTCTGGAAATCGCAAAAGAAAGATGAGCGTCCGGGTATAACAAACCAGGACGTGATGAGGCTGATTGCCGAGCATAAGCCATCGCCTTATTTTACGGCAAATCGAAAATTCCATTACAATAATTCAAACTATATGGTTCTGGCGGCCATTATTGAGAAGGTGACGGGCCAGAAGTATTCGCAATTTATGGCCGAGAATATTTTCAAGCCGGCGGGAATGAAAAGCACAGCTGTTTATTCAAAAGCCGAGTATGAAAAGATCCCGGTGGATGTTGTTGGCCACGACCGGATTTGGCGCAGATCTGTTGCACAAAACTTTCTGGATGGCCCGGTAGGTGACAAAGGTATTTACAGTACTATTCATGATCTGTTCCTTTTTGACAGAGCGATGCGCAGCGGAAGGCTTCTTAAGAAATCTTCAATCGACTCTTCTTATGCTAAGCACAGTGAGATGGAAAAAGGTCATTTCAACTATGGTTATGGATGGCGCACGTTCGAGAATCCAAAGCATAAAGTAGTATACCACACGGGCTGGTGGCATGGTTTCAGGCATATATATCTCCGTCAGCTGGATAAAGATGTAACGGTTATCCTTTTAAGTAACCTTACAAACGGCAGCTTACTAAAGCTGGATGAGCTGTATAACCTTGCGGATATGCCGGTAGTACGCAGAAGCGCGTATTCTGGTAGCGGACAAAGTAATACCGATGATGAGGATTAAATATTAAAGAGATTTGATGTTCTTTAAACGAAATTTAATAGTTTTCCCATAAAATTCCTTTTTCATGAATAAAGGGTTAAATTGCTAGTAATTACCAGGCGCTAAATTGGAGAGTAGATGAGCAGAGTATTTATAATTGATGATGATCCCATACACCAGCGTATAGCGCAAATAATGATTTCGAAACACGCGCTGTTTGATGAATACCAAACCTATACAGAGGGGCAAGTTGCCCTCGCATTTCTAAAAGAAAATGTAAAAAATTTAGAGGCCCTTCCTGACGTGATCCTCCTGGACCTTAATATGCCCGTGGTTGACGGCTGGGATTTCCTGGAGGCATTTGAAAAATTCCAACAAGACCTGATCAAATCTATCCGAATCTTTATCGTGACATCATCTGTTGATGAGAAGGACAAACTTCGTTCCCAAACTTTTCATTCGGTAAAGGGTTTTATTTCTAAACCCTTATCCCCGGAAATTATACGGGGGACGGTTGAGTAAATTTTAGATATAGACGATTATGTTTGATAAATTATTTGAAGCCCAGCAGAAAGCAGAAGAAATTAAAAGGCGTTTAGACACGATTTCCGTTTCCGAGGAGGTTGAAGGAGGAAAAATAAAAATATATTCCACTGCTAATAAGCGAATTACAGATATCTCTATAGATCCGGAACTGATAAGTTCCGCCGGCAAAGAAGGGCTTGAAGAATTGCTGGTCATTGCAATCAATAAAACTCTTGAACAGGCAGAGAATGTCAGTCAGACCGAGATGCAGGCTGCTACCCGTGATATGATGGGAGGCCTGGAAAATCTGTTCGGAAATAAATAGACTGCTATCAGCCGTAAATCATCTGAGAATTTCGCTGACGGCTAAATCTTACCGCTAAATAACCGTCCCATTGGGGATAATTGCAAGTTTTTTAACTACAACGATACCATCCTTGATCGTGTGTGTTTTAAAATCGCCATCCTTTAACTGCGGGCCACCGTTTATGCGGACATCATTTCCAATAAAACAATTTTTGTCAATAATTGCGTTCTTAATATAACACCGCTCACCTATACCCATTATGGGATGCCCTGTTTCTGCAGCTTCCGTTAGTTCGTGCAGTGATTGATACCTGTCGCCACCCATTACATAGGTGTTTAAAATGGTGGTACCTATACCAATCCGGGTCCTGATCCCAATTACTGACCGTTCTATTCTACTGGCATTTATTATACACCCATCTGATATGATGGTCCTTTCGAGCGTTGTTCCTGAGATCTTGGAAGGCGGCAACATGCGTGCCCTTGAATATATAGGTCTTTTATCAAATAAATTGAATTCCGGTATGTCATCTGTTAGTCCCAGATTAGCATCGAAAAAGGAATGAATATGACCTATGTCAGTCCAGTAGCCCTGATATTGGTAGCTTGCAACACGGTGATCGACAAGTGATTGCGGAATAATTTCTTTTCCGAAATCGGTACGGGCGTTATTCTCCAGCAAATCAAAAAGCAGCTTTTTATTGAACAGGTAGATCCCCATAGATGCGAGGTAGTGCCTGCCTTTGGATTTCATATCCTCTCCAACTTCGGATTTCCATTCCGGAAGCAGGTCTTTTTTTGGTTTTTCAATGAATGAAGTGATCAGGTTGTTCTCATCGGCCTTCAATATCCCAAAATCGGGCGCATCTTTTGCGGTAACCGGGATGGTTGCTATGGATATCTCCGCGCCGCTTTCTTCATGATTCTTTACCATTAGCTCAAAATCCATTTGGTATAACTGGTCGCCGGACAATATCAGTACATATTCGCAATCATGCTGTACCAGATGATAGAGACATTGTCTTACAGCATCTGCCGTTCCCTGGTACCAGGTGCTATTATTGGGAGTTTGCTCAGCCGCCAGGATATCGACAAAAGCCTCGCTAAAAAAACTGAAATGGTATGTATTCTTAATATGCTTATTGAGTGAAGCAGAATTGAATTGTGTCAGCACAAATATCCTCTCAATTCCTGAGTTCAGGCAATTGGAAATGGGAATATCTACTAAGCGGTATTTTCCTGCGATCGGCACGGCCGGCTTAGAACGGGTATCGGTCAGCGGGTACAGACGCGAACCTTGTCCGCCTCCAAGTATCACAGATATTACTTTAGAATTCATACGAGAGTAATTAAGCTTTTATATAGATCAACATATTCTTTTGCTGAGCGGTCCCACGAAAAATCAAGGGACATCATTTTCCTTCTCAAAACCGACATTTTTTCAGTGTCAGCATATATATCTAAGGCCCGTCCAATCGCCGAGGCTATTTGGGGGACATCCAGTCCTTTGAATGTCATTCCATAGCCCCCTGTTTCAAGCACATCGATAACCGTATCTGTCAATCCCCCGGTGCTATGTACAACAGGCATAGTCCCATATCTCACAGCATAAAGCTGGTTTAATCCGCAGGGCTCTACCCGCGAAGGCATCATCAAAAAGTCAGCACCGGCATAAATACGGTGAGAAAGTTCTTCATCATAACCAATATATACACCATAGTGTTTTTTATGTTTTATGCTGAGATCTTTCAACTGATTTTCCACTTCGCGTTCCCCCGACCCAAGTACAATAAAATTCACTTTGCCTTTGAATTGCTGAAGGCACAATCCGATTACGCCAGGTAAAAGATCGGCGCCTTTTTCTCCTACCAGTCTGCCAATAAAAACAACCAGCGGCTTATTTGTGCTCAGTCCGAATAGTTTGCACAGCTGTTTTTTATTTGCTTTTTTGCCTTTGTCTGCATTGTCGATCGTAAAATTCTCAACGATCATGGGATCTGTTTCCGGATCCCAAACCTGGGTGTCAATCCCATTTATTATTCCAAGTCCCTTTTTCCTTTCCATTTCAAAAAGCTTTTCAAGACCGTTTGAATTGATTGAAAGCTCTTTAAGATAATTGGGTGAGACCGTGGTAAACCGCCAGCAGCATTTTACTGAAGCGGCAAGAGAGTTGATACAGTTATTCCAGTCAAGGAGACCAGCTTTACTGAGGTCTATTGCAGGAAGATAATTGACTTTGTCCCAGCCCAGCCAGCCCTGGTATTGTCCGTTGTGAATGGTGCAAATGGTTGGTATCCGGGAAAGGGTTTTAAACCGTGGGGAGTGAGCAACCAGAAATGGAACGAGACCTGTGTGATGGTCGTGGCAATGTATCAGGTCAGGCTTCTTTTTCGACTTGCTTATCCAGTCCAAAAAGCATACCTGGTAACTTATAAATTGCTGTATTTCATCAGGATAACAATATATTTCTTTCCGGTCCAATAGTCCCGGGATGTAGATCAGGTAAAGATCAAATCCCAGCTTACCTGTTTTTTCCTTAAGAACGGTAAATTCAAATGACTTAGCGCCAACAGATGAGGAGGCTGTATAAACTGGTTCGAACGTATTTTCCTGGACAAACTTTCTATCATAATAAGGCAATACTACTGAGGCATTGACACCTGCTAACCGGAGGTATTTGGGCAGCGCCCCGACCACATCTCCAAGTCCGCCGACTTTGGCGACCGGATAACATTCTGCACTTAGATGCATTACTTCCATAAAATACAACCGGATACGCTTGAAAACTGAAATTAGTAAATGTTAATCAGAACGGATGAATAAAAAATTCAATTGCTGTACAAAACGGATTATTTAATTAAATCAGTGTGCTTCGAGCCAATTGTTGCCTTCGCCTACTTCGACCAATATGGGAACCTTTGTTTTGATCGCATTTTTCATCCGGTCTTCGATGATCTCTTTCATAATTGCAGTTTCAGATCTCGGAACATCGAACACAAGCTCATCATGGACCTGCATAGTCATTTTTGAGGCGAGCTTCCGGTCCTTAATATCCTGGTGTATCCTGATCATGGCAATTTTGATCATATCGGCTGCCGAACCCTGAATAGGTGCATTGATCGCATTTCGTTCTGCAAAACCGCGAACCGTTTGATTGGCCGAATTGATATCCCGAAGATAGCGGCGGCGTCCCATAATAGTTTCCACATATCCATTTTCCCGTGCGAAGTTCATGGTGTCATTCATGTACTTTTTAATATTTGGATACGTATTGAAATAATTTTCGATGATCTCGGCTGCTTCTTTTCGCGGTATGCCCAGGTTCTGGGAGAGCCCGAATGCGGACTGACCGTATATAATCCCGAAGTTAACAGCCTTCGCGTTCCTTCTTTGTGTCGAAGTAACTTCTTCCAGTTCAATCCCATAAACCTTTGCAGCTGTTGCAGTATGAATATCCAGGCCCTTATCAAAGGCCTCCATCATATTCACGTCTTTGCTGATCTCTGCAATGAGCCTCAGCTCGATCTGGGAGTAATCTGCTGAGAGGAGGACATGATTTTCATCCCGGGGAATGAATGCTTTTCTAACCTCGCGCCCGCGTTCTGTGCGGATAGGGATGTTCTGCAGGTTAGGATTGTTGGAGCTTAACCTTCCGGTAGAAGCGACAGCCTGGTTATAGGATGTATGGATACGGCTGGTTTTCCTGTTGATCATCTGCGGGAGGGCATCAACATACGTAGATTTTAATTTCTGAAGCTGCCGGAAGTCGAGAATATCTGCAACGATATCACTTTTATTTGCCAGGCGGATTAATACATCTTCACCGGTTTGATACTGGCCTGTCTTCGTTTTTTTAGCCTGCGGATCCAGAAGCAGCTTATCAAACAAGACCTCGCCAAGCTGTTTTGGCGATGCTATATTAAATTTGACCCCGGCTTTTTCATAAATACTCGTCTCAAGCTGCTTCAGATCTTTCTTTAAAACTTCAGAAAATTCAGCCAAAGCCTGCTGATCTATTTTTACACCTTCGCGCTCTATATCAGCCAGTACATAAATCAATGGATTTTCGATTTCCCTTGCCAGCTTTCCGGCATTCACGCCTTCCAGGATTGGTTCAAAAACATCCCTTAACTGCAGGGTGATATCTGCATCTTCCGCAGCGTACTCTTTAACTTTCTCTATTTCCGCATCGCGCATATTGCCCTGGTTTTTACCTTTTGGCCCTATCAGGGAGGTTATGCTAACCGGACTATAGTTCAGGTAGTTTTCTGCAAGCAGGTCCATATTATGCCTCGAATCCGGATCGATCAGGTAATGCGCCAACATAGTATCGAACAACTCGCCCTGCACATTTATGCCATACCAGTTCAGCACCAGGATATCGTATTTCAGGTTCTGTCCGATCTTGGCAATCTCAGGATTCTCCAATACTGACTTGAAGTCGTCCACGCATGCCTGACATTCGGATTGCTCGGCAGATAATGGAACATACCATGCTTTTCCAGGCGTTATACTGAACGACAATCCCACCAACTCGCAGTCATTTGCGTCGAGGCAGGTAGTTTCAGTATCAAAGCAAAAGTATTTTTGCCGGGAAAGCAGGTCGGCTAATTCGCTGCGTTTTTCCGGGGTATCTGCAAGGACATAATTGTGCTCAGTATTACTGATGTTTTTAGAAGCAGGTGTTTTCTCAGCGTACGGATCCTGAACTGGCTTTTCTTGTGCCGTATTGGTCGCGAACATATCCATCTGCCCGGATGAACTGCCGGCTTGTTTAGCCTCGTTTACACTAAACTCATCTCCAAAAACCCTTCTTCCGAGGGTGCGGAATTCAAGCTCAGCAAAAAGGGGTTCTAAAACTTCACGGTTAGGCTCGTCTACATGTAAGGCTGTTATATCCAGCGCTACCGGGGCGTTCAGCATGATGGTAGCTAATTTCTTAGAAATCAAGCCCTGTTCAGCAAAATTCTCCACGTTTTCACGTAATTTACCTTTAAGCTCATGGCTGTTGCTTATAATATTTTCAATGGAGCCATATTGTTTAATGAGCTGTTTTGCAGTTTTTTCACCTACCCCCGGAATACCCGGAATGTTATCCACAGCGTCTCCCCATAGACCAAGAATATCAATGACCTGTTCAACCCGCTCAACATCCCATTTCTCAAGTATTTCCTTAACTCCAAGTATCTCCATTCCGTTGCCCATCCGCGCTGGTTTGTAGATAAAGATATGATCAGATACCAGCTGTCCGAAGTCTTTATCAGGAGTCATACAATAAACAGTAAAGCCTTCAATTTCAGCTTTTTTTGCAAGCGTACCGATGATATCATCAGCCTCGTAGCCATCAGAGAAAATAACTGGGATGTTAAACCCTTCGATCAATCGCACAATATAGGGAATGGCTGTTGCCAGGTCTTCCGGCATGGCTTGCCGGTGTGCTTTATAGTCCGTAAAATCGGTGTGGCGCTCTGTAGGTGCGTCGGTGTCGAACACGACAGCCATATGGCTTGGCTGTTCTTTTTTAAGAACCTCAAGCAAGGTATTGGTGAATCCCATTATCGCCGAAGTATTTAATCCGCCGGATGTAAATCTCGGACTTTTACTGAGAGCGAAATGAGCCCTGTAAATGAGTGCAAAGGCATCAAGGAGAAAAAGTTTCTTCATTGGGATGAATTGTATATTTAGATTTGAATCGGGTAATTAGCTTAGCTGTAAGGCTGCTTCCCAAAGTTAACAATCTAATTAATCTCTGTCAGGTTTTATCGTGTTTTGCCAGGCAATTATCAATATGATCATTGACCATTCCTGTAGCCTGCATATGAGCATAACAAATAGTGGTGCCGAAAAATTTAAACCCGCGTTTCTTCATCTCAGAGCTGATACGATCTGAAAGCCCGGTTCGGGCAGGCGCACTTTCACCGGGCGCGCGCGAATTAATAAGAGGCTTTTTGCCAGGAAGGAATACCCAGATATAATTTGAAAAGCTTCCAAATTCTGCAACTATTTCCAGGAACAGGCGTGCATTATTGATCGCTGCCTCAATTTTCTGGCGGTTCCGGATTATTCCGCTATCCAGCATTAAGCGCTCAACATCTGATGCAGTAAAGGCTGCTACTTTTTTTACGTCAAAATTTGCAAAAGCCTTACGGTAATTTTCGCGCTTGCGTAGAACAGTTATCCAGCTCAGCCCCGCCTGCGCGCTTTCCAGGACTAAAAATTCGAAAAGTATTTTATCATCGTAAACCGGCTTGCCCCATTCTTCATCATGATACTTCACGTATAAAGGGTCGGTTCCGCACCAAGAGCACCGAATTTGTGTATTCTCATTCATAGCAGGTATTTTTTTAGCTTTTAACTCTCAGACCTCAGATCTCAAGTTCAATCGAAGGATCCCAGAAAAGAGTTTTAAAATCTTGGACCTGGTCTTTCTCTACGTTAACTCCCTCGTTCTCCAATAGCTGCTGCATCAGGTCCGGGGTGCCGAAATGAAATTTTCCTGTCAGCAAGCCGTTTCTGTTCAGTACCCTATGGGCTGGTACCGGCGGCGAAGCGGTCACAGCGGCGTTCATCGCATATCCAACCATCCTTGCAGACCCTTTTGTTCCCAGGCAGGATGCAATTGCTCCATACGAGCTTACTCGGCCGTAGGGGATCAGCCTGACAACCTGGTAAACCTGGTCATAAAAACTTAGTTCTGTCATCGGCAAATAGTGTTTTAAGGCTGCTTACTCAAACCCAAATTTAACATAATTGATATTTTTTTTACTGACAAGATATTTTTTCTCATAATAAGTTTTGATTGACAATATCTCGTCTGCGAAGGCGGACCCATACAGATCCTCAGTGCTTATGTGGAGTTTAAATCCAGGTTCTGTTACCCGGTGTAAAGTATACAGATACAAAGAATCGCTGTCTGTTTTCAAGTGGATTATGCCGTCTTTTTGAAGGACGATTTTATACATGTTCAGAAAACGCTGAGAGGTTAACCTCTTCTTTTCGCGGCTAATTTGTGGCTGGGGATCCGGGAAAGTGATCCAGATCTCAGAAACTTCACTTTCGGCAAAGTAGTCCAGCAGGTTCTCAATCTGAATTCTCAAAAATGCAACGTTGCTGATATTTTCCTCCAAAGCTGTTTTAGCTCCGCGCCAGATCCGGTTGCCCTTATAATCTATGCCGATGAAATTTCTGCCAGGGAAAAGCTTAGCCAGGTTCACGGTATATTCTCCCTTGCCGCAGCCTAATTCCAGTATCAAAGGGTTATTATTTTTAAACTGGCTTTCCGACCAGTTTCCTTTTATGTTTTTCCCGTCATCCAGCTCAATAACGTTATCAAACGCAGTGATCTCGGCAAACCGGCGTATTTTATCCTTACCCATCTCAAGTTTTAAAGCTTGCAAAAATAGTTATACTTCTTATCATCGTATGTAAAAATGGATGAAATTATATTCCCTTGCGTGTTAAGACTGCCTTTGCGAGGAGGCACAACGCGTCAATCTCATGACTATTAAGAAATTGCCGCGCTGCGCTCGCAATGACAAAATCACTCTTGCAATTCGTATGAAACTGTCATTCTGCTTTAGAATTGCCGCAATTTTTAAACTCGAAAAAGACGGTAATTTGCGGTTCCTCGTTATTTCCTTCAATGCCTTGGTTTAAGACCAGAAGCGATACGCTGTTTTCTGACACCACTGTCGGGAGGTTGCTTGGGATAGAACCGCCAAAGGAGAACTTGCGATCTCGGCAAACCGCTGAGCCAAAAAAAAGCCCGTCCTGAACTTAATCTGACGGGCTTTTTTTAGTAAGTCTCACTATCCGGAGGTATGCCATAATCGGCAAGGACAGGGTCCTTTCTGGTCCTGGATTTAGAACTCTTCATCCAGTTAGCAAGCTTGTCGATTATACCGGCTATGCTATCCTTATTTACATTCTTCGCAGCTGTCTGGGAAACCATCGCTACCATAGACTTCAATAAAAAACCAGATCTTGGGAAAATAAATTTATTTAAAAATACAGGAATACCTACTCTGAATATATTAGTGACCCAATCGGTATTTTCCTGTTTTTTAACGTCGTCATTATCATTTCCGAATAGTGACCCTAAGAAGTCACTGACCTTGTTAAACATCAAGATAGGAATATGAAATTTTGTTGAAATCTTTTCAGATATCAGTTGAAGATGGCTTTCATGTTCCAGGCGCTGCACTCTTAGGCGTCTTTGTTCTGTACGCAGGTCATCGATGTTTTGGATCTTAGTTCTCATTTGTATCTCCGTTTCTATCGCTGAAAAACTTCTTGATGACAGCGTTAATAATATGCTTCTCCATATATTTATCTTTCACTGCATATATTATCATGGCCAGAACGAAATAGAACCCTGTAACAATCAGGAATCCTGAATAGGTATTTCCGATCAGCTCTGATAAATAAAAGCATAACGCAAAACTGCCAAAAAAAATGCCAAGTACTCCAAATAACACGACAAGGCCATCGGTAAGCAAATTAGAAAATAGTTGAGATCCTTTCTCAACTGCCGAGAGTACCGCAAGCTCTTTACGAACTTCCAAATACTCTTTCACTTTACCTACAATCTTCCGGGCATCCAGTTCCTGATCTTCCATGCTTCAGCAACGGGTTTAAGAATTTGTGGCGCTGCTGAGATCCTTATCTATTTTGCTGGTAGCGGAAGACGCTGCAGCTGAAACATTAGATTTTGCTGCTACATACTCGTCTTCTGCGCCTCTAAGCTTCGACTTGATCCCGTCCACTACCTTATCTTTGAAGCCGGAAAGGTTGCCAATTTCATCAGCTGCACGGTCTTTAATACTATCCCCCAGGTTTCTGAGCGATTCATTTAACTTGTCCCTTGTTTCTGAACCTTTTTCAGGTGCAAATAACATTCCTATTGCGGTTCCTGCGGCTATCCCTGCCAGCAGTGCTGCCAAAACTTTTGAGTTGTCGTTCATGTTAATTAAATTAAGATTAATATATTTTTATACACTTTATATTACAATTCAAATCAGTAACTGTTTTGAATTATTCATCTTCCCCTGACTTAAGCTTCTCCAATCGCTCTGTAGCGAGCTTGCTGGTTTCATATATTCTGATCGTCAGGATAAAATAAGAAAGCAATAACGGTCCGAATACCAGGCCAAGAATTCCGAAGATAGGAATCCCTATAATCACCCCTACAACGGTAATAATAGGGTGTGTATCTGACACATTCTTTGCGATCAGCAGGCGGATGACGTTGTCGATATTTATAATGACAATAAATCCCCAAAGTAAGAGGCCCCATCCTGCTGAGGTATTTCCGCTTGCCAGCTCAATAAGTGCTGCGGGTACAAAGACAACGGGCGCTCCTACAACCGGTAAAAAGGATAAAAATGTCGATATCACACCCCAGAATATCGGGTCGCGTATTCCGCACATAAAAAATCCAATACTAACGAGCGCCCCCTGTACTATTGCAATAAATCCCTGTCCAAGTACATTTGAGTAGGTGGTCGTTTTTAATTCCCTGGCAAACTTCAGTGCATTTTGCTCTCTGAAGGGTGCATATTTTAGTAATCCTGCTTCAAATTCTTTTCTCTGAACGAACATGAAATATAGGAGAAAATACATGATAAGCAAGCCAAGAACGATATTTGCGGCACCACTCAGCACGGAAGGAAACAACTCTTCGGCCAGCTGGTTTAATTTGGCCATCGCTTTGTCGAAGAGATCGGGCTGATCTATCTTAGAGCCGATAAACGTATCTATCTGCTGCATCAAATTCTTGATCCGGATGGGATCCTCCTGGAACTCTGAAACCTTAGCAACAACCATCAGGCTGAGCGTAAGAAAGGGAACCACGATAACAATAAGTGAGAGTATGATAATCACGGATGCTGCGATCCATTTTTTCATCCCCCATTTCTCCACAAAGGTTTTAAAAACAGGCTTCAGGATAGTGTACAAAACGATGGTACTCAGCAAGGTGCCTGCAATGGTCCTGAGGGAATAGAGGACAAAACACCCTAAGATTATTAGGATAGCTAATACAACCGTGTTTCTTTGCTTATAGCTATAAACGGACATAGTAATTGGGGTTTAATTATTTTTATAAAAAAACCCTGTTTAAAACAAGGTCATTTTAATATGTTACCAGTTTGCGAATTATTCAAAGTTAATTGCCTTCATTTTGTTATAAAGCGTTTTCCTGTCAATGTTCAGAACTTTAGCTGCTTTTGTTTTATTAAAGTTTACTTCTTTCAGAACATTCAGTATAGTCTCATACTCTGCTTCCATGGCAGCGTTCTTAAGGTCGTGCCTGTTCGTGTTCTGGTTCAGGTTAACATTGGATATAAACGTGTTTTCAATGGCAGAAGCTTTTGCAAATGTTGAAATCTCAAGCGGCAGGGCTTTTAACAGAATTTCCGTACCTTCCGAGAGCAGTGTAGCGCGCCGGATCACGTTTTTTAACTCCCTCACATTCCCCGGCCAGTTATAGGTCATGAAGCAATCTATTACTTCAGGAGAAAATGTCGTCACATTCCGGTTCAATTCGCTGTTGGCGACTTTTAAAAAGTGTCCGGAAAAGATCATAATATCTTTACCCCTTTCGCGAAGCGGCGGAATATTTATGCTAAATTCATTAAAGCGGTGGTAAAGATCCTCCCGGAAGCGGCCTTTTTGTATGGCATCCATTAAATTCTCGTTGGTCGCAACCAGGATCCTGACATCAAGGGCGATCTCCTTCGTACTTCCTATACGCTTTACTTTCCGTTCCTGTACTACTCTCAGCAAGGCGGCTTGAATATCGTAAGAAAGGTTTCCTACTTCATCCAGGAATAGCGTCCCACCATTGGCCATTTCAAAATGACCGATCTTAGTATACAATGCGCCCGTAAATGACCCTTTTTCATGACCGAAAAACTCACTTCCGGCAAGATCTTTTGTGAGCGACCCACAATCCATTGCAATAAATGGCTTATCTTTTCTCGGACTGTTCAGGTGAATACTTTTAGCGACTGATTCTTTACCTGTTCCGCTTTCTCCGCTTAAGATAACGCTGTAATTAGTTGGAGAAACGAGTTTTATCTGCCTGATAAGCTCTTGTGAGGCGGGACTGATGCCTGCAACGAACTCTTCGGGTATTATATCAGTCTTACGATCACGGTTTTTAGCAGCCTCATTCACATTGCCGGAAGGCTGGTTGATTATTTTCTGGGCTTCAATAGCTTTGTTGACGGTGTTGAGAATTTCGTCCGGATAAAGAGGCTTGGTTATATAGTCATATGCCCCCATCTTGATCAGCTCAACGGCCAGCTTGATATCAGAATAACCGGTGATGATTATAACGCCCGTATCCGGATAGGTCTTTTTTATCTTTCGAAGCATTTCCCTGCCGTCTGTATCTTCGAGGCGAAAATCACAGAGGACCAGGTTAAACGACTCCCGCGACATCAGTTCTAAGGCATTGGTACCATTGGTAGTGGTCGCAACTTCAAAACCATTACGGGTTAAAAATTTTGATAAAATAAGCCCTATGTTTATTTCATCATCGATAATAAGGATCTTATTCATACAGGAAGAAATTCCATAAAACGTTTATAGATGTCTTGAAACAGTGCAATATAAGTAAACAAAACAATATTGGGAATTTCTTTCTACAGTTTTTAACCGGATCCTGCGACTTTGACTACCGGTAATTTAAATGAATGTCACAGGTTCCCTGTACAGGTCATTTCCCTGAAAATTCGGCTTTTCTCTTTTCCAAAAATGCCGATATACCTTCTTTAAAATCTTCAGACCCAAAGCACGCCGAGAATTCATCTATCTCCGTTTCGTAACCGTTCTTACCATCTTCAAGGCCTGCGTTTACTGCATTTATGGCCGATGCAACTGCAAATGGCGAGCGGATCATAATCCTCCCTAATATTTCCTCAGCTTTAGCAATTAATCGATCCGGCTGAACAACATGATTTACAAGTCCGGTTCTGTGCGCCTCTTCTGCACTTACCATATCGGCAGTAAGGATCATTTCCAAGGCCCGTCCTTTCCCAACCAACTGAGCCAGGCGCTGAGTTCCGCCATAACCCGGGATCAAGCCGAGGCTAACCTCCGGCAGGCCCATTTTGGCAGTCGCCGATGCAACCCTGATATGACAAGCTAATGCGAGTTCAAGCCCACCGCCGAGTGCAAACCCGTTAATGGCTGCTATCACGGGCTTCCCGCTGTTTTGAAGCAGGTCAAAAACTTTACTTTGTCCCTGCCTGGCAAGCTCCCTTCCTTCTTCCGCGCTGTAAGCCGCAAACTCAGAAATGTCAGCTCCTGCAACAAACGCCTTTTCACCCGCGCCAGTTATGATAATACCTCCAACAGCGGGATCCTCGAAAGAATCTGTTATAGCAGTATGAAGTTCAGAAAGGGTTTCCCTGTTCAATGCGTTCAGCTTGCTTTCGCGATTAATGGTAATGTACAAGATGCGGTCGCGGGTTTCGAGTAGAAGATTCATTGTGTTACGGGTTATGGATTAGTTACGAATTACGAATTAAAAATTACGAATTAAAATTGCCTGTTCTCCCCTACCCACTCAGTAATATAGCCGACAATATCTTTGGTGCTTGCACCCGGCTGAAAGAGCTGACCAACGCCAAGATCATGAAGGACTTTCATATCTTCCCCGGGAATTATTCCCCCACCGGTTAATAAAACATCATCCATCCCTTTCTCTTTCATTAATATGGCAATCTTAGGGAACACTGTCATGTGTGCGCCGGAGAGTATAGAGATCCCAATCGCATCCACATCTTCCTGTAGGGCTGCATTTACGACCATTTCCGGAGTTTGACGTAAACCCGTATAGATCACTTCCATTCCCGCATCCCGCAGCGATGTTGCAATGATCTTTGCTCCGCGATCGTGGCCATCCAGGCCTACCTTAGCCACCAGGACACGGATAGGACGATTTAAAGATCTTGTCATATTCTGTTTTTGCAAAAGTAAAAAGAAAATCTGATTGTAGGCCGGAGGGGGCCTCCTGATGTAGATGTATGACAAAAAAAGCGTTCCAAACAGTAATTTTTTCTAATTTTATACCCTCAAAGCAGATTATGATTGAAGAAAGATCGTTAAATTTTTTAGAGGAGATCATCCAGGAGGACCTGGGTAACGGTAAAAACAACGGCCGGGTACACACCCGCTTTCCTCCGGAGCCTAACGGATATCTTCATATCGGCCACGCGAAGTCGATCTGCCTTAATTTTGGCATCGCGCAAAAATATCAGGGTAAGACTAACCTGAGATTTGATGATACCAATCCAAGCACAGAGGATACAGAATACGTGGACAGTATCAGGGAGGATATTCATTGGTTAGGGTTTGAATGGGATAAAGAGCTTTACTCATCTGATTACTTTGAGCAGCTTTATGATTTTGCTGTATCCATTATAAAAAAAGGGCTCGCATATGTGGACGATAGTACTGCTGAAGAGATCGCGGCAGCCAAGGGCACCCCTACCGAGCCTGGTTCTGCCACACCCAACCGGGGAAGGAGCATCCGGGAGAATCTTCAGCTTTTTGAAGAAATGAAAGCGGGAAGATACCCTGACGGCGCAAAGGTACTTCGCGCTAAAATAGATCTGGAATCCCCGAATATGCATTTGCGCGACCCCTTAATGTATCGCATAAAGCATGCACATCATCACCGTACAGGGGATAAATGGTGTATATATCCTATGTATGACTTCGCCCACGGGCAGTCTGACGCCATTGAGGAGATCACGCACTCTATTTGTACACTTGAATTCATTCCTCACAGGCCCTTATACGAATGGTTCCTGGAGAAGCTGCAGATATTCCCTTCGAAGCAATATGAGTTTGCCCGTCTGAACATGAATTTTACCGTTATGAGCAAGCGCAAGCTGCTTCAGCTGGTAAATGAGAAATATGTTAGCGGCTGGGATGACCCCCGGATGCCTACGATCAGCGGTTTGCGCCGCCGGGGATACACACCCTTATCGATCAGAAATTTCTGCGAGCGTATCGGGGTTGCAAAAAGGGAAAACCTGATTGACCTGAGCTTGCTTGAATTCTGTATTCGTGAGGACCTTAACAAGTCAGCGCTGCGGAGAATGGTGGTCATGGACCCTGTTAAGCTTGTGATCACAAATTACCCGCCGGATAAGACGGAAGTTATGCAGGGCGAGAATAATCCTGAAGCTGAAGATGGGGGCGGTACAAGAGATATTCCGTTCAGCTCTGAGCTATGGATAGAAAGGGAGGATTTTATGGAAGAGGCCAAAAAAAAATTCTTTCGCCTGGGACCGGGTTTGATGGTACGATTAAAAAATGCATACATTATAAAATGTGATGACTTTGTGAAGGATGAGAACGGGCGCATCTCAGAGATTCGTTGTACCTATTTACCTGAATCAAGGAGCGGTTCTGATACCAGCGGGGTCCGTGTTAAAGGGACGATACACTGGGTGAGCGTTCAGCATACAAAAACGGCTGAGATCCGGCTATACGATCGCCTGTTCAGAGTCGAAGATCCTTCAAGCGAAGACGGTGATTTTAAAGAGTATATTAACCCCGACAGTTTGTCTGTTATTAAGAATGCTTATATCGAGCAGGACCTGCTGAATGCGAAGGCCGGGCTGGGCTATCAGTTCATCCGTAAAGGGTACTTTAGTCTTGATCCGGATTCAAGCGCTGGCAGGCCGGTATTCAACCGTACCGTTACTCTTAAAGATGCCTGGGCTAAAGAGGCTAAAAAGCCCTGATCACAGATATTTTTTATAAAGATTAAATAAGATCTTCTTTTCGTCCTCCGTAAGAATTCCGGTTATCTCTTTTTGAACAAAATGAAGCTGGAATGATTTAATGGCATTTACCGGATTTTTGATATCGAAACCAATGATACGCAGGGCTTGTTCAGAGTTAAACGAAACAGGAACGCTGTCGGCCAGCACGGCATCCTGCCAAAGACCAAATCCGCTATCCGCCAGCGTCTTCCATGGAAAGGTAACGTTGGGATCTACTTTCCGGCCCGGGGCGATATCCGAATGCCCGATGAAATTAGCTGCTGGGATACCATGATTTTTCTTAAGCGTGTCAAGAACTGTCAAAAGGCTGTTGATCTGAGCTGGTGCGAACGGCTCAAAACCGTTGTTGTCGAGCTCAATGCCAATAGATGACGAATTTATATCCGTAGCGTTGCCCCATTTCGCCACCCCCCCATGCCATGCGCGCAGGTAATCATTCAGCATGTGATAGATCACCCCATCCCTGCCAATCACATAATGCGCACTAACCTGGGTTCTCGGAACAGTGAATGTTTTCAGGGTTTGTTCTGTAGAATTCTGGGCCGTATGGTGGATGATAACATAATTTGGTTTGCGGAGCCCGAAATTAACAGTTCCCACAAAATCCTGCCCTGCTGGATTCACAGGAGTTTTACGAACGGTGTTTGTCAGTTCTTTTGTTTGTCTCTTATAAATCTTATTGGTTGCACTATAAGGTGAAGATGCACATGATGCGAGGATCGATAAACTGGCAATAAAAAGGAACAGTCGGGGCTTTATAAACATGATTGTATTTTCTGATGTCCGGCAATTTACAAAAATCCGGTTTTTAATATCAAATACTTTTTCTGAAACATTCTGCCGCGGTGTAAAGGTGTTTTACATATCAGGATGTTTTTCGTTGATGCTGTTTTACCAGATTTAGAAGGTCTTCTATCAGGAATGGCTTAGCTATATAATTGTCTGCTTTACACTTACGGGCAATTTCCGGAAGGTCGTTTACCGCCGAAATTAAAATTACGGGAAGATGCGAAGTGCCCGGATTGGCTTTTATATCCAGGCAAATCTTATGGCCCTTTTGTGCCCCCAGGTTCTCGTCCAGCAAAATCAGGTGGGGGTTGATCTCTTCCAGGCTTTTTATCAATTCTGCATCAAGGGAAGCAAGAACCTCATAATCTTCATTTTCAAGGATAAAGCCCAGAAGCTCAAGAATATCGTGATTGTCCTCAATAACTATAATTTTCTTCTTCATGTAAGTTAATGGGTAAGCTGCAAATATACAGCAGTTTCGCAGTTCAAATTAGCATAAATAAGTTGAATGAAAACAGACCTATCCCTAGGTTCAATAAAGGTATAATATTTATAATAAGTCAGGTTATTATTGGATAAGTCTAAAATTATCTGCAATGGGTTTAATTCAAGGTTACATTGTGCGTTGACCTGGTGTATGCGCTGAAAATGCCGAGCGCACCGTTATCAAAATTAGAGTCCGGATTTGCCGGCGCAACCGGTGGCCCGCCATTACCTCCGATCTGGCTGATCGCATAATAATACTTGAAAACGTTCCGGTCTATATTTTGCATCTCAATCTCTACCTTATCACCTTTTTGCACGCCATCGCCATCAAATGTGATCAGATCGGAGGTAGAATTACCATTGCTAAAGCGATCTTCAGTAACCTGATCTGCCGTAAACGTGTTATTGATCCTGATGATATAGCGATATTGGTTCTGTACCGTCGCGGGATCTTTATAATAAATTGCCGGATAAACCCGGGAATTGCCAAATATTGAAAGCCGCTTGAAAGTAATAGAATCTGGCCTGACCGCATTGGGCATGATCGATGTGGCACTATATACCTTTCCGTCAACCGTTACTTCCAGCTTGTAGGAAGTTCCTGAAACACCCCTGATGCGCGAACTTCTGTAAACTCCGTCGGTTGCCGCCGGAAAATTAATGATTTGCCCCTGGCTCGAAGTAACCATAACCTTTGCTCCTTTTATACCATTAAATGTATTGGGTTGATTGAAAGGAATGGTTTTCGAAACTTTAATAATTTGATTCTCCAGCTGGTCGGTAATCCCTCCTTCGATAACTATAATCGGTACGGAATTGGTAAGTTCAGGATCAATCACTTTCTCGCATGATGAGAACATCACCGATAGCAGCATAAAATGGAAATACACGTACCGGGCTTTTTTAGTTTTATATATTGAAATCTGCTCGCTCATATTCAGAATTTAAAATTCCATGTTACTGAAGGAATAATGCCAAACAGGGTAGTCTGCACGGCCTGGGTTTTAGTAGCATCGGCAGGATCATCCCTGAAGTTAATGGAGTATGCGTTTTTCCTATTATATACATTGTAAAAACCGAAGGACCAGCTTGATTGCAGACTGTTTCCTGGTTTGGCTTCCAGGGTTGCTGCCAGGTCCAGCCGGTGATAGTCTGGCAACCGGTCTGAATTCCGTTTGGAATAATAAAAATAAGTTTCATTGTTGAGCTGATATTTGCCGGTGGGGAAAGTAACAGCATTTCCGGTGTTGTAAACAAAAGTCGAAGAAAGGGTCCAACGTGGGCCGGCCTTATAAATCCCTACCAGAGAAATATCATTTGTTCTGTCCTGCTTGGCAAAGAACCAGCTTCCCCCTTCAATATCATCAAACCTCCTTTCGGTTTTTGACAGGGTATAGCCAATCCAACCGCTGATCTTACCAAACCGTTTTTTCAGGTAAAGTTCGATTCCATAAGCCCTGCCTTCTCCGTAGAGGAGATCGGCTTCCACATTCTTGTTTCCGCGAAGGTCGGTGCCATTACGGAACTCAATCTGGTTCTGCATGTCTTTATAATAGATCTCGGCCGAAAATTCATATCTATCCTGGTCAACGTTACGGAAATAACCTGCAGCAAGCTGATTAGCGGCTTCGGGCTTAACATTATTACTGCTCATAATATATAGATCAGTGGGAGAACCGGCCGTAGAGTTAGACATCAGGTGTAGGTTCTGGCTATTCCTGGTATAGGATAATTTCAGGGAAGCCGATGGGTTAAGCAGATAGCTAGCCGATAACCTGGGTTCTGCCCGGAAATAGCTTTTAACCAGTGCGCCTTTAGAGAAGATATCAGAGGCTGTTATATTTCCCTCACGGTTATAAGTATTAAAGGTTCCGGGTCCTCTAAGAAAAAATGCGCTTCCTCTGATGCCATATACAATATTAAACCTGTCGCTTAGCGTCCATTGATCAGAAATATATACTGCTATTTCATTGCCTTTTCGTTTTTCAATTTCATCCTGGTTAACGCTTGATAAGGCATTTGACGTGATGCTCCCCGGGGCGATGGTATGAGCGATAACATCAAGTCCGAAACGAAGGGTATGGCTGTTAGTCAGGGCCATCTGGAAATCTTGTTTCAGGTTCAGATCCCTGATCGAAGAACTTACTTTAAAGTTACTCTCTTCAATGAAATTTTCGATCACATAGTCATAATTGCTATAAATTAATGACGTGTTTGAAAACAGGCGATTGTTAAATAAATGGTTCCATCTGAGCGTGGCGGTAGCATTGCCCCAGCCGAAACCAAATGTCTCGTTCAGGCCAAGTTCGTCCCGGCCGAAATATCCTGACAGATAAAAGGTGTTCTTTTCATCCAACCGGAAGTTCGCTTTGGCGTTCAGATCATAAAAGTATAGCGTATTCTTCCGGATGGATGGATCTTTCGCCAAAGCCAGGAAGGCATCGGCATAAGTCCTTCTTCCACTGATCATAAATGAGCTTATATCTCTCGCAAGTGGCCCCTCAACCTTAAGCCGGGAAGAGATCAGGCCAATACCGCCTTCGGCCGTATATTCCTTTTTGTTGCCATCATTCATACGTATGTCCAGAACAGAGGATAACCTTCCTCCATATTGTGCCGGCATGCCCCCTTTGAACACAGTTACATCTTTTATTGCATCAGAATTAAACGTAGAAAAAAAGCCAAGTAAATGTGATGCGTTGTAAACCGGCGCTTCATCCAGCAAAATAAGATTTTGATCTGCCGAGCCGCCGCGAACATAAAATCCACTGTTTCCTTCCCCGGCGGACTTTATTCCCGGAAGGAGCTGGAGGGTTTTGAGCACATCGCGTTCACCAAAAATTACAGGGACGTTACGGATCTCATTTAAATTTATTTTAGCAACACCCATTTGGGCATTTACTACATTGTCGTTCTTATTTTCTGAGGTAACAACAACTTCCTCAATACTGTTATCAGGTACAAGGCTGAAGCCGATCCGCTTATCAGAATAAATACCCACAGATCTGCTGAGGGTCCTGTATCCGACGTAACTTATGGTCATGGTATATTCGCCCGGGCTTAGCTTATAGGAATAGAATCCATAGGCATTCGTGCTGGTTCCACTTTGTGTTTTGCCGTTAAATTTGACGGTAACTCCGATAAGGCTTTCGCCTGACAATGAGTCGGTGATTATGCCATTTACAGTATAATTCTCCTGCGCGCTGCTGGTGATAGTACGGGTTAAAATGAAAAACAGGAGAAAGTGCTTCAAAAGAAACATATATTAATTATGGCTGGAACGTGAATAACGGATATACGATTTTATTGCAAATCTGGTTAGGCAACGGTCATTTAATTACACGGGCAAGTTCGAACTTCCCTTTAATGTGAAAATTTAAAAATCGCCCTTTCGATCCGGCAATCTTAAAAGACTTATAAACCTGTGGCGGAACATCTTTATAATCGTAAGTAATGCCTGACAGAAATTTGACTCTCAGGATATGACTCTCGGGGAAATACTCAATGTATTGTATTACGCTTGAAGGCATCTTTTTGTGATCGCTTAAACCATCCCGAAAAATAATGCCAAAGAAAATGTATTTGCTTCCTTGGTGCCGGTTCTTGTCAATTAGCTTAAATAGAAGCTATCAAGCTGGCGACAACGCCCTTGGAGATTGGCTTACTATAAAATTTGCGGATACAGGGGTGATTTTCCATCCGGTTTCTATCGTTATCATTGATCGAAGAGCTGAACATGAATATGGCATAATTTGACTGGATCTCTTCAGGAAGTTTTTCAAAGGCCTCAACGAACTGAAAGCCATTCATCAAGGGCATTTGAATATCCAATATAATTATGGTCATGGCATCTGCAGCCAGGGGGTCAGAATTTTTTATGATCTCAAAAGCTTCGCTGGCATCACAGTAAGATCTGACGCTGGAAAAAGTACCTGAATTCTGAATGATCTTTTCTCCGATGAAACAATCCAACTGGCTGTCATCAATAATAATAAAATGAGGAAAGGAAGTTAGCATCTCACTTATTTTGAATAATCACCTTAAAGCTTGTGCCTTTACCAATTTCTGAATCTACTGCTATTTTTCCATTTAGCTTTGTCACTGCGGCCTTCACATTGTACAATCCAAATCCCGATCCTACTTCCCGCGAAGTACCCCTGAAAAACATATTATAAATATCGCCGATATGACTCTGCTCGATTCCAACCCCATTATCACTTACCTCCATCACAGCCTTTCCATTTTCTACCAGTATTTTCAGATCAACACGCTTCTCCTTGCTTTCTTTCTTCTGGTATTTGAAAGCATTTGATATCAGGTTATTTAAAATGAGCTTGATGGAAGTCTCATCCCCCCTGAAAATTTCTTTTTGTGCGATACTCGTATTAAACCGTACATCACCCGCCAGGGGTGTAAAATTAAAGATCCGGGTTTGTTCGGCTACAATTTCTGTGAAATGAATTTCCCTGATCTCGAGTTCGCCCCTGTTAAGGTTATAATAATCATGAATGCTTTGTATGAAGTCATCCAGATTTCTTACGGAGTCATTCATCATCAACAGCATCTTCCTGACCTCTGTCAGGTCGTGCATATTTTGTGCCGCTTCAATTGCACCTAAAATGCTCAGGAGTGGCCCGCGCATATCGTGTGTCACACTGTAAGAAAACTTATCAAGCTCATTGTATGCTTTCTGAAGCTCGTCGTTTTTTACTGCCAGGAGCGAATTGGATACATAGAATTTATTCGCCTCCTCTATAGCAGTCAGGATATCAGCATCTTTCCAGGGTTTTGTAACATATCTGAATACATTTCCAAGATTGATTGAATCGATCACCGAGTCAATATCGGCATAGCCTGTCAATAATATGCGTATCGGTTTGGGATACCGGCTACGGATCTCTTCAAAAAACTGAACGCCTGTTTTGCCGGGCATCCTCTGATCGCAGAAAATTACACGGATGTCGGGATGTGAGCTCAGGTGCTCCATGGCGTCGATTGCATTTACCGCGATCATGATGTTGTAGATCATCCGGAATGATGCCTTGAATCCTGTCAGGTTATTGATCTCATCATCAACGTACAATATTTTTATTTTCTGCGGCTTTTCCACTTAAATACCTTCTTCTATGATTTCCAGGACTATTGGTAATTCCAGGATAAATTCTGAACCTTCACCGAACGTACTGTTAATTTGAATTTCTCCCTGATGCCGGCGTATAGTGTTATAAACGATGGACATGCCAAGGCCTGTGCCCTCACCAACATCTTTCGTTGTGAAAAAAGGTTCAAAGATCTTTTTCTTAGTGACCTCATCCATTCCTATTCCGTTATCCTCTATTTTTACCAACACACTTCTTTCATTGCTGTTTGTGGTAATCTTTAATAATCCGCCCTCCCGACCATTAAATTTTTTATTTATCGCAAAGATCGCATTCGAAATGATATTCAGGAAAACCTGGTTCAATTTCCCCGGATAACACTCGATGAGTGGAATATTACTGTATACCTTTTCCAGCTTGATTTTGTTGCTTAATAGATTATTAATAACAATGAGGGTTGAATCCAGGCCATCATTTATATCGGCTTTTTTAATATCGTCCTCATCGAGACGGGAGAAAACCCTTAAGCCCTTCACAATATCGGAAGTACGTGATGCCCCTTCCTGAATTCCCTTTAGAAGCTGGGCGATTTCCAGCTTGAGGTAATCATAGTCCAGTTCTTCCTTCTGTTCGTCTACTAATTTTTGCTTTTCTTCTATTGGAAGATCTGAAAGCCCAATTTTCTCCATCTCTTGGATAAATCCGATCAAGATATCAATATCCCTATTTAGCGGTGCAACGTTGGAAGTTACAAAATTAATGGGGTTATTAATTTCATGAGCAATCCCCGCTGTCAGCTGCCCCAGTGAGGCCATCTTTTCTGCGTCTACGAGTTGTGCTTCTGCTTCTTTAAGATCAACAAGAGTTTGATTCAGCTCCTCATTGGCATTGCTTAATTCTACGGTACGCTCGTTGATCTTCGTCTCGAGCATAACATTTTGCTCGCGGATAATACGCTCGTTCTCTTTCAGGGCCCGCAAAGTCTCTTCCTGTGATTTTTCTTTGGCCTTCTTAAAAGCGTTAATCCTATCTGCAAGTGCAAAAGCAAGCAATACCACATCAAGAGCAATACCACCCTCCATCGTATAATTAATAAAGTTGTTATAAGGAACCACCCCAAGGTTTCTTAACACAAAAAGCAGCAAGCCTGTGATGAATATGGTAAAGGCAAGAAGGAATATTTTAGCGGGACGGTAACCTTTCCATGAAAGTGAGATGGTCACCGTAAATGTGATAATGACGGTTGCAATAGCTGCAAAATCTATAGCCCGGAAACTTGCTTGATCAAATCCGGTAAGCCTCAGCCCGATTGCAATTGAATACAGGAAAATTGGAAGGTATATGAACCGGTGCAGCTTAGGGGTATTGTCTTTTGTTTGCAGGAAGTGCATCATAAAGAGGTTACCGGTAATTCCTGCAAGCCCCGGAAATATCACAATCCCTAAATGATTAAGATCTGGGTAATCAAATAAAACAAAGCGGTATGTATAACCGCTCAACGTTATCTGTGTCAATCCAATGAATATACTATATACTACGTAGTAGAGGTAGCTTGTATCCCTTACGGAGAGCCAGATAAAAAAGTTATAGATGACCATCACCAGTATCAAACCAATAAAAATCCCCCAGGCCAGATCATTGGTAAGCAATCTTTCCGCGGTAACCTTGGGAGTGCCCAGAACTAAAGGAAGAACCATTTGTTCGGAACTTCTTACTCTCAGAAAATATGTTTTGGCAGCTCCCGGAGGTATATACACATCAAACAGGAAATTCTGGTGCTTATATTTCCTGTTTGCAAATGCGGCAGAATAGCTCAGCTTTTGAACTTTGCCAGTGCTCACATCGTAAAATTCACAGATGCTCAGCATCGGATATTCAAGGGCAAGGATCAGGTGTTGCTGATCGGTTTCATTTTTTATCGAAAACCTGAGCCAGAAATCGGAGCTGCTGAGCTCTAAATTCGGGATCACTATTTTCGATAGCGCAAACCCTTTTGAAGCGCGCACCTCAGCCAGAGGCATGTTATTCGTGGGATCTTCAAGAATTGCAGTATGCTGACCAATGACTATACGATCGCCGCTGAAAATTACAGTGGACTGCCCGGAGGCATTGAATGACAAAATTAAAGACAGTATGAAGAGTATAAAACACCTTTTCATTACTTATTGCTATTGATCATTTATGCACATTCCAATTTTACTGAATTTAATCTAAAATCTGGTCTTCAAATACTAAAATATCGTTCACAGAAAGCCTATGGGCTTTTAATGAAGGTTCGGGTGCAATGGCAACCTTTGCCAGGAATACCTCAGAATCATTATTCCCCGATTGTGTGATCGCATTAAACTGCTCGCGCAGAAGATGAAGCTGCATAATATCCTGGTCGTCCAGGCCTTTTCCATCACCATGCAAAATACGCGAAAAAAGATAAAGGGGGGAAATCAGCGGGTGAATAGCAAGATTAAGATTGGTCGCCTCCAGCCAGAACCTTTCCATAGCCCGGCCTCCTTCAAAGAAGTTTTTAAGATGATAGCCGGGCAGGCTTATCATGCAGAGAGCGGAGGCTGTGGAAGCAGTGCGCATCGCCAGCATACCCAGGGCATTACCTCCCCCAAGATCTTTAAGGGCGCCAATCACCTTTCCGCTTCTTATTACCCCCATTGCGGCCATCAGTGAGTTGCCTAAACCAAGAGTCTGAATGTCAATACCATCACGCGTCCTTTCAGCATCTTCGCGGGTCCACCTCATCTCCCGGTGAACAAAATCGGCATGACCTGCGGGGTTCATCAGCCTGATTTTATCGCATGCCCCGATGATGCGGGCAAGTCCCCTGATCTCGTGATCGGCAGTGAAATACCTGATCTTTGCGCCCTTGACAGTCTCGCTGATCTTTGCGAGACGTTCCAGCAGGCTGTCAGCAACAGCAGCTTTCGGCGCCATTAACCTGTTTGTATGGCGTTTGAATATCGCCTGACCGAGAGGCATGAGCAGTTCAATGCCCGGATCTGGCCCGGCGTGCCGAAAACGGATGCTGGCTACGAGCTTTTCAGTGGAAATATGCGGGAAAAGTGTATAATAAGGTTCAATCCCTAAATTCAGGGCCTGAATGTAAAGATTTTCGTATGCTGCCCCAAAACTGATGAATGATGCGGTTTTTTGAAAATCTCCGAAAGAGAACGAGCGGAATTCATCATGGAACAGGTATAAGGTTCCGGATTTGTAAAACCATTTCCAGGGCTGGTCATTGCCTGTTGAGGGCGCTGCCGCTGCCGCTTCTACAAGCTTAAAGATCGTATGACGGCCGGGATTAAAATCCCCGGGGAGGGTTTCCGGAGTAAAATCCCCTGCGATCTTTTTCATATCCTCTTGGGTGAGAGGCATAAACGGGTTAGGTGTTAAGGGGATCTCATCCTCCAGGGTATTTTTATCTGCTACCAGCTCTTCAAGGTCTATATAGTAGCGTCCTGAATCATGAAACTGATCAAGCAGGATACGGCGACAAACATCAGCGCCGACTGCCCCCCCTAATGCTACAGAACTTGCCAGCTGTGGCCAGGTATTTATTGTCTGCTCTACTTCGAGCATGGAAGCCTTTGCGCGGAGGGAAATATTTTCTATTCCCAGCATTCGCAGCATCACCGGAATTTTATCTTCTGTACTTAAGTCTTTGATCGTTTGCGGATCTACGTCATCGATCGTGCCATGAAGCAAGGGCCTCTGAGGTTCCAGGTCAAACCGTTCCACATCAAGCATGCCCCGGTCGCTCGTATCCATCAGAACGGGTATCCCTAACTCCCGTGCTTTAATGCGCGCCAGTATCTTTATATCCAGCCCGTCGCATTCATCAACAAGAAGATCAAGTTTCCCGTTTCCCATGAAGAATTCAGTCATGTTTTCTTGTGTCACCCCATCAAAAAAGCAGCTTACGTTTAAAAAAGGATCTATCTCTGCTATTTCCCGGGCCGTAATTACCACTTTCGATACCCCAAGGTTATGAACGCCCGTCCGTATCCGGTTTAGGTTGCTTAATTCAAGCGTATCGAAATCTGCAAGCCGAAGCTCGCCAAATCCTCGTTCCATAGCTAATGTCAACGCGATGGATTGCCCGACAGACAGTCCAATAATTCCGATGCTTTTTGTGTTCAGTACCCCTTGTTCTTTTCTTGTGATCTTATACTGGTTACGGTTGCTGCGGACTTCGATAAATTCCTGTTCATCAAGCATATGGACCAGGCGGTGGCTCCAGGGGTAATATACCCACACACCATATTCGTTTATATCCTTAGCTCCCAGATGTTGTGTGATAAGAGCATCATAATCCTCTGTTTTAATTTTGACCGCAGGATTTTTCATTTTAATCAACTCATGCAGCTGCCCGTAAATTTCGTCGTGAACGAATGCGACCTGGCCGGATCCAAGCAACCGCTCAAGGGCATCCCGGTCTCCCGGATCATCGCTCCTGAAGAATACCGTCCGGTAAAGCTGATGCTTTCTCAGGGATTGGTCGATGAGCGCCTGGACCCTGGCTTTCATATTTTTTATCAAAATGTAAATGTTTATGGGGACTTAGTATGTGACAAAATGAATAATGATTACAGTAAATTTAAATCAGGCACATCAATATTGCCGTTTGCTGCGCCCTTTTTGGCATTAGCTATCGTTGTCAGGAGGTCCCAGCTGTCCATATTCGGAATTTCAATATCGTAGTGAATTTCTATCTTTTTTTTGCGGAGCTCTTCAATACGCACACCCTGTAAATTATCACGAAGCTCCATAATAGCTGTTCTGTTCTGGTCATCAGCGGTGTGCAGGTCCTTCAGATCCCTGAGGATCAATACCGTAGCTAAAAGGTCTAATTTCGGATAATAAAATGTTCCTTTATTGCCTATCCCTTCTTCAATCTCATAACCTACGCTTTGGGCCATCTTAACGGTATAAGGGGCACACAATCCAAAAAGTGAATCAAGTCCGATCTGCTCAGACATCGCCACTCCAACCCGGGTAAGGAATATGCTGCCTATGCCATAACCTGCAATTTCCCGGGAATTCCAGAGCCCGCAACCTTCCCCGGTACCTTTTTGTGCGTAGCTCCATACCAGATCGTAAATTGAAGGATCCAGACTGCCGGTAGCTTGTTCAATTGGCAGGGGCTCAGAACCGCCGGCAACATGTATGCGGGCGCCTCCGTAAATATGTTCCTTATCGAGAGATTCCACGATCATCACGAATGCGGCCGGGTTATTTGCCCACTCATTATTTGAAGAAGTAACTTTTTCTATCCCAATACTTGTCAGCACCCGCTTGTGACCTTCTACGAACAGCTCGCAAGATCTTGGGTCGTCAATGGCTCTGAAAGCCCTCAGCCTCACTACAGGATTTCCGTTATTAAATTGAATTTCCATTTATAAACTTACACCCTGCATTGTGTCGAGGGTTTTAATCGTGACTTGTTTGATAGCAGACAGCAAAATTTGTTTCAGTAGTAATTTAGCTGATCGTACTAACCTTTTATTAATTATTACTTATTTTTACATAAGATTTAATACTACGACAAATGTCTGATAAAAAGATTGATATCCTGTATGTAGATGATGAAGAAAATAACCTCATATCATTCAAGGCTACGTTCAGACTTAAATTTAATATCACGATCGCCATAAGCGCGGATGAAGCTCTGGCTATCCTTGAAGAAAAACCCATTGCAATAATCATAACAGACCAGCGTATGCCTAATATGACGGGCATTGAATTTTTAGAAAAAGTTATTGAAAAATACCCCGATCCTGTACGCATCCTTTTAACAGGTTATGCCGATATGAGTGCTGTGATTGATGCCGTAAACAAGGGCAAGATCTATCATTACCTTAGCAAACCCTGGAGTGAACAAGAACTGGAGGAAACGATCGAAAAAGCATTTGAGGTATACCAGGCAAGCAAAGATGTAAAGGAACTGAACAGTAAGCTTTCCGTTTCCAACGATCAGCTTGAATTTCTGCTTCGTCAAAGACTCCTCTCTTAAATATTCGAAACCTGGAAATTATTATGCCAGCATAATAATTTTTTGAACAAACGATCCGGTGCGCAGGCTGGCGTTGCCGCTACGATTATAAAATCGCCAGCTGCACTATTTCAAAGTTTTCGAAACTAAATCAAAAATCCGGGTGTTATAAATCAAATAAAATATACACCATGGAATCGAAAGAACAAACAGGCGTCTTGAATGACCTGATCCTGATAAACAACGACAGGATTGAAGGTTATCAGAGGGCCAAAGAAGAATTAAAGGATGGGAATGAAGATTTGAAATCCTTGTTTACAGACATGATAGCAGAAAGCCATACGTTGAAAATGCAGCTGGCTACTGAAGTTGCAGCATCTGGTGAGGACATCGAGCAGGGAACAACCAATAGTGGTAAGATCTATCGTGTATGGATGGACGTGAAAGCGGCGTTTACCGGCCATGATCGTAAAGCTGTTCTGGCAAACTGCGAATTCGGTGAAGATGCGGCCCAAAAAGCATATGACATGGCGATTAAAGAGGACGGCCTTCCCGGGCATATCCTTTCATTAATATCTCAGCAGAAAACTACTCTGAGGGCTTCACATGATAAGATCAAAGCGTTGAGAGACGCACAGGTATAACAGTTCCGGCCTCCGGAAGGAAATGTCGCTGCTTTATAAGGCAACGACATTTTTTTTTGCACTATACTTTGTGTTACCATAAGCTAAGCAGCCTTTCAGGCATATTGGTTCACCGCCATTTTCCGGCCATTTACCGAGAACTTCCCCTGATCTGCCTAATAGCTGTTTGGTGAACCGCCGATTCGATCTACTTTTGATCTAACGAAAACAAAAAAGATCATGAAATCAATAACTATCCAACTCACTTTTTCATTATTAGTAGCAAGCACTTTAAGTTTTGCAAACGAAGACGGGATCAAATCCGTCAAAAATTCAGCAGTTCCTGTAGCAGATTATGTTTGGGAAGCTTCGCAGGCAGAGGTCCCACTGGAACTGAAATTTCTGAAGGCTAAATCTGCGTTTGTGCCTGTAGCAGGATTTGTCTGGGGAAGTCCTTCCGATACTCCCGATGTGCTTAACAAGGTTGCGGTACCAGCATACGTACTGACGGAAAATAATGAGACAGTCCCGGAAGGACTGGCATTTATTAAAGCTAAATCTGTGCCTGTGGCACCTTTTGTTACAGGCGATCCCCTTGCTGAAGCTCCGCTTGAAATAGCGGTTAACTAATTTTTTCTATCCACTGTAGCGTTTTCCGTAACCTGAGCGTCTTACAATTAATTAAAGTATCAATAATTCAAGATATGAGAACAGTACATTTTGAAATCCCAACAATGGTCCATCTGAACAAACAGCTTGAGGTGTGTAACTTTCTCAGGAAGCTCGACATCGTGAATGTAACGACTGAAAGCGGGCGTGCTGTGGTTACTTTCCAGGATACACTCCAAAAGGTAGATATCATCCGTGCGATAGAGGATGCGGGGTATATTGTTAAATATTAATCTTGTCAGTTCGGGGTTATGATCCACTCATGAATCCCCCCTTGGTTTAAGAGTTCAGCGCAGCGCTCTTAAATCACATATAAAACAGAGGACTCCGTCCGGCAACGAAATACAATCACCTTTAAAAATCCATCTTCACGAATGGTGCCTATTTTTAAAATATGGCATTAAGATCTCGTTTTGGGGACAGTACTGTTCCGCACTTTATTCAGCAGATCCAAATTAGGTCGACTTTTTATATTTTAAACATTCACCTTAATAACTTTATCAGATTTATTTGAAGATGATTTTATGCCCTTTAATTCCTTACTGCTTTTCCCTTCACCCACAATAACCGTATAAGTGCCATCAGCAAAAACTCCGGGTTGATAGCTTGATCCTTTTATTCTGATGACATTGATCAACTCCTTTGTTTTTTCATTGATGATCTTTACTACCTGATCGGTTTTGCTAATTTTTAGTTGGGGCAAATAAGCTAATGGTTTCCTGCCATCATTATCACTTTGTGAGATGGTTAGTGGCCAACCCGGATAACTGTCATTTTCTGTGGGCTTGTCTTTATCAGCTAAAAAACGGTAAGCATCCATTTTAATAGTTCTTTCGGCAGTATTAAATATAATCAATCCAAAACCTGATGATTTGTTTTGTGAGCGCTGGTAACGATTTAAGCTTTGATATTTATCTTTAGGATTACCAACCGCATAAATGTAATTGGTGTTACTAAAAACATCTTTATAAACACCTGTATTTGGTAAACCGTGAGCCGGCCTGTCGGTAAATGGTGAATTCACAGCATCCGGTTCTCCCCATCTGATATAACCAGTTGAAATAGCCGGGGTGCAAAATGTCCAGCCCGCATCTCTGGCCTCATCCAAACTATATTGAACCATAAATGGTAAATGCTGATCGCCATTGATGTGAAATGCACTGGCTTTTCTAATTAAACGGATAGCATCATCGCGTTTTTGTTTAGGCCAGCCGCCCGAATCCATATCTCCATGAAGAAACATTTTATCTTCGCCATGGTGCGTTCCAACGTTACAGAACAAGGTTTGAGAAAGCAGCACTTTCATAGTTGCGCCTTCCCACTTATTTATCCAATGTTCTAAAAACTCCATTTGCAGCTTTCCCAAAAGCTCCAGATTGGGATCTTCAAGTTGGTTTAGTTTTAATGGTTCTTTGATATGATCAATGCGGCCACTACCTTCTCTTACTAATTCTGGACCAGATTTAAACATTCTGTCGCTTATTATTGCAAAACTTACATTACCGTAAACCAAATCAGTATGCCAGGTTTTTATGCCAGAGTTTAATGGCTGGGAATGATACGGTTCTGGCAAATGCCCGCAATTTGTTTTACCTACAACATTTACCATTTTGGGCGTTTGTATAAAGCCCCCGTGCGAATCACGCATCTTCCCCCAATTTTCTACAGAAATACCAATCCCTCCTTCTCCCCATAAGTTACCCTGAAATACATCATGGTCATCAGGGGTACAAATGGTTGGACGATCCCGCATTACATCTCCAAATGTCCAGCCAAACATATACCATTTCCCTAAATAGCTTAAAATAGCGCTGGCATCTGGCTCTCTTTTAATTTTATACCCTCCGTTTCCCTCATACAATTGATCTCCCGAAAAATATAACATATCCGGATTATGCTTTTTCAGGTTTTTTACTAATGGGGTATATGGATAACCGCCCCACTCCTGACAAGTAAGCCCGCCAAATTTTAGAGGACGATCTCTGGGCTCTTCTCTGATTACGCCATTGTATTGATATTCTTTGCCCTGATTTTTATAAACTACCCGATAAGCGATTTCCTTTGTCGAATCCCAATTATCAACTTTGAAATGAGCAGTATAGGATGTTTCGTCAATGGGTTGTGTAGCTATGTTTTTCCAGTTGCTGTCTTGTTTTAAAAATAGATCAACATATTGGTTATCCCTGAGCCCGATCGGTGGCATTTGAGCCATTATCCGAAGTGTATTATTTGAAAGTGTGTGCATTGTCCATAATATCGGGCCAAAACTATTTTGTGGCTTTGATACGATTTTTGAACCCTTTAAACTGAAATTTTTGAACCAAAAACGTTCTTTACTTTCCTTTTCAAAATTATTAGTCAAAGCAACAAGCCCTGAAATATCTTCATTAATCTGATAGCTGATTTCGGTAAGGGCCGACTTTTTACTCTTACATCTTAAAGTTAACAGAGTAGAACCATCGGCCTGCTCTCCGGCTAGAGTCAGATTGAAATCCGAATAATCAAAATCTTGGGGTAATGCTGTGGTTTTATCGCTAATAAAGAGGGCTCCAGAAGTTGAAACACCAGCTTTAATACTTTCTCCATAATAGCAGGCAGCTCTAACATCGTCGTCAAGCTTATCTTTAACTCCTATAGAAAAACCTGCTGCCCCGGTATTTTGTATGCTTTTATAGATTAATCCTAAATCTGTTGATACAGTGAAGGTTCCATTTCCTTCTTTAATAACCTTAGTTAATAGGTTAACCCGCGAGAATTTATCAGACCCTTTAAATTCTAATCTTCCGGTTTTAATCTGCCAGTCTTCCATGGGTACGGCCCAATACTTTTCACCAATCCAAACCCGGTCATTTAAAACAGAAAAATCATCCTGAAAACTGGTTTCTAAAAAGCTTTCAGAAATAGAATTTCTTTTTCTGATTGAAAAAAGGGATGCAAATCCTGAAAAAGAAACGGATAAGGAAGCAAGGCTTAAGCCTAATTTTTTAACAAAACTCCTTCTTGTATTTCCTTTCATAATTAAACGATTTTCATTTTTTCTTCTCAAAATCCGTGTCATTTAGCAAGGTTTGGATTAATATTAATTTCCTGCTGCGGTATCGGCCAGCTGTAATCCTGAGCCGCTCTAAAAGCTTTTGAAGTTACATACCAACGGCTATAGGGATCAACAATACTTCCTTTTTTCCTTAGAGCCTTTTTAGTATTGGGGAAAGGTGTGCCGTAAAAATCTGCTATCAAAACTTTTTCTGCAAGTTTCCAACGCAACAAGTCCCAGTAACGGATTCCCTCAAACGCAGTTTCTATTCTCCTTTCTTTTCTTAAAATATCACGTAACAGAGTTGGGTTAGTTTGAGTAATTGGTGGCATACCTACAGTCGATCGCCCCCTTACTTTATTGATTGTTGCATCAAGCAAAGCCTGATCTATGGCACCGCCGCCCTCAAGTTTAGCTTCAAGATAACTTAATAGCACTTCTGCATATCGGATAATAGGAACATTGCCACCATAATTAACTAAATCACCAGAATAACCTTCATCAAGGAATTTTTTAATACCATATCCTGTTTGTGTAGTTTGCTTTCCAGCGCCAAGCTGATCAGGAGCTGAAGTCGAATCAGGGTGGGTAATGTATTTACCGTTAAAACGTTGACCGTTAAAGAGAATATTATACTTTAATCTCGGATCCCTATTTTTTGTAGGATCAGCAGAATCATATAAAGGGCTTGAGAATGAGAATGATGTTCCATTTGTAAAACCATAATCTTCAACAATACTTCCAAGCGGACAAAAGATATGCCATCCCGCAGCAACAGCTGGCCATAGGTGTTGGTTCATTCCATTTGCCGCCAGGTTTGCAACAAACTGAGTACTGAAAATATTTTCTGAACTATTTTCATTTGATAAAACAAATAAGCTGGAATAATCGGCATCAATTATATTATCTCCAAAATCAATAATGGTTTTATAAGTAGCAGCCGCTTCTGTAAATTTCTTTTCTGCTAATTGAATACGGCCCAAAAAAGCTAAGTCTGCCTGTTTGTTAACTCTCCCACGTTCTGAAGCTGGAACATCTTTAAACCTTGGCAAATCAACAGCTGCCTCGGTAAATTCTTTAATTACGAAATTTACAATATCTGCCTTTGGAGTTTTGGTTAATGTGTTTGCTTCTTCTTTAGTAAGCAGCGTTGTTACCAGAGGGACAGACCCCCAATATTGAGACATGTAAAAATATTGAGCAGCTCTTAGAAAACGCACTTCAGCGATCATGCGTTTCTTTCTTGCATCATCCATCGGCACCTGTCCTATATTCTCAAGGAAATCATTACAACGGGCAACACGTGTATAACTTTGCGTCCAGTATTGAAGTAATACAGCATTATCTGGTGTTAACGTTCCATTAGTGAGCTTATTAAATACAGAGTTGTCTCCCCTTCTGTCATATGCATTATCAGTGGCAAATTCCGTAAACAATAATCCGGCATAAGACCACCAGTCTGTTGGATTGGCATTCGCACTACTTACCGATATATTACCGCGATAAACTCCTGTTAAAGCCAAAAGTGCATTACTTTCGCTTGTCCATAAAGTTGCGCTATCAAATTCATCAAGAGGTGATTTTTCCAGTTGCTTTTTACATGATGGAAATATCAAAACTGCTATTAGAACCAAAAACAGCTGAGATTTAAAATTGAAGATTTTCATATTCTATATTATTAGAATTTTAAATTAAGTCCGAAGGTGTAATTTCTTAGGATTGGATAATAGTTCATGGCCGTAGTTACCGAGTTCGAATCATCATTAGGCATTGAATCATTACCTGTTTCCGGATCCCATCCATTTCTATAGTTGCTGATGAGAAATACATTGTCTCCAGAAGCATATACACGTAAACCAGCAACACCAATACGTCTAATCAAGGAGCCAGGCAATGTATAACCCACCTGGACATTTTTTCCGCGTAGATAGGAACCATCCAAAGTCCAAAAACTGGAAACAAGTGTATTTGGAGTTCCGGAATTGGTAACAAGTTCTAATCTTGGATATCCAGCATCCGGATTTGGATTTTGCGGTGTCCACCTTTCCTCCATTTGCCATTTTTGAATGGATCCAAAATTAAAAAAAGCGAAACCAGCAGACTCACTCATATAATTTTTTACTCCGGCAATTCCTTGTAAAAGCATCGAAAAATCAAAGCCTTTATAATTAGCACCAATCGTTAATCCAAATGTATATTTTGGAATATTACTTCCTAAAACAACCCTGTCATAAGTTGCATCAACTTTTCCATCTGGAGAACCATTGGGGCCGCTGATATCCTTATAACGAATGTCTCCGGCTTTCACACCAGGATTTATAGCTTTTTGCAAGGGATATGCTGTTATGTCTGCATTATCAACAAATATACCGTCTGCCTTGTAACCATAATATATCTGCATTGGGTAACCGTTAAACAACGAACTTCCATTACCTATAGTTCCATTAGGCTGAACAATGTTTCCAACACCTAAGTCAAGTACCTTATTATTGATAATTGTAAAATTACCATTTAGATTATATCCAAATTTCCCCAATTTATTAGTATGCCCAAGGGCGAACTCCCAACCTGTGTTGCTTAATTTACCGGTATTTTGGTTACCAAGTGTAAATCCAAGTGTCTTTGAAACGCTTCCGCCCGGACTGTATAAAATATCGTAAGTATATCGGTCAAAATAAGTAGCTGAAAAATTTAGTTTATTTTTAAAAGCTGTAAAATCCAAACCAACGTCTGTAGTTTGCGTAGATTCCCAACGTAATGTTGGATCTGTAATAGTTGTTCTTGCAACACCTGAGCTGATTGCTGAACTGAAGGGATAATTGTAGGCTGTTCCAATTTTATAGGTGTTCTGATATGGATAATTAGGAATGTTCTGATTTCCTAATATCCCGTAGGATGCCTTAATCTTAAGCTCATCTATCCAGGTAAGTTTATCCTTTATAAAACTTTCCTGGCCTAAACGATAGCCAACTGCTACTGAAGGGAAATAAGCATATTTATTAGATTGAGGAAACCTTGACGATCCATCACGGCGAAGCACACCTTCTATTAAATATTTATTTGCAAAACTATAATTGGCTCTGCCAAAGAAAGATTCAAGTGCCCACTCAAATGCTGTACCTGTAGATTGTTGATTATCGGCAGCGCCAGCATTAATCTGTGTTAAGGAATTACTTGCAAGGTTATTACGATAAGCTGTAGCCTGGTCATAACGATTTTCTTCAAAAGAATAGCCTGCAAGGAAGCCAATGTTATGTTTTCCAAACTGTTTGGAATATTCTGCTAACAACTGCATAGTGTAATATTCAGTAGAACCATTAATATTCCTTAATTCATTGGGACCCAAAGTAATACTTGGATTTAGCACCTGAGTAGCGAAAAATTCGGTACGCTTATTATTAATTTGATTATAACCTCCTATTAAAGATGTTTTAAGACCATTTATTGGCTTAAAGTCCAAACGAAGATTGGTGTTAAGATCTTGTATCCTCCTTTTGTTGAAAGATTCGCTTTGAATCCAAGAATAAGGTGTTCCCTTTTGAACAATGCCGGTTCCAAAATATCCGTTAGACAATTGTCCTGCATTAACTGATGGGTATCTTACAGATTGTCCAATTATAAAAAGCACTCCTGCCCCACCATCATTTAAAGTTGCGGCTGCGGCTGGCTCTTTGTCTTCAGACCTTGATCCCGAAAGACGGGTGGTTAAATCAAATTTGGGGCTTAAAGCAGTTATAAGATTTACACGAACATTATACCTGTCATAATTATTTTTAATAACCAAACCATTCTGAAACAAATATCCCAGAGACGCATTGAACTGAGTGTTAGCGCTACCTCCGTTTATAGAAACATTATGACTTGTTTGCAGCCCGTTTTTTGAAATGACATCTTCCAAAAACTTGGTATTAGGGTGATTGTCCGGATCAGAACCATTTCTAAATTTTTGAATATCTTCTGCTGTATATGACGTAGATCCAGAGGCTTCATTATACATTGCCGCATAATCCCATGAATCTACAAATTCAGGATAAGCAGTTGCTTTTTGAAAACCAGTGTAAGTGTTATACGTTATTTTTGTTTTATCGTTTTTCCCGTTTTTAGTTGTAACCAGGATAACTCCATTTGCCGCCCTTGATCCATAAATGGCCGCAGACGAAGCGTCTTTCAATACTGATATGCTTTCCACATCATTTGGATCAATATTATCAAGCAATCCGGGAATTCCATCTACTACAACAAATGCACCTGAAGTAGCCCCGAATGATCCAACTCCTCTAACGTTTATAACCGCCCCGCTTGCTCCTGGCTGCCCAGACCTTTGAACTACTGTGACTCCAGTCATTTGCCCAGCCAATGCATTTGATAATTGGGTAACAGGCCTGCTTTCCAGCTGCTTGGCAGAAACCTGGGCAATTGAGCCTACAATATTTTCACGTTTTTGCGTACCATAACCAATTACAACAACTTCATTCAGAGATGTTGCATCAGGCACCAGGTTTATGTTTATAGATGTACGCTGATTAATGGCAACTTCCTGATTGGTAAATCCTATAAAAGAGAAAACAAGCGTCAAATTATCATCTGGAACACGTAAGGAATAATTGCCGTTAGCATCTGTTGAAGTGCCAATAGTGTTTCCTTTTACTTTAATGGTAACGCCCGGTAAGGGATCACCTTTTTCGTCAACCACCTTACCACTCACTGTCACAGGATCATACTTTTCGTAAGCTTTTCGGAGAACAACCATATCACCTAATTCTTCGTAAGCGAGCTCGTTGTTTAATATTTTGGCTAAAACTTCCGAAACTTGTTCATCCTGAACACTTAATGACAATTTATGACTTCCAATGTTTTCTGAACTGTAAGCGAACTTAACTTTCGCCTGGTCCTCTATAATTTTTAACACCTGTTTGAGATCGGTGTTTTTAACCTCAATCGTTACTTTTCTTTCTAATGCGCTTTGTGTGAATGCCTTTGCATCAAGAACAAGCAGAAGAAAAAACAAAAAGAAAACTGAGTACAGATTTTTGCATTTCATTATACTATAAATTTGGTTTATTAATTAGGATAAGTTGGTTAGTTTGATTTGAATGGTGTATTTATTAAAAGTATCATATTGTTGAATCTTTAGTTGATAACGTATTGGCATAAACTACAATTTTACCATCAATAATTTCGTACCATGAGTTGATAGCTTTACATATAATATTAAGTTTCTCATACATTGTTGTTTTACTTAAATCAGCAGAAAATGTTCTTTCAGCCAAAATCTTTTCATCATAAATTATCTCGATGCCGTAACCATCTACCATCTTTTTAAAAATTTCCTTTATCGGTGTATCAGAAAATGTATAGTCAAATATTTTATCGTTTACCGCTACAGGCTGCTCTACAACTGATGTCATTAAAGTTCTGTCTACACTTGAATAATTAGCTTTCTGATTGCGGGTTAGAATAACACTGTTCAATTTTTTTGTTTTTAAATCGTCCTGGGATTCTTTGTCAACCAGCGAGAAAACTGCAACTACCCCCGAAGTAACTTCTACTGAAGCATTTTTATCACCATTATTGGAGCGAATCTTGAACTTTGTTCCCAAAACTTTTGTTATCAACCCGTTTGCATAAACGAAAAACGGCTTCTCAGAATCTTTTTCTACCTCAAAAAAAGCTTCGCCGGTTAAATAAACTTTTCTATTAACTAAGCCTTTAAAAGATACAGGAAAACTTATTCTTGCATTTTTTTTCAGAGTGATCTTGCTTCCGTCCTCAAGCTTTATTTCCATGAGACCCGAGCCGGAATTTACTTTTTCAACCAGTTTTCCTTCCGCCTCTTTTACCAGCTCCTTATATACAATTGACGGGTTGTTTACGCTTGTTAAGTTATAAAGAGCCGCAATGCTAAACACCAGGAGAATAGAAGCAGCAATTAATTCAAAGGATGTTCGTTTAAAAAAGTTTCTTTTATAATTTCCTACCGGAAGATCATTCTCATTGGAAGATATCTCTTTTATAATATCCGCTATTGCCCGCTTAATTTCCTGATCTGAAATTTGAACATTTTTAATCTTAACAGCTTTTATTATTTGCTTAGCCATTAACATATCCGTTTTCTTTTGAGGGTAATTAGCCGCCATCCGTTCATTCCAAAAAATATCAGAATCGGCATCTGGATATAACACCCATTGCCTGAAGCTGGGGTCCCAAACAAAATCTTCTATAGAAAAATTTGAGTAGTTCAATTTTATAATACTTTAGTTATACCTAAGAGAGACTGAGACCCGAATCTCATACCATGAGAAAACATTTTATTTTCAGCGATTTTGCATAATACCCATTAAATGATGGAAGCCATTAATTTAAAAACCTAATATCGAACTAAAGTACATGTTCAAAATCCCAACAATGGTCCATCTGAACAAACAGCTTGAGGTGTGGAACTTTCTCAGGAAGCTCGGCATCGTGAATGTAACGACTGAAAGCGGGCGTGCTGTGGTTACTTTCCAGGATACACTCCAAAAGGTAGATATCATCCGTGCGATAGAGGATGCGGGGTATATTGTTAAATATTAATCTTGTCAGTTCGGGGTTATCAATTGATTTGGTAAGTATCTAATTGTTAAATCCTTATTGTTAATTTGTGCTGTTTTTATTGTTTTTTTATAAGAGACTGTAACCACGATTCCTTTTTCAAATTCTATTTGATATTTGCAAACATATTAGGCATCTTTAAATGCCTTTTCCCTTGCAGTTATTGATAGATATTTGGTCTTTTAGTCCCTGCTTTTCATAGCAAATTCTTTTTAAACCGCTCAGCTAGAAAGGGATCTGCTGTACTTTCTTAACCATCGAATGATCGCCTTTTTTGTCCAAGTCTGTTTGCCGGGGCTTTTGAGCGGCCGAGAGTGATTCAAGGATCAATACCGCGAATAATAAAGGGATGGACAGGAAGGCGCCGCTTTGACGCCTGCCGGTTCCCGCACATGAATTATTAGTCTTCATAAGATGGTGTTTTATAAGTGATCACTTCTCCTAAACTCGCTGCAGAAATACGCCTTATGATCGGGTGAGCGGAATGCGATCCAAACCTGTACACGGCCACCGTCAATTGGCGCTTCGATGTTGGGAGCTTCATTGTCGTTGCTGGGGCCCGGCGGACAAAACAGTTACCGCCTATAGTGTAGTAGACCAGGTTTCCGACCTTGCCGGATACGGGTCCATTTATGCCTGAGTGTAGATGTGTCATTTTTTTAGTTTTTAGTCCCTCCTACGCTGAAGCTTCGGTGGGCAGTAAGGGTAAATGAGAAAGATCAGGATGATCACTATGATGCCCGCAAATTCCTTTCTTAAAGGAAAGTGCCACGGGAGATAATATTTTTGAATGAGTTGCATTTCTGTATGTTTTTAAGTTTATCAAATACAGGCAGGCCTCTTCACCCTGCCTGGTTAATTAAGCAACCACGATCTCACCGGCATGAATGCTGGTGGAAAAGGTTTTCTTATCGGGCGTCATAAACGCAATCCAAACCTGAATGGTATCGCCTGAGAATTCCGCCGGGAGAATAATGCTATCCCCTGCGGCGCTCCTTGCAGCACCGTTAGTAAGGTTGTACACAAAAGCCGACTTAGCTGCATTATAGATCAGCACCATTGTTTTGTCGGTAGCCGTGCCCGTGCCTGAACCGGAATTATCTGCCCAGGAAATGTTGATTTCCCCCGGATTGGGTGAGGTCGTTACCACACTGTAAACGCCGGTCAGACTGCCCTTGCTGAAAAGAACCTTGGCATAGTCAATTTCAAAATCCGGGTATATTCCCGTAATAGCGGCCGCCATCATATCGGCGGTAGCTACATTGTAGCCGGTCATTCCGGAAGCCTGGCTCTTATAGCCAAGGTTCACCAATTTGCTGATTGGCTTCAAAAAGCCGGTAACCAAACCGAATTTACCCCGGTGGATCATTTGCAGATCCGTTGGAGCCTTGGTTGATGGTTTGGGCAGGCTTCGCATGTATTCGATACCATTCCAGGAGCTGCCCACAACTGTTCCGATCTTGCCGGAAAAGGGTCCCAGAATTCCTTTTTTGTATTTTCCCATAATTGAAAAATTTTAAATGTTAAAAAATTTAGTTATCTGTGTACCAGTACAGTGCAAACGTGCCCAGAAGTGCGCGGCCTGCCAAAATTTGACCCGATATGACCCAATATGACCCCGAATGACCCGTCAAACAGCGGGATTGAATGAGCATGCAAAAGAATTCAAACTGATCTCTAAAAAAGATGATGTGTATGGTGAGTCCGTAAAGAAGGTTTTTGAACCCGAGCTGCATTTGAGTCTAAAAAAGGCCTTTTGTTTGGGTCTTCCTTGGGTCTTCTAGGGGTAAAACCCCGTTTTTGGCTGCTCCAGCCAAAGAATAGCCAAACAAGACCCCTACCAGACCCCTTTCAGGCCCTATCTGTTGTCTCGTCCTGAAATAGCTATACAACTACAGTTGATAATCCTGAATTACCTTTACACTAGTTGCAAGTAATCCTAATTTAGCTTTTCATTATTGGGCTTTCATAGGGAGCTCTGACTCAGCCGCGCTAAAGAATCATTTGAGAAACTGAGCTCGAAGCTTAAAGATTTCGGACCGGGAATAGTAATTGCGCCGTCCGATGCGGCGTGGTTCCAGGGTGCCATTTTTGGTTAAACGATAGACGGTTTTTCTGGTGACGCCGAGCAGGCCCTGTACCTCCAATCCGTCAACCCAGTCTTCATTGACCGTGGGATTGCTGGATAATAGAGCTTCTATCCTGGCAAAGAAATCGCGCTGGTCTTTCGCCATCTGTTTTAAGATCTTTATGATAGGTTCCGTTTCCAATTGAATGCATTCGCTGCTTAAAATTGCAAAGTGGGAAAGTAAGTAAAGGTGTAAACCCCTTATCCCGAATTGATATCACCCGGATAACCCGTGATGATTATATATTTCACCATTTGAGAGCTCACATTGATGTACTCATTAATCTCGGAGGAATCGAGCGATATTAGATTTCATGCAAAATCCGAGCCCCTATCGGGAATGAGTTTTATTGTACCCTGATAGCTGTTTATGCAATCATTTAGAATTAGTTGAACGGATGTAAAGGCCCGCACTTTCTATATTTAGTATAAAGTAGCGCTCTCTACTTTTTTTAACTAATCTTTTACATCAACAACTGAACCTACTTGATAAAGGCGGCTCCATGCGTGATCTAGTTTTAAAGTAGATCCCTAAAAAACCCTCTATTGTATATTATCATATCATCGGGTGGTCGCTATTTATTACTTATCAAATATCGTTATCAGCGACTAAAACGGGGGAGACTCCTGGCTATAGGTAGATAGGGTATGATGATTTGCTTTCCCAAAATACCAACAGCCTTTTCCTGCGTTTTAAAGATGACATGTTATTAACCGCGTTGGTGTAAAAAATTATTTACACCTGGAAATATCAGTGAAATTAGAGTACAAAAGTAGATCCCAGCCTGCCTGCGGTAGCTAGGCTTTTCCGGAGGATGACATATTTATAACCCCACATTCTAAAAAACTCTCAGAAACGCTAAACCGGACAGAACCGTTATGAGCTCCTTTCGTTCCCATCAGGAAAATTTGCTCAGGATGGTGAACATGCTTGAGAAAGGCCGGTTCATTTCCCGAAGACAAGCCGCGCGGCTATTCGAATGCACAGAAAGAACCATTACGATCTGGTTAAACGAACTCCGGGAGGCTGGTCATGACATCCAGTATTCACGTTCCTTGCAGAAATACGTCCTGCATAAAAAAAAATGAAGAAAAAAGTAAAGGACGATTTTTTTTCTCTTTAGTGTTTTTTCTTTACATCATTAAATATATATGAGATGAACAGGTCATTGATTGTTTCGGTTATTTCGAGTTTGCTTATTTTCCTTTGGGTGTATGCGGCGTTAAGCAAACTGCTGAATTATGAACAAAGCCGGATACAGATGATGAACCAGATATTTCCGGCCGCTATAAACAGAGTCCTTCTCTGGGCAGTACCGGTGTCCGAGCTGTTCACAGCAGGCCTGCTGACCATTAACAGGTGGCGAAACTCAGGGCTTTTGGTTCATGTATTCTACTGTTCCTGTTCAGTATGTATATAATCCTGGTGATTAATCATGCCTTTGAGCGTATACCCTGCTCTTGCGGGGGTATCATCTCCAAACTTACCTGGGGACAGCACCTGGTATTCAACTTATTCTTTCTGGCATTGGCGCTCGCTGGTTTTATTATTTCAACTAAGAAAGGAGGTGATATGGGAAAGGAAAAATGAGTAAAGCTTATGCCTAATTCACAACAAGAGAATTCAAACAATTTAATTACACTATTAAAAATCGATGATATGAAACGTATTAAAATTAATCTGGCTGTAATTGCCATGATACTGGCAGCTTCTGCTGCATTCGCCTTTAAAAGTCCGCCTCCAAAAAGTACTTCCGTTCTATATCAGCGCATCAGCCTGACAAGCGAGGTATGGGAAGTGGCAACCAGTTCAGAGTGTGATCCTGCTCAGAACGTAATCTGTAAAGCCTATTTCAGCTATGATCCCAACGGCCAGACACAAGAATACAACGAAGCCAATGTAGACCAGGTCATTAATCGCGCGGGTTATGCAAAAAACAGACACGATGTGAAACTAAATAATGCATCCCATAAATATGCATATTTCATACACCGGATTTATTTATCGCCGAAAAATTTTCTT
>JBBJNR010000091.1:0-12203 GCA_037719315.1 Daejeonella sp.
GCATGGGATTTGAAATATTTACAACTGTTGCTTAAATTTTAATGCGTTTGCCCTGGCCTCCACTACAGGAAATGAATGTACTAAGATGCGGATCAGGGTTACAGTTTAACCGCCCTGAGCATTTCACGTTTTCCTGGCGCTCCCGGCACTTTTTCAATAGAGAATCCCAGAGTTTTCATGCTTCTTTTCAGGTTCCCGGTAATCGCATATGTTACAAAAACCCCGCCCGGGCTTAAAAATTTACAGATATGCCCTAAGGATTCTTCGCTCCACATTTCCGGTTGATGAACGGCTGCAAAAGCATCATAATATATAATATCAAACTTCGTTTGGGCATCAAAGGTTAAAAGTCTGGTGCATGCGATCCTTAGCCTTGACCTATTGGTTATCATTTTTTCCTGATGCAATGCCAGGTCATAATTCTCAGTAAAAGCCTTCCAAAGGTCTTTTGAAATGTATTGATCATACCCTGTATTCATGATGGTATCAATGCTTAGCGGATAGGCTTCGATACCGGTATATTCAATACTGACTTCGTCGGAAAGGGAATAATCGGCAGATATTAAAAAGTTTAATCCCGTGCCAAAACCAACTTCCAGGATTTTTGCGTTTTTTGAGCCGTTCATTAAAAAATATTTAAGGCCGGATTCGAGAAAGACATGCCTGCTTTCCTGCAGCGCTCCATGCATGGAATGATAGTGTTCACCAATTTCAGAATTGAACAGTGTTTTTGAACCGTCTGAAGTAATAGAAAAGCTTAAAGATGGATCCATTAGTACTTGCAGCCTATACTTAATTTATCTTTGTTCCCTTTTCTAGCCACTGTTCCCATTCTTTGTTATACGTATGAACTTCCGATGTCTGAACCCCATTTTCTTTATAAACCGGCTGCCCCTCGTTAATCCATTCAAATATGCCGCCGTATAAGATCGATACATTCCTGTAGCCCGCATGGATAAGCTTTTCCGCAATTTTTTCGCTGCGGTTCCCTATGGAACAGTAAGCTACAATGGACGCATCAAGGGGTATATCGTAAACCGTGCGCATATCAAACCAGAAATATCCAACGTTACGCGCGCTTTTAAGATGGCTGACTTTAAATTCCTGTTTCTCCCTGGTATCCAGCACATAAACGGCGTATTTGGTCATTTTAATAAATTCTTCAACTGGTATGACCGGAATTTTATGCTCATAGATACTATCCAGCATAAGTTTATATACAGGATTCTTAATTTGAGCTAAGGCCCCGTCTGTATTAAACCAGCCGGTAATAAAACAGATAAGAATCAAAAAGTACTTACTCATTTTTATTTTTATTGTTAATTTCTAAATACCTGCGTGACAATTACACCATGTATTCCGCCATCAAGGATACCAATTCCAACCCTCCCGAACGATGTATGCATAATATTGGCACGATGACCGGTTGATTCCATAAGACCTTCATGGGCTAGCTGAAGCGTCTGGGCGAGGGCAAGGTTCTCACCTGCGATCATGAAATTGATACCGTCCTTTCTAATCCTGTCAAAGGGACTTTTCCCTTCGGGGGTGTAATGTGAAAAGTAACCTCTCTTAAACATGTCTGCTGAATGTTTTCTTGCCACGCCCGCCAGCTCCCTGTCAGCGGCAATGATTTTCAGTCCTTCTTTTTTTCTTTCGGAATTAATCAGCTGAAGCATCATCAGTTCAAGATCTTTTCGCACGTTAAAATTAGCCGTCTTGAAGGGCAGCCTGATAATTTCCATTCCACTGGGATGTATGGTCAGGCTGCTCCCTAATTTATAGCCAATGGTGCTGAACAGATCGGAGATCTGCCTGCCGGGCCATTCTGCCTTTGCCGTTAAATTACCCGCTAATTTACTTTCATTAGCTTTAAGGCTCACATTTCCAAGTGAATAGGCAAGCAGAAAGAAAGCGAGCAATGAGCCATAAATGGTTCCGGAAAGAAGTCCTGGAAGAATTCCTGCAAGTTTGTTTGCCCAGTGAGAATGTGTTTCTTCTGAAACAGATGAAGATAATCGATCACAGGCTAAAAGAATCAATCTGCTGAAACCGATCAGGAGTATGATGAAGAAAACAGGTCTCACCCAGATCCCGCTTACATTAAATAGTTTCAAAAGAGAGATCGTGTGTTCCGACAGGAACAGGGCAAGCAGGAAACTACCCAGCCATATCGCAATTTCTATAAACGAATTGATAAATCCTGTCCTCCAGCCGTTATACACCGTCAGACCTATAATTGATACAAGGATAAGATCGATATAATTTAAAGATGCTGCCATGATAAAAATAACCCTCCGCCTGAAAGTAAACAACCGGGGGGTTATTATGCTTTTTTTTAAATTTTACCAGATCCTGATCCGGTCTTCAGGTTTTTTGTACAATTTGTTACCGGGCTGTATATCAAATGCTTTGTACCATGCATCCATGTTCACCGGGGCGCCGATCGTACGATATGGACCGGGGGAGTGTGAATCCGTTACGATGAGCTGTGCTGCAGATTCATTTAAAATATTCCCCCGCCATACCTGCGCCCATGCAAGGAAAAAACGCTGATCGGGGGTAAATCCATCTATCTTTTCAGTACTTTGGCCCTGTTTTGTCATTTTGAAGGCTTCATAGGCTGCGTTTAGGCCCCCAAGATCACCTATATTCTCCCCAAGCGTAAGTTTTCCATTAACATGAATGGTATCCAAAACTGTATATGCATCAAACTGCTCCTGCAATGCCTTTGCTTTTGCTTTAAACCGGGTCATATCCTCTTCAGTCCACCAGTTGCGTAAGGTACCATCCTTATCGTATTGGCTTCCTGAATCATCAAACCCGTGGGATATTTCATGCCCGATCACTGCTCCGATACCACCATAATTTACAGCGTCATCTGCGTCAGGATCGAAAAATGGAAACTGAAGAATTCCAGCAGGGAAAACGATCTCGTTATTCACCGGATTATAATACGCATTAACTGTAGGAGCTGTCATACCCCATTTTGTTTTGTCAACAGGCTTGCCGAGCTGGTTTACCATCTCTGTATAGCCCCAGGAACCTGCACTCCTTAAATTCTGGAAGAAAGATGTTCTGCTGATGACAAGATCATCGTAACTCTTCCATCTATCCGGATATGCTATTTTAAGAGTAAATGCATGAAGTTTGTCTAATGCTTTTTGTTTCGTTACATCACTCATCCAATCAAGATTTTTGATCCTGATCTCATAAGCTTTTACAAGATTAGTGACAAGTTCCTGCATCCTCGCTTTTGCTTCGGGTTTAAAATGTTTTTTAACGTAAAGCTGTCCTAGAAGTTCACCCACAGTTCCATCTGTTAAAGATGACATTCTCTGCCAGCGCGGAGTCTGAATCTTTTGGCCGGTAAGCGCCTGTGTAAAAGCAAAATTTGCATTTACAAAGTCAGAACTTAGATATGGCGCCGAGCTTTTAAGAACATTCCATTGTAAATATGTTTTAAGATCGTTCACCGGGGTATTACTTAATAATGTATTCAGGCTGCTAAAGAATTTAGGCGAGCTCACTAAAATAGTATCCTGGCCATTTACCTTCATTACGGGCATTAACGCCTGCCAGTTAAGATTTGACGTCGTTTTATTGAAATCGGCAACAGAAAATTTGTTGTAAGTTTTATAAGGATCACGCATTTCCACCCTGCTCATCTGAGCGTCAGCCAGCTTTTTTTCAAAATCGAAAATTGTCCCGGCATTTTTCGCCGCTTCAGCCTGCGGAGTTCCCGACAGGGTAAATAACGTTGTGATATAATTCTTATATGCCTCTTGAATTTTAAGGTTTCTGGCGTCATTCTTTAAATAATAATCCCGGTCTGGTAGGGTCGTGCCGCCCTGCCCGAGCTGAGGAACAATATTCTTTACATATTTACGGTCCTGACCAACAAAGAAGGTAAAAAAGGGTGATCCGGAACCATAGGTTCTCATCACTGCAGCCTGGTTGATAACACCCCTCAGATCAGAAATTGCAGCGATCTTTTGCAGATCTGCTTTTATGGGGGAGTACCCCAGTTTTTCAATGCTCACACTGTCCATCCCTGCCATGTAGAAATCACCCACACGTCTTTCGATTGAACCTGCGGGAGCGGATTTATCAGTTGCGGCTTCATTTAGAATCGTTTGAACAGCGTTGATGTTAAAATCACGCAGCTGATTAAAACTTCCCCAGCGGGTTTCCTTCGCCGGAACTGGGTTATTCTTGATCCAGTTTCCACTTGCATAAGTGTAGAAATCTTCGCCTGGCTTAACTGTAAGATCCATATTCGCCTTGTCAATGAGTGCGACTTTTTTCACAGGTTTCGAATCATGCTGTGCATTGGCATGAAGTGCTGAAAGACTAGCCGCCCCAAACAGCATTGCTTGTAAATAACTTTTATTCATCATATAATTGGTTGGTTTTTATGAAAGAGTGTGAAAATAGAATAACAGGCAATGAAAAGAAATCAGGATAGCAGATTTTACTTGTTAAACCAATAAATGATCCGGCCTAACTTTAAGTAATCCAGGAAAAATGAAGTTATTTTGAAATAGGGAATGATTTTCATTACAACAGAAATTGTTTTTTCACTTCAGTATTAACTGTTCATCGATAAGATTATTGTGTTGCGGAGAATATGTGTAAAATTTTATTCTGTTAAACCCGTTTGTTGCAGGGCGACGATTTACTGCATTTAAGCCTAACTGTTCTATAATTACCCTTCAAAATTGTACTTTTGCTCTCTAATTTCCGATGTGTCAAATGAGCATTCCCAAAACCTATAATCCGAAGGAAACTGAAAATAAATGGTATCAGTATTGGCTTGAAAAAAAGTTTTTCCGTTCTGTCCCAGATCATCGAGAGCCATATACTATTGTTATACCTCCCCCTAACGTTACGGGTGTTCTGCACATGGGACATATGCTTAACAATACTATTCAGGATGTCCTGATCCGCAGGGCAAGGATGCAAGGTAAAAATGCCTGCTGGGTTCCGGGAACCGATCACGCGTCAATAGCTACTGAAGCAAAAGTTGTTGCATTACTGGCAGAAAAAGGGATTGAAAAAAAGGATGTAAGCCGGGAGGAATTCCTGAGATATGCCTACGAATGGAAGGATAAATATGGTGGAATTATCCTGAAGCAACTTGAAAAGATCGGGGCATCATGTGACTGGGACCGTACTCGTTTTACCATGGAGGATGACCTGTCTGCTGCAGTTATTGATAGTTTCATCCATCTCTATAAGAAGGGCTGGATCTATCGCGGCATACGGATGGTCAATTGGGACCCAAAAGGCAAAACGGCTGTTTCCGATGAAGAAGTCATCCGTAAAGAAGTCAATCAGAAATTATATTATATTAAATATTTTCTTACGCCAGATTCCGGAAGCCATACTACCGACCATATCCTGATCGCCACAACCCGTCCAGAAACTATCATGGCGGATTCTGCTATATGTGTAAACCCTAAAGACGAACGATATCATCATTTGAAGGGTAAACGAGTATTTATTCCTTTGATTAACAAAGCTGTTCCTATCATAGAAGATCAATATGTAGATATGGAATTTGGTACCGGCTGCCTCAAAGTAACCCCGGCGCATGACCTGAACGATTACGAACTCGGATTAAGACATAATCTTTCGGTTACAGATATCTTGAACGATGATGGTACGCTGAATGAAAAGGCGGTAATTCTCATCGGCGAAGATCGTTTTACTGCCCGAAAAATGATCGGCCAGATGCTGGAAGAGAAAGGACATCTTGAGAAAGTTGAAGAATACACATCCCAGATAGGTTTTTCGGAACGCACAGACGCTGTTATAGAGCCACGACTATCCCTGCAGTGGTTTTGTAAGATGTCTGAAATGTCGGATCCGGCCCTCCGTTATGTGTTAGATGGAGAGGTAAAGCTTATTCCCGATAAATTCATCAATACCTATAAGCATTGGATGGAGAATGTGAAGGATTGGTGTATTAGCAGGCAGCTGTGGTGGGGGCAGCAGATTCCGGCATGGTATAATGAGAAAGAGGAGTGGGTTGTTGCTAAAACTGAGGCTGAAGCACGCATAGAATTTAGGCTACAGCATCCGGTGTCACCTTCCGATAATTTGCGCCAGGATGAAGATGTGATGGATACCTGGTTCTCATCATGGCTGTGGCCTATATCTGTATTTGACGGATTTAAAGATCCTGACAATGCTGATATAAACTATTACTATCCGACCAACGATTTGGTAACCGCCCCGGAAATCCTTTTTTTCTGGGTAGCCAGGATGATCATGGCCGGTCATGAATTTCGCGGCGAAGCACCGTTTAAAAATGTCTACCTGACGGGCATCGTAAGGGATAAGCAAGGCAGGAAGATGTCGAAATCATTAGGTAATTCTCCTGATCCGATAGACCTGATCGATAGATACGGGGCGGATGGTGTAAGGGTAGGGATGCTATTATGCTCCCCTGCAGGAAACGACCTGATGTTCGATGAAGCATATTGTGAGCAGGGCAGAAATTTCGCGAATAAAATATGGAACGCATTTCGGTTGGTCAAAGGTTGGGAAGTTGATCCGGGACTTGAAAACAATAATGAGCAAGCTATCCGCTGGTTTGACGCAGCTTTTAACCAGGCACTACTTGAAATTGAAGATAACTATAAGCAATATAGATTGTCTGAATCCCTTATGAGGACCTATAAACTGGTATGGGATGATTTCTGTGCATGGTATTTGGAAATGATCAAGCCTGCGTTTCAGCAGCCTGTAGACCAGGTGACCTTCAGTACCACCGTTGCATATTTCGAGAAAATATTGACGCTTTTACACCCGTTTATGCCATTTTTAACAGAGGAGTTATGGCATGAGGACCTTTTTGGCGAGCGCACAGAACTTGATTGCTGCATTGTTGCGGCATATCCCATGCCTCAAAAAACTGACACGTTACTTGTCAAAGAAGTGGATACGATCAAACAGATAGTATCAGAGATCAGGAATATCAGAAACTTAAAGCAAATCTCACCAAAAGACTCTTTAACACTTGATATTAAAGTTAATTCGTCTTTAGATTACGAAAAATACAGGAACATAATTATGAGGCTTGCAAATATAAGCACTGTACAGTTTACAGAGATTAAGATTGCGGGTGCAGCTTCATTTATTGCGGGCAAAGATGAATTTTTTATACCCTTAGCAAATAATATCGATGCCAGGGTCGAACAGGATCGCCTGATCAAAGAACTGGATTACTTAAAAGGCTTTTTAAGTACTGTTGAAGCTAAACTTTCGAATCAGCGTTTCATTCAAAACGCCAAGGTAGAGATTGTTGATAATGAGCGGCGTAAAAAGGAGGATGCCTTATCCAAGATAAAGATCCTGGAAGAAAGTCTTAGTGCCCTGATGTAAAAGATAGAAATTCCAGAGCTTAACAGGCAATCATTTTCCTGACGTTTTCTTTTATTTCCCAGCGAGTCTGCTCCTTCTTGATTAAATTCAGGTTTACCACATGGATCTGGTCTGGAGTATGCAGTTTAAGCTGACACAATTTGGTACTGATCTGGGTAATATCTTTCGCAGAGACTGAAACAATTTCCTCTTTTGCCGGATCCCAGTAATTTAAAGACCCTTCAGAGATTTCAATAAACGGTAAGCGGTTTCTTTTAATGAAATGCGCAATTGTTAGCCCCAGGAATACAGAGCTAAGAAGCACATTTAATAAGATCAATAAATCCGAAAAGTAATAAAAAGCGGCTCCTACGGTACTCATGAACAATAATGAAAGAAATATCACGGAATATAGCCATAAGCTACCATCATTGTTTGAAGAGCGATAATGCCTGATGTGAAGTTGATAAATCATGATTTTTACATTTGCTTAGAGTGTTTTACGCAATTGTTATGATAAAGTTTCCTTTTGAGATAAATATTGCTTATAGGCAATATTTTTTTTGAAAATCCCTGGTTAAACGCTGCTCAGAATCAAGTTTACCTGCTTCGGTAATTATCGATATAATGATCACATGTTCCTGAGCAGATTTTAAAATGTAGTGGATTAATTTCAGTTACAAGTTCGATCATCTTATAAGATTCAATCTCATCATAAAGTTTTAGAATATGAAATCCTAGTCTCTATAACGCCTTGACTAACAGGCTTTGCGGAGTTTAATTATTCGCAGGGTATGCATAAGTTTCATGATAGGAAAAACCGGATCAATTTCGAACCACTTATTACCAAAATTAGCGCTGTTAGGATGCCTGTGATGATTATTCTGGAACAATTCACCAAGCATTAAAAAGTCAAAAGGAGTGGTGTTTTTAGATTTGTCATTATTATCAAAATTTGAATATCCGTATTTGTGGCCACACCAATTTACTATAGCTCCATGAATTGGCCCCATCAAGTAATGAATGGGAAGCAGCAGATACATCCATTCGGAACCTGCAGGAACAAAAGCGATATAAAACCAGGTGTATAACGCTCCAAATATAAGCCGGGAGATTATTGAAGAACCTATTCTGTCTACTATTGGCCATTCAGGATAATAGCCAGCAAATTGCGTATTCGGGTTCTTTGTACGGTTCAAATGATCTCTGAAAGTGATAATCGTTGCTTTCATCATTTGGAACACATCTGTGAAGAAATGCGGCGAGTGAGGATCTTTTTCAGTATCGCTAAATGCGTGATGCTCTCTATGCATCATGGCGTACGCCCGGGGATTTAAGAATGAAGCTCCTTCAAAAAGATAAGCCATAAGATAAAATACCCTTTCCCAGAATTTAGTCATAGTAAACATTCTGTGGGATGCATAACGGTGCTGAAAGAAAGTCTGGAAGAATAAAGATAAAAACCAGTGCGCAATAAAAAAAATAAGAATGATCATAAAAAACTAATAAAAAAACATTTTCTATGTCACCTTTTTTAATGATGAGCTAAGAGATGAGTGATATAAAAAAGGAGGGGATTGAAATGGTTTGAATTCTAATCCTGCCGTAACGTAATGTAAAACGCAATTTCATCCTGATTATTGCTCTAAATTTAAAGATAAATATGGAAATTAGGGCTGGAATCAAAAATATATTCTGTCACTATCTCCTGACTTAATTTTTTTATCATTTAAAATAAATTATTAATTTTGTATTAATAATATATCTTTTTTCATTCAACAGAAGTGTACTGAGTATAAATAAATGCAAGATTACTCCAGGAGGATTTTAAATAGTAAAAGAGTATTCCGGCAACTCATTTAAAAAATTGTACGATCTTTTTTCAAAATCAATTTCAGAACAGAAATGCTGCAAACCATTGCTTACCACCAGGTACTTAACACGGTGTATGAAGTTATACCTGGCCACCTGGTCAAATGTTGCTTGCGAAATTTTAACAGATGGAGCCTTGCATTCCACAAGCATTATCTTTTCGCCGGAGTTGTTAAAGAGTAAAATATCTGAACGTTTTTGAAGGGAATTCAATTTAAGGCCTCCTTCAAGTTTAATTAAAGAGCGGGGGTATTTTTTATATGTTATCAGAAATTGGATTAAGTGTTGTCTAACCCACTCCTCCGGCGTAAGCACAAGAAATTTTTTCCTGATCTCATCAAAAATATAAGAGGTATTATTTTCCCGTTTCAGACGAAAAGGATAATCAGGTAAGTTTAGTGCTAATGGCTCAAACATGATCTGTAAATTTCACGAAATGATTTTAAAATTGCAGCATGCAGGATTAATATATAATATTTCAATGTGTAAGTGTATTGACACGAGTTCAATATTTCGTAATTTGCCCACCCGAGATGAACATTAACGAGCTTATTAAAGACCTGAAGAACCGAAAGTTCAAGCCTGTATACCTGTTACACGGCGAAGAGTCATTCTATATCGAGAAAGCCAGTAATTATATTGAAGAAAGTGTTCTGACGGATGCTGAAAAGGGGTTTAATCAGAGCGTTTTTTATGGTAAAGATACGGATGTAATGAGTATTATCAATTCTGCCAAGCGCTTTCCGATGATGAGTGAATACCAGGTAGTTATAGTCAAAGAAGCGCAGGATCTAAAGTGGGGAAAGGATGGAGATGATGATAAAAAGGCAGGTGATCCCTTACTTTCTTACCTCGAAAATCCGCTCGGAAGCACTATCCTGGTATTTTGCTATAGAAATGGGAAATTTGACAAGCGGAAGAAAACCTATAAGGCTATTGAAAAGAAGGGAGTTGTTTTTGAATCAGCGGAGATCTATGAAAATAAGGTACCGGGGTGGATAGAAGATTTTGTGCGCGATAAAGGTTACTCAATTCATGTTCGGGCCTCTGCGCTGCTGGCAGAATATCTTGGCAACGACCTTTCTAAAGTAGCTAACGAGCTCGAAAAATTAATGCTGAATGTTAAGAAAGGCGAGGAGATCAATGCAGATGACGTTCAGAATAATATAGGCATCAGTAAAGAGTATAATGTATTTGAGCTTCAGTTGGCGATTGGAAGGAAAGACGCTTTCAAGGTCAACCAGATCATCAATTATTTCGCTGCAAATCCTAAAAATAACCCCATTCAGCTGTTGCTTGGTACTTTGAATACCTATTTCTCCAAGGTTTTGAAGTATCATTACGCCAGCGACCGGTCTCCGCAGGGACTGGCAAGAGAATTAGGTGTGGCGCCGTTTTTTGTAAAGGATTATGAATTGGCAGGACGGAGCTTCAGCAAGGAAAAGACTTTCCAGGTGATAAGCTACCTGCGGGAATGCGACCTTAAGACCAAAGGTGTTGAAGCCAGTGGAAATACGGAGCAGGGTGAATTAATGAAAGAGTTGTTATTCAAAATTATTCACTAAGTTCTTTGGGCTAAGAGCATATATTTTTATTGTGCCTGTCCAGTGCTGTGTACAAATATCATTAAGAAATAAGTCATCGTGCGTTGATCCTGTGCTCATCCTACGCTTTGAAGTATCTCTAAGACTGCTCTTGAAAACGAGCACACATTAAGATAAATCGCACGTCTACCTCGGTTAGCGTTTCTTTCCTATTATATATAAGTTAATCACACTTGAGTGTGGAAATCCGAGAGTGTTTCCCGGAGTAACCTCAAATAAATTTCTCAGGTAGACATCAATTATACCAGTAGCCACTTTAGTTTTGGTCTCCATGAATTCAGGCATTACAGCTACCAAAAAGTCCTTAAACTTCATCTTGCCGTTGTGATCTACAATAACCTGGAATGAGTATTGAAAATCCTGGTAGGCCTTATCTATATAGATCTTGTATTCGGGATACAGATATTCTTCGGAACGGCTGATATGACCGAGATAAGGATCTGCAGATGGTTTTATTTTTTCAACCCTTGCTATTTTGCTCTTGCTTTTGAGAACGACGGGGTTTCTTGCTGCAAAAATACTGTCGGGATCGGTATTAGCCTGGATTGCCCGGTACTTAATAAAAAGGCTGTCGTCCTTGCTTGGAACCTTCAATTTCGCGGCATCGGTATGCAGGATATTTTTTATATAGTCCTCAGCATAAAATGTCATATACACATTGGACTGATCTTCTTTAACTACTCTTGATTCAAGCTTCATAACCTGGAAAATAAGACTGTCTTTACTTACATGTTTTACCCTGAACCAATCCCGTGCGAAATTAAAAAGAGCCTTATGACTATGGAAAATGCGGTAAGTCATGTATTTTTGCCGTTCAGGGCTGAAAATGCGAACAGAATCATCTGCATTAAAGTAGATCTCCCATTCGGGCTGAAGCTGAAATCCATATTCATTAAAAGAAAGCCCGTTTTCAAACCTGCGGTGAACCTCCGTGTATTTGATGTCTTTCACAGGCGTAAAAGAAGGGATAGGTTCTTCGTTGATCCGGGTAATATAATAACAGGATGGGGTTATACAAAACAATAAGAGCAGCAGGAATCCGGAAAAAAATTTCATGACCGGTGAAATTAGTAAAAATCCCTCTAATAGTTATCCTAATAAGAGCCTTGTGGTTACGAAACAGGTTAAGTTACTGTATATGGACTGACTGTAAGAAGTCTGAACGGAAACGGAAAAATCTGATCCGTTTGGGTATAGACCCGGATCATGCCTACGCCTGGAGCAGAATCTGGATGGGAGGCTGGGCGGTAGCTCAAAGTCCTATCATGGTGAAACAATTACCCTGAAACGCTTGGCAAAAACGCCAAAAGATAGTTAGTTTACTTAACCATAGGGATATCAAGGCCCTGATAGAAC
>JBBJNR010000014.1:0-52088 GCA_037719315.1 Daejeonella sp.
TATTAATGCCGGAATTAAATAGTGTGACCTTAGACTCGTATTTGTGCTGACCAACTCCTTGAGTGATGATTCCCAGTGCAGGTTTCTGAAGCCGCCCGCGATTCCCCATAAAGCTTGACGACAGCCTGGCATCTTCCGGGCTTGAAGCCAGAACAGAGGAGCCTGTTACTGCTGGTTTAGCTACCGGCTTGGAGACAGTTGCAGCCGGGGCTTTTGCATTTTTAGCTTTAGCTGCTGCAGCCAGTTTTGCGAGTCTCGCTTTTTCGGCCAGCCGGGCGCGTTCTGCTGCCAGCCGCTGTGCCGCCAGGATCTCTTTTCGAATCGCCGCCTGGATCGCATTATTAAGGTTTGTTGCTTCTTTTTGCTTTTTTGATAACTGCTGCTGGAGTGTCTTTTCTTTTTTGGTCAAAGTAGTTAGTATCCGCGATTGCTGGTCCTTATCCTTCCCCAGAGTTTGCTTTTCGTTTAACTGATCAAGTAGGAGATGATTTTTTTCTTTTTTGTTCCGGTCAAGCTGCGAGATCTGTTTTTTTAATGAAACTTGTGTGTTTTCAATGTACCGGGCTTGCGATTGCCGTAATTTTCCAACCTGCTGGATGTATTTTAACCGCATGTATGCCTGATTAAAATCGCTGGCTGCGAAGACAAACATCATCTTGTTATAGGAGCCCTGGTTGCGAAAAGCGAATAAGATCATTTTAGCATATTCAGATTTCAACCTGCTTAGACCTGTCTGAAGCGACCTTACCTCCGAAGTATTTGTAGTGATCTCGCTATCAAGTATTTTAACCTCAGAATTAATAGTTCCGATCTTTTCTTCCCTTAGTTTTATCTGGGCATCTAACAAATTTATCTGGCCGAGTGAGAGCTTTTTACTTTTATCAATTTTACTGCGGCTTCTTTTTAAAGCTTCAATTTCCTGATTGATCGTGTTTTTTCGCTTTTTTAGTTCATTACTGCTTTGTGCATAAGAAGATTGAACAGATAGTATTAATAGGAAGAGGGTAATAAACCTGAAAGCCTGCATAGATAAAAATAGTGCGGCGCAAAACTATCAAACAATACCTGAATAGCATGCATGTTTTTTTATTATAATGTGAATCAGGGCAAAGAATCAAGAACCAAGACAAGGGGCTCGGCTTTCGGCTTTCAGCTTTCCGCTTTCAGCCCCTTCTCCATTTTAATCTTTTCTCTATACTCTTTCTTCCTCGTTCTTTTTTACTTTTGTCGCGCGCATGCCCGGTCACAGACATCCCATTTATAACCTGCAATTCGGACTGTTATGTATGAGTTCCTTCCTGTTTTCAGCAAGTTTTAACATGCTGATCCCGGAACTTCCTTCTTACTTGAGCAGCCTTGGCGGCGCTGAATATAAAGGGTATATAATTGCTCTATTTACCCTGACGGCAGGTATTTCACGACCCTTTAGCGGTAAATTAACTGATAAGATCGGGCGGGTGCCAGTGATGGCCGTAGGTTCTCTTGTCTGCGTAATCTGTGGCTTACTGTACCCTTTGCTGACAACTGTCGCAGGGTTTTTATGGCTGAGGTTGTTCCATGGATTTTCCACAGGCTTCAAACCGACGGCAACTGCTGCTTATGTCGCTGACATTGTACCGGGCAATCGCTGGGGGGAGGCAATGGGAATACACGGCCTGTGTTTTAGTACCGGTCTCGCCATTGGGCCGGCCATTGGCAGTGAACTTTCTGAGCGGTTTTCTATCAATGCCCTGTTCTACTGCTCGTCGGTTTTCGCTTTGCTTTCCATCATAATACTAATTAATATGAAGGAGACGCTGGTGAGAAAAGAGCGTTTTAAGCTCTCCTTGCTAAAAATAAACAGGAATGATATCATTGAGTTCAAGGTATTGCCGGCTGCCTTCGTAACTTTTCTATCCTACCTCAGCTATGGACTTATACTGACTGTGGTCTCGGATTGGGGTACACATCTTGGTGTAGCTAATAAAGGCATGTTCTTTATGATATTTACTATCTCGTCATTGCTCATACGCTTCGTGTCGGGAAAGATGTCAGATAGAATTGGCAGAATAAGTATTATTAAATTGTCATTGATCCTTTTGGTCGTCGCACTTGTTCTGATCGGGCAATCAAATTCACCGTTTTACCTGATGTCTGCAGCTGCCGTATACGGAATAGCGACCGGCATGCTTTCCCCGGCACTTACAGCTCTGGTCATAGACATGAGCCATCCAGACCATAGGGGCAAAGCTGTTGCTACAATGTATATTGCGCTTGAAGCTGGGATAGGCCTCGGAGCGTTTATGGCGGGAAGCTTTTATATTGATGATGCAGCTATGATCCCACCGGCATTTTATTTTACGGCGCTATTAACATTGATGGCATTTCTGTATCTTCAGCTGCTGTTCAGACGCAAATCCATTTTCCTTCCCCTTGATGAATCGTGAAATCCTAAAAGAGCTTGTTTCGGTAACCATGCCTTATGGAAAATATAAAGGCAGGCTCATCTGTGATATCCCCGAATTTTACCTGGTGTGGTATGAAAATAATGGATTTCCTCCCGGGAAAATCGGAGTTCTCCTGGCTACTATGTATGAAATAAAGCTTAACGGCCTTGAATATCTGTTAAAACCGTTGCGTAGATAATCCGGTACTTTTAAATTACGAATCTTTCTGCTAAAATTATTAGTTTTAAAAGGTTTCTGTATATTTGAAAAGCCCTTACTACCTTGTTATAATATGTATGCCATAGTCGATATTGAAACTACCGGTGGTCATGCCAGTGCAAACGGCATTACAGAAGTGGCTATTATATTGCATGATGGCCATAATATAACGGGACGTTACACCACGCTAATCAATCCTGAAATTCACATTCCGGTTTACATTCAGGCGCTAACAGGCATCAATGATGAGATGGTTAGTTCGGCTCCCGTTTTTAAGAATGTGGCACATCAGATATTTACATTGCTGAACGACAGAATATTTGTTGCGCACAACGTAAATTTTGATTTTTCATTTCTGAGATATCATCTTGCGGCTGCGGGCTATCATCTGCAAACGAAAAAACTCTGCACAGTTAGGCTGAGCAGGAAAATTCTTCCCGGACTTACTTCATATAGTTTGGGTAAGCTTTGTAGTCAGGTCGGTATTGATGTTTTTGAGCGCCACCGCGCAATGGGGGATGCAAATGCTACTGCTTGCTTATTCTCTATGCTGCTTGCACGAGACAATGAGGGGCATATTCTAAAGGCTTTAAACCAGCGTTCAAAAGAGCAGTTATTGCCGCCTCATTTGCCAAAAGAGGATATTGACAAACTTCCCTCTGTACCGGGTATTTATTACTTCCATAACAGCAAAGCAAAGGTCATATACGTTGGCAAGGCCATTGATATTCGCAAAAGGGTTAACGGCCATTTTACAAATAATAAACCAGGACGGCAAAAGCAGGATTTTCTGCGTGATATCCATCACATAACTTTTTTGGAATGTGGGAATGAGTTGATTTCTTTTGTGATGGAAGCTGTAGAAATTAAACGTTTGTGGCCAATTCATAACCGGGCACTGAAAAGATTTGAACATGCTTTCGGAATGTATGCTTTCGAAGACCAGAATGGTTATTTAAGGCTTGCTATTGATAAAAGAAGAAAGTCTTCGACACCCGTCCATAGCTTTAATCTAATTTCTGAAGGATACATACGTATTAAAAGTTTGATAGTTGAATTCAGCCTTTGCCCTAAATTGTGTTTTATCCAAAGGAATAGCGGAGCGTGTTCAGGGCTGACAGATCAAACCTGCCTGGGCGCGTGCGACCAGCAAGAGTCGAGCGTTGATTATAACAAACGGGTACTGGATGCAGTGCATCATCTCAGAAATAGTTTGCCCTCTTTTTCTATAATAGGAGAAGGAAGGAATATGAATGAAAGAAGCTGTATTTTAATGGAGAAAGGGGTTTTTTACGGTATGGGATTTATTGGGCACGAACAGCCAACAGGCATATCTGATTTGAAAAACATCCTGACCAGGCATCCGTCCAATGATTATATAAAGAATATGATTCAAAGTTATGCATTACGTGATGTGTCAAGAATCATATCTTATAACGAAGAACCTTTGGGATTGACTTAACATAAATAGAAATATTATTTCTAGCGGTTATATTTATTTAGATATGTGGAACAGTATTTGTATTGAGATTAAATATGTTTGACAACTAAACATTTTGAATAACTTATTGTTAACTTAAAAAACACCTTAAAACAAACACAATGAAAAAGAAAATTTACTTCTTAGCTACTGCATTAATGTTAATGTTAGCTAGTCCGTCTGTAATGGCTAAAGATGCCAAATCTAAGCCTGATATGACTGAAACTCAGAAAGCCCGTTTTGCACAGATTACCTCCAGAGTTCAGGAGATTAAAAGTATGGACAGGTCTGAACTTAGCCGTGAAGAACGTAAAGCACTTCGTGAGGAACTGCAGGACATGAAAAGGGAAGCTAAAGCTATGAATGGAGGAGTATATCTTTCCGTTGGAGCGGTCATTATAATTATTCTATTATTGATCCTGATCTTATAATATTTTGATCCGGAAAAAAAGAGCTGTCCGTAAAACGACAGCTTTTTTTTGCAACTGATCATCCGAAATTGAAATAAAATAAAATATTTTACTTTTGAAAGTTAAAATGAATCAGGGTAGTTATTACTATGACGAACAATTCTTCTGATCCTTTCATCAAGCTGGTTAACTGATTGGTCCAGCAGCTCAAGGTATTCAGGTTCCACTGTGTAAGGGCTCTCTTTAATAAGAATCATAAGTCCCATAATGGATGCCACCGGTTGTCTCAGCTCATGCGATTCTATGCGTGCAATTTCCCGGAGAACACTATTTTGTTTTTTTAACTGTTTTAAGCTTCTGTCTAATTCCATTATATGGCTAACCTGATTGGCCAAAGCTGCCAGGCACTCCAATTGCTGCTCGTCCAGATCTTTAGGTTTGGTATCATAGACGCATAAAGTACCTACGTTAAAGCCATCATAGGATTTGAGATTAGCGCTTGCATAAAATCGTATATGGGGGTCGTCTACGACGACAGGGGAATTGGCAAATCGTGGGTCTTTACTTGCATCTTCCACTACCATGATCTCTTCCTGTTCAATCGCATGGGTGCAAAATGATGTGCTTCTAGGCATCAGGGTTGCTTCTGTACCAATTTTTGCTTTGATTAACTGTACATCGTAGTCCATAAGGGTTATTAACGCTATGGGGCTCTTGCAAATAACAGAAGCAAGCATCACAATTTCTTGCAGGTCTTTTTGACGTTCGAGGTTAAAGTCGAGGTACCGCTGTACCACTTTTGTTCTTTTAACTTCGGTTGTGAGATCCATTAGAACGTTAGAATTTGGATAATATACGTTTTTTTTACGGAGGAGGGATGTTTCAGTCTGTGATTTCTTAATATGGTTCGTTATCAGAAATTTATTCTGCTGAATCGGTAAATCCGACCTGCTTAAGTTATCGTATATAATGGACAATATTTAAATTATACAATTATGGGATTAGGTGGTCCGGAATTAATTCTGATAGCAGTTGTAGTACTGCTTCTTTTTGGCGGTAAAAAATTACCAGAACTTATGAGAGGTCTGGGCAAAGGCATCAACGAGTTTAAAAATGCGAAAGATGGAGTGCATGAAACTGAAAGTGTTCCGGTAAAAGCTAATTCATCCGGGCAGGTTTAATTTTCTCTTGCATACACTTACCAGTAGTTTAGCCTGCAGAGATAGATGATCTGCGCCCGGTTTAACTTGAATTTACTGTACGGATACAAGCCTGTTAATTTTTTCTAACTTAGCAAGTATATCGGTATGAAAATTCTATACGCTATTCAGGGTACGGGTAATGGGCATCTGAGCCGGGCAATGGATATTGTTCCCTGCCTGATGAAGCATGCTCATGTCGATATACTCGTGAGTGGAATTCAAAGCGATCTCATTTTACCCTTTCCAATACGGTATAAACGTCGGGGGCTTAGCTTTATTTTTGGTAAGAATGGCGGGGTAGATCTGTGGAAAACTTTTGTAAAGTCACATATTCAGAAGCTCATCAGGGAAATTAAAGAACTGCCAGTTGAAAACTACGACCTTGTGATAAATGATTTCGAGCCTGTATCTGCATGGGCTTGTTATAACCGTAATATTCCTTGTATCGGCTTAAGCCACCAGGCGGCTGTACTTGCAGAAGAAGCTCCGAAAGCTGAATTTACCGATATAATGGGTAAATTGATATTGAAAAATTATGCCCCGAATACCATACAGTATGGATTTCATTTTAAACCCTACGACAAAGATATTTTTACTCCTGTAATTAGGGGCCAGGTTCGTGATCAGGTTATTGAAAATGGCGACCATTATACAGTGTATCTGCCCGCATACGACGATAAAAGATTGATCGCTAAGCTGGGCCAGTTTAGCGGTGTAAAATGGGATGTATTTTCTAAACATAATAAGAAGCCCTTTACGAGTAGAAACGTTTCTATCCAGCCAATCCATAATGACAAATTTGTAAAAAGTATGGCTACCTCTGCGGGTGTGCTTTGCGGAGCTGGTTTTGAAACTCCTGCCGAAGCACTGTTTATGAAGAAGAAGCTGCTGGTCATTCCCATGAAGAATCAGTACGAGCAACAGTTAAATGCTGCAGCTTTAAAAGATATGGGGGTTCCCGTAATCAAGAGCCTGAAAGATCGCTATGATATGATTATCGCAAGCTGGATCGAAAACGACCGGCGTGTGGAAGTTAATTATCCTGATCGTACCAATGAGATTATAGAACAGATTATTCAAAACCATTTCAGTGCGAATGAATTTATGAAATTGCGGGATATCAGCTGATCGGGGGTTTACTTACTCACACAGCATAACGTAGGCCCCGGCAGGATCCTGGATCAGTCCATAATAGCCTTCACCCATCTTTCGCTTATCTCCAAGAACTTTTCCTCCAAGTTCTATACATTTTGCTAAACTCTCGTCGAGGTTAGTGACTTTTACATACATAAGCCATTGGGCAGGAAGATCTTTATTTACTCCACGGGCATGGCATATTCCAGCAACAACTTCACCACCTTTGGAGCTCTTGATCATGAAATCATCATAATCCCCCATGCTTAGGCCTTCTTTTTCCCATCCAACAACTTCCTTATAAAAGTCGCTTACGCCTTCAGCATTATCAACTGTCAGATCGTGCCATAGAATTTGACCGGATTTATTTTCTTCCATGTTAAGTATAGATTAAATTTGGTTTTGTGGATAAAGGTTAATTACCAGTAATACTATGATTTTTAAATCCCCGAATTAAAAAATAAACAATCCATCCCTTGCCCTTTATATTTGATTTTATCCAAAAAGATCACTGCTGAGATACCTGTCGCCGCGATCACAGGCAATAAAAACGATCACACCCTCTTCAAGCTCATCAGCAATCCTCAGGGCTGCTGATGCTGCCCCGCCACTGCTCATGCCAGCAAATATGGCTTCCGTTCGGGCCAGCTTCCGGGTCATTTCTACCGCCTCAGCTTCTGAAATATCGATAATCCGGTCCACACGGCTTGGCTCAAATATTTTAGGGAGATAAGCCTCCGGCCAGCGACGAATTCCTGGAATAGATGAATCTTCGGTCGGCTGGCAACCCACAATGCTAATGTTATCGTTCTTTTCTTTAAGAAAGCGGGAACAACCCATGATTGTTCCCGTGGTGCCCATAGAGCTTACAAAATGGGTGATCTGTCCTTCCGTATCCCGCCAGATCTCCGGTGCTGTAGTTTTATAATGTGCCAAATAGTTGTCCGGATTGGCAAACTGGTTTAACATAAAACTTTTACCTGTTGCAGCCTTTTCATCTGCATAATCCCGGCATAACTCTATACTATCCAGTAAAGTTACTTTGGCTCCAAAGGCCTCCATGGTAAGCGTCCGTTCCTTTGTGGCGTTGGAAGGCATCACCAGTTCAATTCCCAGATCGAACAGGCGCGCTATCATGGCAAGTGCAATACCTGTATTGCCGCTCGTAGCCTCAATCAGCGGGACTCCTTTTGGGATATCTCCCCGGTCAATCGCACTGCGGATCATGTTCAACGCAGCACGGTCTTTAACACTGCCCCCCGGATTATGGCCTTCGAGCTTAGCGTATATCCTGACCCTGGAATTTGTATTTAATCTTTTTAATTCGACTTGGGGTGTATTTCCAACAAGATCTAGTATACCGCTCATTTTACTCCAGATTAAATTTTTTTCCACTGGAGATAACGACATCAGCAGTATTATATACAGAAGAACCGGGAGGAATACTTTTGGTAAGCCAGACATTTCCGCCAATAATACTGTCATGCCCGATAACCGTATCGCCACCGAGGATTGTAGCCCCGGAATAAATCACAACCCGGTCTTCGATCGTGGGATGGCGCTTCGTATTTGCCATACTCTTGTCGACACTTAAAGCTCCCATGGTTACGCCCTGGTAAAGCTTAACATGCTTTCCGATCTTACAGGTCTCACCTATAACTATACCTGTCCCATGATCAATATGAAAATACTCGTCTATTTCTGCTGCCGGGTGAATGTCGATCCCGGTTTTAGAATGTGCGTACTCAGTCAGGATACGGGGCAGTAGGGGAATATCCAGTAAATACAATGCATTAGCCAGACGATAAAAAGAAATTGCATAAAAGCCAGGATACGCCCTGATTACTTCAAATTCACTTTTTGCCGCAGGATCACCATTGAAAATTGCTTGTATATCTGTATTCAGAATTCTGTAAAGTTCCGGAATCTGATCGAAAAAATTTCTGGATAGTTGAGCATGGTTGCATTCGTGACAAGCTTTTGTTGCCACCATGATACTACACAGTTCACTTTCGAGTTCCAGAATTTCTTTCTCAAGTTCCTCAATTGAGCCTAGCGCCCGCTTGGATTGCTCCGGATATAAGATCTGAATAAGTTCGGATGCCCATCGAGAGATCTCCCGGTTTGATGGAACAGCATCCGCATCCTGCTGTTTCTGGAATATATGCTTTAAAAAATCCTCGTTCATGACAAGTGTTAAACGGATTGCTTCTTTTTGTTATTTACGATGCAAGTTTAACTAAAAGAATGTTTGTGATTTGTAAAAAGGTAATGATTGAATGAACGATTTTATATAAATGTTCCAAGTTCTTTTTTGCTTTTTCACTACCTGGTTAATTCATGAAGCTGAAATACATCTGATGGAATACCAATGCCCTCTATTGCTAAAACTTCAAGAATTTTTTTAAACGGAAAAGTATTTCCGGCAATGTTAGAAAAGTAAACAATTGAAGTTTGTTTACCTGGAATATTTATGGAAAAGGTGCTGAATCCACACGTGCTGCCAGAGTGGAACAAGGCGGGCTGACCTTGCTGCTCAAAGTAAAACCAACCGGGCCCGTAATAACTGCCCGTAACGTCTCTGATAGGAAAATTGAGTCTTGCCAGTACAGGGGGAAGATTTAGAAGTGTACCCTTCCAGAGTGCATGTGTCCATCTGCTATAGTCATTCAAAGACGTATATACCCCTCCATCTCCTTTTACAGCGCTTGTGGAGCTTTGATCATTGGCGAATAGTTTATTTTGATCACGGGCGAATCCTAACGCACGTTGATCAATCTTTATAGAAGCTTCATATACTACCGATTTATTCATTTTCAATGGTTTGAAAATATTGGTTTTCATGTAGTGTGGAAAAGACTGGCCGGAAACCCTTTCTGTAATTAGTGCAAGCAGTGCATACGCAGAATTACTGTATCTGAAGCGACTGCCTGGTGCGAAATAGGTTGTGTCCTGCCGGGCCAAAAGATTTAATACATCGGCATCAAGCAGCTGGGTAGTTTTAGATTGATCCATTAAAGATTCATAATCCAGAATTCCTGAAGAATGGGTCAGTAGATGCCTCACCAGGACCTTGTTTCCAACGATCGAAGGAATTTCGGGGAAAAAGCGTGAAATTGGATCCTCCAAAGAAAGTTTGCCATTTTTTTCAAGAAGCAGAATGCACATCGCAGTAAACTGCTTGGAAACAGAGGCCATTCTGAAATTTGTCGCGGCATCCAGTTTCTCCCCTTCAGAATTATCTAACCCGAATGCTTTTTTATAAACAGTTTTCCCCTCACTTTCAACATATAAAGCAATACCAGGATTACCGGCAGTTACGTAACTTGCGATAAGGGAATTAAGCTTTTTTTCCAATTGCGCGAATGCTGGGTTTATAATCATAAGGCAACTGATGAATAATGCGGCTAATTTCATGAGACGTGATTTGAGTGTCAGTTAATAGGATTGGATCTAAGGAATGACAAGAGTTTATTGAGATCTTCCGGAGTATCGATTGCCTGGCTTTCTATATCAGTTATAGCAGCCTGTATCTTAAAACCATTCTCAATCCAGCGCAATTGTTCGAGGGCTTCTGCTTTCTCCAGATCTGATACGGGTAGCTTTGTAATCTCAGAAAGTACCGAACTTCGGTATGCATAAATTCCGATATGTTTGAAATAATGATGATTATGAAGCCAGCTTTCCTGTTCAAAACTTCTTTGAAATGGTATGGGAGCCCTGCTGAAATAGATAGCCTCCATATCTTTGTTGAGAATAACTTTTGGGGAATTCTGATTGAAGAGTTCTTCTTTGCCGGTGATTTTCTTAACCAGGGTGGCAATGCCCACATGATCTTGATTAAAACATGCGCTTAATAAATCAATTTGAAGTGGGTCAATCAATGGTTCATCGCCCTGGATATTCATGCAGATTTCGAATTCAGGGAAGAGTTTTGCTACTTCCTCGCAACGGTCTGTACCACTGGGATGATCCTGCCGGGTTATCAACACATCTCCGCCGAAGCTCCTTACATGGTCAAATATCCTCTGGTCATCTGTGGCAACAATAACTTTGCTCAGGCTTGATGACTTTTTGCACTGCCCGTAAACCCTTTGAATCATACTTTTGCCGGCAATATCCACCAACGGTTTTCCGGGAAAACGGCTGGATGCAAATCGTGCAGGTATGATTCCAAGTATTTTCAAACGTATAATTTATTTTAGCAGGTTTCAGAACGCTGAAACCCGAGTAATTCAAAGATCCGATCCTAGAATAAGCCGTGTATTTCGCGTTCAATGCTGTTTATAACAAAACCCAGGTCTTCCGGGTTATTCGCGAAGTCAAGCTTGTCTTTATCAAGCACCAGTAATTTCCCCTGTGTATACGAATCGATCCACTTTTTATACTTTTCATTGAGTTTTGAAAGGTAGTCGAGTCTTATTCCCGCTTCGTACTCGCGTCCGCGGCGCTGGATATTATTGACCAGCGTAGGCACAGATGCCCGTAAATAAATAAGCAGGTCAGGAGGCCTGATAAATGCCGTTATATTCTCAAAAATTGAGCGGTAGTTATCATAATCACGTGAAGTCATTAAGCCCATATCATGCAGGTTCTCCGCGAAAATATAGGCATCCTCGTAAATCGTGCGATCCTGTATAATATTTTTGTTTGTCGTTTGAAGTTCCAGGATCTGTTGGAAGCGACTATTAAGGAAATAGATCTGGAGGTTAAAGCTCCATCTCTTCATATCACTGTAAAAATCTTCCAGATAGGGGTTATTGTCGACGGCTTCAAATTGCGCTTCATAACCAAGATGCTTGGCAAGCAATTCTGTCAGGGTAGTTTTGCCGGCCCCAATGTTTCCAACGATGGCAATATGCATGATATAGTAAGGTAAGTGCAAAGCGAACGGCGCAATGCGTGTTTGAAAATACAAATAGTTTTTTTAATCCGGCAAGATCAGTAGAAACTTTTAAAACCAATGATCTGGCGTACCTCCCTGATTGTTTTAGAAGCACTTTCACGTGCTTTAATAGCCCCGAACCGGGCTATCTGACGAAGATAAGCGTCATCCGCCGCTATTTCGTTAATCTTTTGACGTATCGGGTCTGTAGCGATGATCATGTCTTCTGCCAGTTGCTTTTTAAAATCGCCGTAACGGATCTGACAATTATTGTAAAGGTCATCAAAGTGAGAATAGGTATCGGCTGAAGAAACGAGCTTTAAAAGATCGAATAAGTTCTGTACTGCTTCGTGTTTAGGCTGGTTTTCCTGAGTTGGCCCGCTGTCTGTTACGGCGCGCATTACCTTTTTATGAATCACCTCCGGATCGTCTGAGAGATATACTGCATTTCCTTCACCCTCTGACTTTCCCATTTTTCCTTTCCCGTCAAGTCCGGGAACTTTTACCAGCTTATCAGTAAAGTTAAAGGCGTAAGGTTCAGGAAAATATTCCGTATTGTAAAGTCTGTTAAAGCGGTTGCCAAAAGTTCTTGACATTTCCAGGTGCTGTTCCTGATCTTTACCTACAGGTACTTTTGTAGCTTTGTGAATAAGAATATCTGCTGCCATAAGTACAGGATACGTAAGTAATCCTGCATTTACATTATCCGGATGAGCTCTTACCTTATCCTTGAATGAGGTGCTTCTCTCCAGTTCTCCAAGATAGGCGTTCATGTTCATATATAGATAAAGTTCAGCTATTTCAGGAACATCAGACTGGATATAGATTGTTGCTTTTTCAGGATCAATCCCAGCTGCAAGATATTCGATGAGAACCTGTTTTACATGGCCATGCAGATCCTGAGGGGTAGGGTGCGTGGTCAACGAATGGTAATCGGCGATAAAAAAATAACAATTATACTCGTGCTGCATTTGCACGAAGTTTTTTATCGCCCCATAAAAATTCCCTAAATGTAGTTTTCCGGTACTTCGGATCCCACTTACAACCGTTTCCATGGTGGCGAAAGTAAGAATTATTTCGGTAAGGATGAACGTGGGCAAGGCTGAATTTGCGCTAGTTCCTAGCCTTTTCTGCGTTCATCAATGAATTTCATACTTTTGATCAGTATGAAACGACTTTTAAAAAGGCTGCACCTTTTTTATTTCCAGGTCTGGCTTGCCTTGATTTTTGTAATTCTTTTCCCCTTCATATATTTTTTCTCTCGTAACCCTGTGAATTTTAATGCGATGAACAGCATGAGATGGGTTTTTAGCTTTTTAAGTTCAATTATTTCCGGAATTTTTTTCCGCTTTTCATCGGAACGTAATATCGACTGGTCCAAAAATTATATCATCTGCGCAAATCATACGTCCAATCTTGATATTACAGCGATCATCTTAATGGCCAGGCGAAATGTGGTTTTTATGGGTAAGGAAGAGCTTCTCGATAATTTCATAACAGGCATTTATTTCAGGACAATTGACATTCCACTAAAACGGGACAGTAAGATGTCGGCTTACCGGGCTTTTAAAAAGGCTGAAGAAAGTATAAACGATGGAAAGAGCGTAGTAATTTTTCCTGAGGGGATGATCAGTGAGCACTATCCACCGGTTCTTCAGTCTTTTAAGAACGGCCCATTTAAGCTCGCTATTGATCAGCAGGTCACAATTCTACCGGTTACTATCTGCAATAACTGGAAACTTATGTGGGATGATGGCAGGAAATATGGAAGTAAGCCGGGGATTTGCGATATTTACATCCACGCACCCATCAGTACCATGGGAATGGTGGCTGATGATTCTGAGAGTCTAAAGGATCGGGTTTATAATTTAATTAGTACCAGGTTACAGGTTTATGACGCCAAGGAATCATCCTAGATGATAATATTTAACACCGGACAATGAAGATAGATTTGGATACGATTGAGAAAGCTGCACATCTGGCCAGGCTGGAAGTCAGGGAAGAGGATAAACAGGGTCTTCTAAACGACATGAATAATATTCTTACTTTCATGGATAAGTTAAACGAAGTCGATACGGAGGGCGTAGAGCCTCTTGTATATATGACTGAGGAAATGAATGTGTTTAGAGAGGATGAGGTTAAACAAGTCATAACCAGATTTGAAGCATTGAAAAATGCGCCTAAACAGGATGGACATTTCTTCCACGTGGCTAAAGTGATCAACAAACCATAATTTCAGCAGGGCTGTAACAAGACAGGTATATCGATAGTCTAAAAACAAAAAACATGGCGCAAAATCCCCTCATTACTTTAACGGATATCGGTAGAAAATATGTAATCGGCTCAGAGACAATACACGCATTAAAATCGGTTTCGTTAACAATTAATAAAGGTGAATTTGTAGCTCTGATGGGTCCTTCCGGTTCGGGAAAGTCCACATTAATGAATATTCTTGGCTGCCTGGACACGCCGTCCAAAGGGATTTATATATTAAATGGCAATCAGGTGAGTGAGATGACCGATAGTGAACTTGCCGAGATAAGGAATAAAGAAATAGGATTTGTATTTCAGACATTCAACCTGCTGCCACGTTCATCGTCCCTTGAGAATGTAGCTCTGCCCTTAGTTTATGCTGGAATTGGGCGTCATGAACGTGAAGACAGAGCTCAAAAGACTCTTGAAAATGTTGGCCTTGGCAACCGGGTGCATCATAAGCCAAATGAACTTTCCGGCGGTCAGCGCCAGCGGGTTGCTGTGGCGCGTGCACTTGTAAACAATCCCTCAATTATCCTGGCAGATGAGCCTACCGGCAACCTGGATACGAAAACCTCCGTGGAGATCATGGGCCTCCTGGAAGAGATTCATTTAAAAGGTAATACCATCATTCTGGTTACCCATGAAGAAGATATCGCACAGCATGCCCACCGGATAGTTCGTATGCGGGATGGGCTGATTGAGAATGATTATTTGAACGAAAATGTAAAAACTGTTTCTCCAAGATTGGAAAACATGAAAAGGAAAGATTCTGATTTTGAAACGATTGGCTAGGGGTCTGAGGTCTGAGGTCTGAGGTCTGAGGTCTGAGGTCTGAGGTCTGAGGTCTGAAAAATTTGCATTATAATTTATGAATTTATATTTAACTCACAAAATCTCCAACCAGCATACTTCCGATCGCATATCTCCGACCTCATACGTCCGTTGCTTATGAAAATTTATACCAAAACTGGAGATAAAGGCCTTACCTCATTAATAGGAGGTAAAAGAGTTCCGAAATATAACCTGAGGATTGAAAGCTATGGTACCGTAGATGAGCTGAATTCCTATATCGGGATGATCAGAGATCAGCACATTTCTGAAGATCAGACGAACATTTTGAAGGAGATACAGGACAGGTTATTTACGATCGGTGCTGCTTTAGCCTCAGATCCTGAAAGGGCCAACATGAAGATCCCTGACCTGCATTCCTCAGACATTGAAGTTTTAGAAGATCAAATCGATAGGATGAACGATGTTCTGCCTGAACTTAAGCATTTCATATTGCCTGGAGGCGATCAGGCTGTGTCATATTGCCATATCTCCAGATGCGTGTGCAGAAGGGCAGAGCGTATTGCTGTACATCTGAGCGAAGAGAGCTTTGTTGATGAAAAGGTAATAATTTATTTAAACCGTTTAAGCGATTTTCTATTTGTGCTGGCCAGAAAGATAGCTTACGACCGTGATTTGCCCGAAAATAAATGGTTTCCACGAGTTTAAGTAACATGTTAAAAATTAATTAATAATCTTATATAAATTATTATATTTTTGCAGAAAAAGTATAAATAAAATTCTGGAATATGTATTGGACATTAGAATTAGCGTCGCATCTAGAGGACGCGCCATGGCCCGCTACCAAGGATGAGCTTATTGATTACGCGATCCGTTCGGGTGCTCCTGTAGAAGTGATAGAAAACCTTCAGGCTTTGGAGGATGATGGTGAGCCCTATGAAAACATCGAAGAAATATGGCCCGATTATCCTACAAAGGATGACTTCTTCTTTAATGAGGATGAATATTGAATAATGATCCCGCACCTGCGGGATTTTTTTTAAATCTACAATAAGCATCCCATCTGCCAATTATTTGCAAAGATTAAATGTTAATTATAAGCTAATCTTCAGATTGACATCAATCTATGAAATTTCTGAATATTTATTCATAAGTGTATCAAAGTCTATCTTACAAGATAAAGACAAGATCAAAAATAACTCTCAGCAATTTGGATCCATGTTACTTTTATGTGTAATGATGATATTATTTTTCAAGGCCTGCCCTGAATTCTCCTCTGGTATGTTGGTCAAATAATGACCTGCCCAAGCCTTGAAGGGGTATTGGAAGGTTAAAATCCAGTCCGGATATTTCCTCACCTGTAATTTTTTTACAGAAGTAAAACAAATGGTACGGTTTTAGTATTATTGGTATGAACTTAAACAGCTATATATTAACTAAACATTAAAACTATGGGTAATTTACTTTATTTGATCGCAGTTATTTTGATCATCGTCTGGATCTTTGGAGCATTTGTTTCACCAATGGGTGGCAACCTGATCCACATTCTTCTCGTTATCGCTATCATCGCGATCCTACTTCGTGTTATTCGGGGAGGAACAGTCTAAAAATTATAGTGACCGCACCAGTTTTTACAATTGGTGCGGTTTAATTTTTATCGTTTAAGAACATTCCTGCAACTAGCAAGTCTCCCGGAAAGGTTATTTTCAAATTACTCCGGTCTCCCTCAATTAACATAATCTGTACCCCTGATCTTTCAGCCACCGAAGCGTCGTCGGTAAACTCATTTCTATAATCCTGCCTGTATGCCTTCAACAGTATTTCACTTTTGAATGCTTGCGGTGTTTGAACCAGGTAGATATTTTCCCGGTCCATAATAACAGAGTCCCGGAGATTTCCTTGTCTTATAGAATCAGAGCTTTTTACAGCAGCGACAGCATTCCCAAGGCCTTCTGCCTGGCGGAAAGCCGAATCGATCAACTTGTGGCTTACCAGTGGCCTCACGGCGTCGTGTATCGCCACGATCGAGCTTCCGGCAATGTATATCAGGGCATTTTTTACAGAATGAAAACGCTGGGGGCCGCCTTTAACCAACTGGTGCGGAATTTCAAAATTATGTTCCCTACATTGGTTTTCCCAGAATGAATGATAATCAACGTTCAAAACAACAATGATTTCCGGGTTTAATTGCGAGGAATAAAAGGCCTCAATCGTGTGCATTAGAACAGGGCGGCCATTTAGAAGAAGAAACTGCTTGGGCACATCTGACTGCATGCGGCTTCCGGATCCGCCGCCAACAATGATTGCATAATATTTTATCGCAGGCATATTCTGTGGATTATGTCCGGAAATATCTTAAAACACAATACGCTCATAGGCAATGATCAGATGATCAGCATGGCATCGCCATAGCTGTAAAAACGATATTTCTCTTTCACGGCAACCTCGTATGCTTTCATTACATGATCATAGCCTCCAAATGCTGCAACCATCATTAACAAAGTCGATTCGGGTGTATGGAAGTTCGTGATCATGGAATTCGCAATGCTGAACTCATACGGTGGAAATATAAATTTACTGGTCCAGTCATTTGCCGCCTTCAACTCTCTTCCTGCTGAAACAGCCGATTCAATTGCACGCATGGAAGTCGTACCAACGGCACATACCTTTTGTTTATCAATTATCGCTTTATTAACGAGATCAACCTCTTTTTGCTCAATGATAAATTGCTCTGAATCCATCTTATGCTTGGTAAGATCTTCCACTTCTACGGCCCTGAATGTCCCCAGGCCCACATGAAGCGTCACTTCGGCAAATTCTACGCCCTTAAGCTCGAGGCGCTTCATTAATTCACGGCTGAAATGTAAACCAGCAGTAGGGGCGGCAACTGCACCTTCATTTTTAGCAAATATTGTTTGGTAGCGCTCTTTGTCCTCAGCAGTAGCTTTACGTTTTATGTACTTCGGAAGAGGTGTTTCCCCAAGGATCTCGATATTACGGCGAAATTCATCATCGGTACCGTCAAAAAGGAAGCGGATCGTACGGCCGCGGGAAGTGGTATTGTCGACAACCTCGGCAACCAGAAGATCATCATCTCCAAAATATAATTTATTTCCTACCCTGATCTTGCGCGCCGGGTCAACCAGAACGTCCCATAAACGAAGCTCGCGGTTTAATTCGCGCAATAAAAAAACCTCTATGGTCGCACCTGTTTTTTCCTTGTTTCCGTATAAACGGGCCGGGAAAACTTTCGTGTTATTCAGGATCATCACATCCTTCTCATTAAAATACCCTAAAACATCCTTAAATATTTTGTGCTCAATAGCTCCGGTCTTTCTATCTAAAACCATTAAACGGGCTTCGTCCCGGTTTTCTGAAGGATTATGTGCTATTAAGGAATCGGGTAAATCAAATTTGAACTGTGATAATTTCATAATTTTTGTATGGATTTCAGGGCGCAAATTTAAGAAAATAAACTGTAATCTGAAACGGGGAATTTGGGTTATCAGCTTTCAGCTTGAGCTTTCAGCTTCAAGCTTTCACGATCCGTCTCAGAAACTGAATATAAATTCTAAATCATAATTTGCTGTAACGTTTTTAGTTAAATTTGATCTAAACAGCCATATGATATTTCTCAAACTTTTAAAAGAGAGCTTTATTTTTGCTTTTGAGGCACTCAGGCAAAATAAGTTAAGGACCATTTTATCATTGTTAGGTATTACAATCGGTATCATGACCATCATCAGCGTTTTTTCGGCGGTAGATACACTTCGTAACAATATCCAGAGCAGTGTTGAGAAGCTGGGAAGCAATACCATATATATACAGAAATGGCCATGGAGCGGCGGGCCGGACTTCCCATGGTGGAAATACATCAGCAGACCCCAGCCGTCTTTACGGGATTATGACAAGCTTCGGGACCGGCTTCAGGGCGCAGAGGGCATTTCTTTCGAGATAGGCATTGGTAACCGTACCATTAAATACAAGAATAATAGTATTGAAGGCGCCCAGATATCTGCCGCAGCACACGACTATTATAAAGTATGGAAATTTGATTTTGAGGGCGGACGATATTTTACGGAAAGTGAATCTAAAGCGGGAAGGCCTATCGCAATCATTGGATTTTCAATTGCTGACGGTCTATTTCCTAACGAAGACCCGGTCGGGAAAGTCATAACCGTTCTCGGCAGGAGGGTTAGCATTGTCGGGGTTTTCAAAGAAGAAGGGGAAGACATGCTGGGGGTTTCTGCAGACAAAACTGTGCTGGTACCGCTTAATTTTGCAAAGGCCGTGATCCATGTGGAAGACGAAAGATACGGACCACAGATCACTGTAAAAGGAAGGGAAAACGTTAGTGTCAATGAACTGGAGTCCGAACTGAAGGGTACGCTGCGATCTATTCACAGGTTAAGTCCCAGCGACGATGACGATTTTTCGTTAAATAAAACAACAATACTTACTGCACAACTGGATCAGCTTTTTGGGATCATAGATTTTGCCGGTGCTTTCATCGGCGGATTTTCCATATTGGTTGGAGGCTTTGGAATTGCAAATATTATGTTCGTTTCTGTTAAGGAACGGACAAATATTATCGGCATCCAAAAGTCGCTGGGCGCAAAGAACTATTTTATTTTGCTGCAGTTTCTCATAGAATCTGTATTGTTATGCCTGATGGGTGGTGCAATTGGACTGGGAATTGTCTTTATCCTTGCATTTATATCTAAGTCATTTTTTGACCTCACCATCATTGTCGACATCGGGAAGGTGATCCTGACCATCATACTTTCAACAGCAATAGGACTTATATCCGGATTTATACCGGCTTATATGGCGTCCAGATTGGATCCCGTGGAGGCTATTAGAAGTAAATAGTGGAGAGTCGAAAATGGAGAGTTAGAATGGAAAGTGGAGTTTGAGCTGATTTTTGTATTCTAACGATCCGGTATTTCTAAATACTATGTACTAATAACTAACAACGCTTCTCTCAAAAGCTTTTCTTTATCAATGGGAACAACACCAACGTGCTCGCAAACCAATCCGCCGGCGAGGTTGGCTATGGCAGCGGTTTCAAATATGTCAAGTCCCGCCGCAAGACACAGGGCCGCGGTGGCAATGACCGTATCCCCGGCCCCTGATACGTCGGCAATATTCCTGATATGGGCCGGAATTAATTTTTGATCCGTTCCGGAACTTATAAAAACCCCATGTTCCGATAGGGTAAGCATGATGTTTTTAGCGCCGAGTCGCTGCTTAAGGATATCTACAGCATTCTCTATCGTCGTTACGCTATAAGGATCAACTTCTGCTTTTAATCCTTCCCTTAATTCTTTCAGGTTAGGCTTGAACAGGCTTACATCCTTATAATAGTGAAAGTTTCGTTTCTTGGGGTCCACAACCGTGATAATATTTTTTTGATTCGCCAGATTTACTATCGAGAAAATCAATTCCTCAGAAATCAACCCTTTATCATAGTCTTCGAAAATAATTGCGTGGATATTTTGTTCGGATATGATCCGGGAAATTGTGTTCTGTATTGAATGACTGGCTTCATCAGAAATGTCCGTATCAGTTTCGGCATCTACCCGGACTATTTGCTGATTATGCGCCATAATCCGTGTTTTTACTGTAGTCTGCCGTCCGGGAATTATTAAAATCCCTTCACTGGATAGATTTGAATCTCCCAGCAATTTCAGGATGCCCTGACCTGCATTATCGTTCCCGAGGATGGAACATATAATCGGATTTGCACCCAACGACTGAACATTTAAGGCGACATTGGCAGCGCCACCGAGCCGGTTTTCTGATCTGGTAACACGAACTACCGGCACGGGAGCTTCCGGGGAAACCCTCTCGACCTTACCCCATACATAACTGTCCATCATCACATCTCCTATTATCAGGATATTCAATGAATTAAATTTTTCGAAAATGTCAGTCATGTGCATCTATTATTCCAGTGTAAGGATTAGACCCGAAGATTAATTTAATACACCCAATGCTGCTTTGATGCGCTTCATGGCTTCAACCAGTTTCTCATTAGCCGCAGCATATGAAATACGAATTGAGTTTGGATCACCAAATGAATCGCCGCTTACTGTAGCAACATGTCCGGTATTCAGTAAATATAAGGAAAGGTCTTCTGCATTTTTGATCGTTTCACCATCAGGAGATCTTTTGCCAAAGAAAGAACTCACGTCAGGAAAGAAATAAAAAGCCCCGCCGGGAAGATTAACCTTAAGTCCGGGAATATCTTTTAATAATCCGTAAACCAGGTCGCGCCGCTCCCTGAAAACTATTTTCATCTCATTTATTGTTGCCAATCCACCTTCATAGGCAGCGATCCCAGCCTTTTGGGTAATTGAACTTGTACCTGAAGTGATCTGACTCTGCAGCTTATCACATGCTTCGGCGATAATTTTGCTGCTTGCAGAGTAACCAATTCTCCATCCGGTCATGGCGTAAGCTTTCGAAAGGCCATTGATGATGATTACCCTGTCTTTGATGCCCGGGAACTGGGCAATAGACTCGTGGTCGTTCAGGAAATTAATATGCTCATAGATCTCATCCGAAATGATGTAGATCTCGGGGTATTTTTCAAAAACCTTAACCAGGGAGGCAAGCTCTTCGCGCGTATAAACACTTCCTGTGGGGTTGTTTGGCGAAGAGAACATGAATAATTTTGTTTTCGGCGTGATTGCTGCCTCAAGTTCTTCCGCAGTGATTTTAAAATCACTTTCAAGGCTTGTATGAATGAAAACCGATTGGCCTTCAGCCAGTTTTACAAGTTCAGAATAGGAGACCCAGTATGGAGTAGGTATCACAACTTCATCGCCAGGATTGACCAGGCAAAGGATCGCATTTGCGAGAGATTGCTTGGCCCCGGTAGAGACCACGATCTGGTCAAAATTATAATCAAGATGGTTCTCGCGCTTTAGTTTGGCAGCTATTGCCTTTCTCAATTCCGGGTAGCCCGGGACAGGAGTATAATATGAAAAATTTTGATCGATCGCATCCTTAGCGGCCTCTTTGACGAAATCCGGAGTATAAAAATCTGTTTCTCCCAAGCTAAGACTGATGATATCAACCCCTTTTGACGCCAGTTCGCGACCCATTTTTGCCATTTTAATTGTGGCAGATTCGGATAATTCGTTAATTCTGTTTGATAATGTGCTCATAATTAAGGCAAATATATAAACCTGTTAAGCGAATGCAAAAATTAAAGATAAATGAGCCTGAATTTTCGTTTTTTTTAAAAATCGGTCTGTTGTATTGTCTAAATTTGGACACAATAAAGTCCTGATTTGCAAAGTCAAAAAAAGATAATTTTAATTTCCCTGGGTGTTGGCATATTGCTGATGCTGGCAAAATTTGCCGCCTATTTTATTACGTCCTCAAATTCAATTTTAACCGATGCAGCAGAAAGTATTGTAAATGTTCTGGCCAGCGCATTCGCGTTTTACAGTATTTATATTGCTGCTCAGCCCCGTGACACCAATCACCCTTATGGCCATGGGAAGGTCGAATTTTTTTCCGTATTTATTGAGGGGAGCCTGATCATGATTGCGGGGATTCTGATCATTTTTAAATCAGCCTACAATCTTATCTATCCCCACACCATAACTGATCTTTTATCCGGGACAATAATAATCGGCGTGGCAGGCCTTATCAATTTTATTTTAGGGTATTACCTTATCGATAACAGCAAAAAGCTCAATTCTATAACTTTATATGCCGATGGAAAGCATCTTCAGACTGACGCATATACAAGTGCAGGACTGGTGACAGGTTTAGTGCTGATCTACTTCACGGGTTTGAATTATCTTGATAGTATTTTATCAATAGGAATTGGCTTGTTTGTCAATTATAGCGGCTACAAACTAGTACGCAGGTCTGTTTCCGGGTTGATGGATGAATCTGATATCGATACAGCGGGCGAGGTCATCTCAGTTTTAAATTCCTACAGGAAAGATTCCTGGATAGATATGCATAATCTCCGGACCCAGCGGTATGGGCCGGATATTCACATAGATTGTCACCTCACTCTTCCTTATTATTATGACCTGAATAAAGTTCACGAAGAGGTTTCGGAAGTCGATGCGATGGTGAACAGCAAAGTGAATTCATCGATCGAATTTTTTATTCATGCGGATCCGTGTATCCCAAGATGTTGTCATTATTGCAGGATGGAAGCTTGTCCGGTACGATCAGAGCCTAAAACGCTGGATATTTTATGGACAACAGAAAACGTAACCCGGAACCAGAAACATTTTTCAGCTGATGTATAAATTTAACGTCCGGGTATACGGTCTTCTTATTAACGATAGTAATGAAGTGCTGCTCAGTGACGAGGAGGAAAGCGGGTTTCGTTTCAGTAAGTTTCCCGGTGGGGGATTAGAATATGGTGAAGGGTTGCTTGATGCACTGAAGAGGGAGTTTGTTGAAGAATGTAATACCGAAGTTGAGATCCTGGAGCATTTTTACACAACTGATTTCTTTATTCAGTCTGTATTTAATGACAGCCAGATAATCAGTGTTTATTACCTGGTTAGCCCGGTGTCGGAACTGCTCCTGAATTTTAAAAACAAGATTTTTGATTTTGACGGTGAAGGAGAACTTTTACAGGCATTTAGGTGGAAGAATATCAAAGATCTGAACATAGAAGATGTTACCTTTCCAACGGATCAGAAAGTTATTGAATTATTAAAAGAGAGATGGCAGAAAGATCTTTAGCCGAGCGCGACCAGGCGGTGGTATGGCATCCCTACACTCAAATGAAGAATGCTGTGCCTCCCATACCGATTGTTCGGGGCGAGGGTACGTATCTTATTGCGCAGGATGGGACGAGATACCTGGATGCTGTATCGTCCTGGTGGGTGAATATTCACGGACACGCTCATCCTTATATAGCGGAAAAGGTATCACAACAGCTTTGTACCCTGGAACATGTGATCTTTGCAGGGTTCACTCATCCTTCCGCGATTGAGTTGGCTGAACGATTGCTGAAAATACTTCCGGATGATCAAAGCCGGGTATTTTATTCAGATAATGGCTCTACAGCTGTGGAAGTTGCCTTGAAGATGTGCTTTCAGTACTGGAGTAATAAGGGGCATGCCAGGACACGTGTTTTAGCGTTTCACAATTCCTACCACGGCGATACATTCGGAGCCATGGCCGTAAGTTCCAGGAGCGCATTTACAAAACCATTTGAACAATTGCTGTTTGATGTAGAGTTTATTGATACACCCAATAAACAGAATATAAGCAGTCTCAAGGAGCAGGTATCGGCTATAGCTCCCGAGCTTTCAGCGTTTATCTTCGAGCCTTTGATCCAGGGAGCCGGAGGGATGAATATGTATGAAGCCCGCTATCTTGATGAGCTTTTATCGCATTGCAAAGAAAAGGGAATCCTGACGATAGCAGACGAAGTAATGACAGGTTTTGGCCGAACGGGCAAATTATTCGCTTCGGGCCATTTAACCATTCAGCCAGACCTGATGTGTTTTTCAAAGGGATTAACAGGTGGAACCATGGCTTTGGGAATCACCACCTGCATTAGTAAAATTTACGATGCGTTTTTATCGGATGACAGATTTAAAACTCTGTTCCACGGGCATTCATTCACCGCTAATCCAATTGCATGCTCAGCAGCTCTTGCCAGCCTGGATATTTTATTGCTGCCGGAAACAATGGAAAGTATTCAAAGAATATCAGACAAGCATGCTGTTTTTGCCTCGGAAATAAGGCAACATCGTAAGGTAAGGGAATTAAGGCACACGGGTACAATCATAGCTCTTGAGTGGGAAACCGGGGATGATACCTCTTATTTTAACAGCCTCCGGGATGAGCTGTATAATTTCTTCTTAAAGGAGGGTATCCTGTTGCGCCCACTGGGTAACATCATTTACATCATGCCTCCATATTGCATCACCAATGAACAGCTGGACTATATTTACACAAAAATTAATGACGCACTGGAGCGATTTTAGAAAACATGGATTTTAAACAATTACTTACAGGAATAGTATCAGATAAGGAAAAACACGCACGCTGGCTTAATACGCTGTCGCTCATGGAGAATACGGGGGCTCGTAAGATTTCCGCAAGCGAGCATAAAACAGATGTAACACTTATTATCTTAAAGCATGCTGCCGAGGAACACAGGCATGCATTTTATCTAAAAAAACAGATCTCGAAATTGGGCGGAGATCTCTGCCCTGACTACTCAGATGACTATTTGCTGGCTACACATGACAGCAGGTACTATTTGAATATGCTTGATGTCCAGGTATGCAAATACCTGAAATCTAATCTTAATCTGACCGGGAATGATCTGAAATTCGCGGCCTATCTGCTGGTAACATATGCGATTGAAGTGCGTGCGGATGAGCTTTACCCTGTTTACCAGGATGTATTAGACGAGACCAGAAGTAAAGTAAATGTCAAGTCTATTATTCTGGAAGAAGAAGGTCACTTGGAAGAGATGCTGGTCCAGCTGAAGAATTTTTCTTCAGACTGGCAGAAACACGCTGATAAAGCCGTCGAATTTGAAACGAGGTTATTTACGAGTTGGTTGGACGGGTTAGGCAAAGAATTGGAATAAGGTACAAAGATCAAAGAACAAGGATACCGTCCTTATTCCTTGTTCTTTGATCTTTAATCATATCTAGTAATCCAGGTAATCCTGAAACACCTCCTGCATGTAAGCCTTCCCAAACGATACTGATTGGGAATCTATTTTAAAATTTGACGGATTTTCACGGAGTATTATGCTTTTTCCAACATTGTCAAAAGAGATTATCTGATCCTTTGTAGCAAAACCAAATCCGTTATCCCAGTTGAAAAACCCAAATTCCCTGGTTTCAGGATTGAGAAGGTCTTTACTCCATTTATACCTGTAAGGATCAATTTTTAGCTGACTTAAAAGAGTTGCGGCAAGGTCTGTCTGACTGCCTGTTTTCTCTATGCGTTTCCCCTTGAATTCCGGCCGGATCACATCTCCGAAAAGCAGCAAGGGTATACGATAACGTTTTGGATCATATTCTGTAACGTTTCCAGGCAAACGATGGCTGTGGTCCGCCAGGATCACGAATAACGTATTTTTATACCATTGCTTTTGCTTTACTTCTTTTAGGTACGCGCCCAAACAAGAGTCTGTATAATAGGTTGTGCTTCTGAATTTATTTTCAATATTCTCGCCGTTAAACCGCGCCGTCCCCGGAAGCTCAAAAGGCTCATGATTTGTTAAGGTCAGAATGGTCGAAAAAAAAGGTTCCGCAACCTTGTCCAGATCGGCTGCATTCTTACTGAAAACTTTATGATCAAAGGTTCCCCATTTAGAGTTCATATCCTTTTTCTCAAACGAGTGCTGATCAACTAAGGTTTGATATCCATGGCTAAGGATGTAAGATTTCATGTTAAAGAACTCACTTTCGCCGCCATAATAAAATGATGTCTGATAACCTTTAGTAAGAAATTCTTCTGCTATCCCGGGCAATTTTTCCTGTTTATCATTCTGTTTCATGATGCTCCTAATCGCCTGAGACGGAAAACCACTCAGAGTAGCAATAATTCCCTTATCCGTCCTTCCTGCCGCGGCGAAGATCCTGGTGAAAAGTAACCCGTTTTGGCTCAAAGCAGACATATTGGGTGTAACCCCTTTCTCGCCTCCTAGACTTTCGATAAGCTCGGCAGTGAAGCTTTCTACAACAATCAACACCACATTAGGCTTGCCGGTATTGAGAATTGACAAGGTTTTTCCTCCGGGTTTTAAGAAGAGACGGCCTACAATCTTTTCAGCCTCCTTTTTACTATAATATTTGTACGGATTGTCATTTCCATATTTATTATTGATCACATCCCGGATCAGGTTCCATTCCGTATTAACAGCAGCATGATTTAATACTGTTTCCGTGGAGAAATAGGCCATGCTTGGATTAATTGGCGTCAGCTGCCATCCGCCCCGGGCAATTAACACAAGCATTGCTATAGCGAGAAAGCTGCCCGCAATCTTTTTCAGTAAGGCGCTTTCTTTATCCGTCACCCGGTAATCGATCAGTATCCGGGAAATTAATATCCCGGTGATCATTAACCCTAAAAAAATGATAAATGAAAGTAATATGGGCGAAGAGGAGCCAGACGCCACTGCCTCTTTGGTTGAATTAAAAGCGAGGTCAAGCGCCCTGTAATTGATTTTCGAGCCCCATTCCCTGTATAAATTCAAATTGAAAGCACTGATCAATGAAAAAAATATGATAAAAAAAACAACGTAACATTTTGGAATGACTTTCGAGAAATTGAAGTCTGGAAGAAATAAAATTATTAAATAAAATATAAGAGGAATAGCTGATAAATATGCAACCATGGAGGCGTCAAGCCTCAATGCATATAAAAATGTGGCTACTATTTCCTTAAAAGGGGAGCCCTGTAATTTACCGGAAAAGTAGAGAAGGAAAACAAGCCTGTCAAGAAAAAAGAATATGATCCAGAACAGAAAAAACCGGAAAAAAATAACAAAGCTCTTTAGCATCCTCGCAAGTTAGAAAAAACAAAGAATGTTAAAAAGCTTTGAACTTATTGTTAAATGTAAACTTAAATTATTTACCGCCCTGCATTTGCATTAATTGTTCAAAGGTGATTTCTTCATAATCTTTAGAGGCGCTGAATGTGCCCGCAGGAACTGATGTAGTCTTAATATCTTTCAAAACAGCTTTGATACTTAGTCCGTTCATGTAAGATGTAAATTCAACAGGAAAACCATAGCTCTTGTTGTAGAAGCGCGTCAGGGAATTCGGTGTTATTTCTACGTCCCTGGTAAACCAGGCTACAGAAGCCTGATTTGTCTTTTTCTCATTAACCTCATGCTTAATGGCTGTAAACCCTGCAACAGTTTTTGTTTCGGTACCCGCTTTCAGAGTCAGTTCGGGCATATTTGCCTGCATTTTTTCCTGATCGGCCGGGCTGAATATGACGGATAATTTTTTACCCATCATCGGAATATCAAGTAACAGGCGCTCATACTCCTTATTTACATTCATTATACTGGTACTATTATACATTTGGGATTCTGTCTTCAAACTGGAAGAATCACCTTTAAAATATACCTTTAACTCAGTGGGGAAATTACCGGCCATTGCTTGTAATTGCTCTGGTAAAGTCCATTCTACCGCATAGGTAAGCACACCTTCTTCAATTTTCTTCCCAGCTCCGGGAACATTCTGAGCAAAAATGCCCGTTCCGATAAGTAGCAATGCTACGTTTAAAATCACTTTTTTCATGTTTATCATGGTTTTTTTGGGTCTTAATGAAGCCTGATCTGCAAGAATTTAATACTTGCAGATTATTACAACTTACAAAAGAGATAAATATTATTGTAGTTTGTTACTCCTGCCGTTAAATAAATTCATTATTCCAGTCTGAATATGCTTCTTAAATTCAGGAATGAAATACATATTCCTGCTCCTTATCCTGTCACATACTTCTGTGAACGCTCAAAAGAACCCGGGGCCCCGGTATGCTGCGATGGGCTCGGCCGGTACAGCGTTGCAAGGTATCTGGTCCATGCAATTAAACCCCTCAGGTATTACCGCCATAGAGAAGCCGGAGATGGCGTTAGCTTACGAGCGGCATTTTTTAGATCAGGATATAAGCTCGCAAACAGCCCTTTTTACATTTCCATATTCCGGCAATGTATTTGGCTTTAACGTGGAGCGATACGGTTTTACCGAATATATGGAACTGCATGCAGGGATTGCCTACGCCAGAAAATTAGGCAGGTCGTTAAGTCTTGCCATAGGATTTAAATACCACCAGCTAAGCATTGCCGGATACGGATCGGCATCCGCTTTTAGCGCTGAAGCTGGTTTTCAATTTTCTGTAAATGAGAAGCTGATCCTTGCAAGCCACGTAGCAAATCCCGGTCGGAGCAGGTACGAAGTCTTGTCGGGATCTAATATACCTGTGAAACTATCGCTTGGTGCTGCTTACAGATTTAGCAATAAAGTCGCGGCCGCGTGCGATCTTATAAAAATCCTGAATTTTCCCACGGATATCAGGCTTGGTCTCGAATATAGTCTAATCCAGCATTTTTCCTTACGTGGAGGCATTTCAGCCAACCCATTTAAGCAATATGCCGGTTTTGGATTCAATTATAACCGCCTGTCAGTTGATGCGGCCGTTTCATTCCATCCAGCCCTGGGCTACTCACCTCAAATTGGACTTGGATATGAATTTTAAATGCGTTTATTCTATCCTCGCTTTGGTTGTTGCGATACATAATTTTGGAATTGCCCAGCCTGCAATTGATCCGGTTATAGAGCAGGTCATAGAAAGCATTGCTGAGAATCTTACGGAGGAAAATGATTATTCCGAGATAACCGAAAGATTGAACTTTTACAGCAAAAACCGAATAAATATCAATACAGCCACCATCGATACCTTGCAGGAACTTTTATTCATTTCCCCCTTGCAGATCAATAACCTCCTGTCACACCGGGAAGAAAGCGGATTGTTTGTGGACCTTCTTGAAATTCAGGGTATTCGCGGTTTTGACACCGAGACCGTCAGGCGGCTATCCCATTTCATCACTATTGAGCCACCAAACCTACTGACTGATCTGACTCCGAAAAATCTTGCGGCGAAAGGCAATCATGATCTTATGATCAGATTTGGAAAAGTTGTTGAAAAACAAGATGGCTTCCGCTCATCAGATGTAAATGCACCAGCATATGCAGGCTCAGGTATGCGCGTTTTCACCCGCTATCGGTATAATTATGTAAACCGGCTGGCCATATCACTAAATATGGAAAAGGATGCCGGTGAAGCATTATTCCAAAGCCCGGGCAGAGGGTTCGATTTTTATTCGGCGAATGTTTTCCTCAAAGGCAACCGCCTGCTTAAAAAGTTGGTTTTGGGAGATTATGCCCTCCAGTTTGGCCAGGCACTAACGATGTGGTCCGGACTTGGTTTCGGAAAAGGCGCTGTATTGACAAGCCTTGCTAAACCGAATATCGGGCTTCGTCCTTATAGCTCGGCCAATGAGGCTTCCTTTCTGCGTGGTATATCAGCAACCTTGGAACACAACAGGTTTTCACTTACGCCTTTTATATCCTGCAAAAATGTGGATGCCACAAAATCAGACAGCGGGGAGGAGATTAATTCTTTAAGTTTTAGTGGTCTTCATCGAACCAGTACAGAGCGGGAAAATAAAGGTGCGGCATCCCAGTGGGTCTACGGATTAAATTCCCGGTACCAGAGGAAGCCCTGGAGTATGGGATTAACAGCTTACAGAACTCAATTCAGCTTACCATTTGCTTCGGGCAAGACTCTGTATGAAAAATACGAGTTTAGTGGAAATTCACTGGTCAATTTGGGTGCTGATTATAATTATAGCTATAAAAACGCTTATTATTTCGGGGAGTTTGCCCATAGTTTCAGATCAGGTTCAGCTTTAATTAATGGCCTGATCCTTAGTCTTTCAAACCAGGTTTCAATAGCTATGTTATATCGCGGCTACGCCCGGAATTACCATTCTTTTTTTAACCAGGGCATATCTGAATCGACTGGTGCTGTAAACGAAAAAGGCTTTTATTCCGGTCTAACCGTAAAGTTCAGCAGTAAATTTGAATTGATCACTTATGCTGATTTTTTCAGATTTCCCTGGTTGAAATTCAGGGTTGATGCTCCATCAAAAGGGTATGAATTGTTTGCGCAGTTATCATATAATATGAATAAAATGTTCAAGGTAACAACCAGGTTCAAGCACCAGTTGAAAGCAGAAAATGCAGAACCGGAAATTAACAGAGGAATAGATGAGGTAGAAAAACAAAATCTTCGAATTGAGTTAAGTTATAAACTAACGGCCAGCTTGTCAATCAGAAACAGGGCGGAAGTTTCAGCATACAGAAAAGGGATGGCTTCTGCTGAGTACGGATTCCTGAGCTACCAGGATATTATTTATGATCCGCTAAGCTCCAGGATATCAGGCAACCTCCGATTTGCCATTTTTGATACGGCCGGGTTCAACTCGCGCATCTATGCCTATGAAAATGATGTATTATACGGATATTCCATCCCGGCGTACCAGGGCAGAGGTATAAGGTGCTATGCTAACGCCCGCTATACTTTTCAGCGAGGTTTCGATATCTGGCTCAGGTACGCTCTGCTGAGTTACTCAGGTCAGCAAACGGTGGGGTCCGGTCATGATATGATCCAGGGTAACAAAAGATCAGACTTCAAGATACAGCTTCGATTTCAATTTTAAAATGTTTTATAGGGGAGAAATACCGTTTGTAAGGCTATTGATTCCCCTAATAAGCGGAATATCAGGCGGATATTGGCTTGAAAACGAATTTACTTTTAAGTGTGCTATTCCCATGGCATTTTTTCTGCTGGTTATTTTTACCCTCTTCATCGTTAAATATAAAACGCTTTCTCTCTATCGTTTCAAATTGCAGATTGGTGTATGTGTTTATTTTTTTTTAGTGATAACCAGCTATGTTCTTACAGTTTATTTATCCAAAAAATTAGACAGGGAACATTATCGCTTTCAAAGGGCCGATGGGTTAGTTGGCTTGATTGTAAGCGAACCTAAATTGTCCGGTGGGATTTTACGGTTTGAAACTGATGTTAAGGGAAGTTATTATCGCGACAAAAACTACATTTCTTCTGGTAAATTGTTAGTGGCTTTACGCGTTGATACTATTGCACCGATTGTTCTCAATTATGGCGACCTGGTAGTGATTCCTGCTTTGTATGACAGCATTGAGCCACCTTATAACCCTGCACAGTTCGATTACAGGCAGTTTCTGGCCAAAAAGCAAATATATTACCAAACATTATTAACACCAGAGAAATTAATTTTAATAAAAAGAAATAAAGGTAACCCTGTGATTACATTCTCCCTTCGGCTCAGGAGGGACCTGGTTCGTCAATTTTATACATACCTCCCCGATAAAAATGCCGCAGCCTTTGCATCTACACTGATCCTCGGTTACCGTGCCGAGTTGAGCAGTGAGCTCATTGAAGCTTACGCTAAAACCGGAACGATGCATGTACTTTCTGTATCGGGGATGCACGTTGGAATTGTATTTATGGTTTTGTCCTTTCTGTTAGGGTTTATGAACAAGAACCGGGGATTACGTTTATCACGAGCGCTTGTTATAATTTCGGTTGTTTGGTTTTACGCCCTGTTAACGGGATTTTCTGCTCCTGCCTGCAGGGCAGCGGTGATGCTCAGTTTTATTGTTATCGGAAAGGCGCTCAATAAAAGTCAAAATACCTATAATCTGATCGCTATCTCAGCATTTTTCCTTCTTTTATACAATCCATTTTTCCTGTTTGATGCGGGTTTTCAATTGTCGTATGTCGCGGTTACTGGACTGGTCTATTTTCATCCGAAGATCTACCAGATGATATATCTCAAAAATAGGCTTCTTGATTGTTGCTGGAGTTATTGTGCATTATCCATAGCGGCGCAATTGGCTACCTTTCCCATTAGCATCTATTATTTCCATCAGTTTCCTGTATACTTTCTTCTGAGCAACCTGTTTATTGTTTTACCTGTTGCCGTCATCATGTACGCAGGCATTATTTTTATGCTCATCCCGCTTCCAGGAGTTCTGTGTCAGCTCGGCATCATCCTGAACTGGCTGATAACTTTTACGAATAATATCCTGTTTTATATAGAAAACCTCCCTTTTTCCAGTTGGGACGGACTATGGATAAATACATTTCAATTTATCTTGCTTTACCTCATCCTGTTTTGTCTTATCCTGAAAGTATCTTTCGGGCACAATATCCGGCTCCCTTTATATACCGTACTCACCGTCTTTTGTATGAGCATCAGTGTGCTGGCCGTTCGCAATTATGATCGTCACGAGCTTATTTTCTATAACCTGAGGAAGTACACTGCTGTAGCACATCTATACCGCGGAAGGAGCGTGGTCATAACGGACCTTGACGCTTCTGATAAGCTGACAGGATTTTCCGTCCTTCCAGGGCTGCAAAGTAAAGGCTCGGCAACCGAGATGTTTCTTACTTCCGGAAAAAGCTTTTCAGGCCAATATTTTTACGCAGCGGCGAATTTTTACCAGTTTGGAAGTTACAGGATACTGAGGTGGGACAATCAGCTTGATCATTTAAAATTTAATCGTAAGATAACGGTTGATGCGCTTTTTGTAAGTGGAAATCCTCATAGCAGTGTTCAGGACATGAAGGAATGGGTTAATTTTTCCAGACTGATCATTGATGCCGGCAATCCGGACTATAAAATTAACAATTGGATTGAAGAGGCCAGGAAAATGGGCATCACTTATTATTTGTTGAAGAAAAATCCTGCTTATGTAGTTAAGCTTTAATTTTTTGAATTAATTTTGATTTAAGGTTTAAATTATGAAGCAGTTTCTTCTACTGGTTTTTTTACGTGAATCTGTCCATTAATACCTATTGAAAGGAGCAAAAACGAATTGAAAGATCTCATATCTTATGAAACTATAAACAGGATCGCATATATTACCTTAAACCGACCAGAGAAGAAGAATGCGCTAAATCCTCAGCTTGTTGAAATACTTGGCAGCGCAGTTTCTAAAGCGGGAAGTGACGACAAAATAAAAGTACTCGTAATCAGGGCCGCAGGAGATGTTTTTAGTGCGGGCGCTGATTTAGGATACCTTCAAGTACTTCAGAATAACTCTGCTGAAGATAATTTTACAGATACCGTCGCACTGAAGGAACTTTTTTATTCAATTTATACATTACCCAAGCTTGTTATTGCGCAGGTCGAGGGTCATGCGATAGCTGGTGGATGCGGGCTGGCCTGTGTATGCGATATTGTTTTTTCAGTACCCGAAGCAAAATTTGGGTATACGGAGGTTAAAATAGGCTTTCTGCCTGCATTGGTTGCCTGCTTTCTCGTACGAAAGCTAGGGGATGGCCGGGCACGGGAATTATTGCTCAGCGGGGAGCTGATAGATTCTGTGACAGCTTCTGGTTACGGTCTTATTAATTTTATTTCAGACAAAACTGAAATTGCAGCGCGGGTTACAGAATACGCTGAAAAACTTGCCGCATCTGTTTCCGGGCACTCTGTCGCTTTAACGAAACAGCTCTTAAATAGTGCTCAAAGCCAGTCTTTGGAAGATAGCCTTAACGAAGCAGTTAAATTAAATGTACAGGCCCGTTCATCAGCAGAATGCAAGCGGGGTATTGCAGCCTTTCTGAATAAGGAAAAACTTGATTGGTAGTTCAAACATGATTGGTTTTATTAGGTTTGTTAAAGTATACCCTATCTATGCAAACCAAAACCGGAAAAAAAAGGCCTTATGAAGTGTTTCTCATTGGGGACACGGGTAATATAAACCGGATTAAGCCCGATCCGGTATTGGAAACATTGAAACATCACCTCGACAAAGACCAGCACTCTGCAGTACTTTTCCTCGGTGACAATATCTATCCGAGAGGGTTGCCCCCTAAATCCAATATATTGCGCACCGATGCTGAGAATACATTAAATGCTCATTATCAAGCTCTAAAGGACTATCACGGAAAGGTTTTGTTCATCTCAGGCAATCACGACTGGAATAAGGGACGGAAGGACGGATACGAATATGTTATAAGGCAGGAAAAGTACCTGGAAAAGCTTTTCGGGCAAAACGTTATGCTACCGTCAAATGGCTGTCCGGGACCGACCGAGATCAATGTAAACGATAATGTAACAATTGTTTTAATTAACACACAATGGTGGCTTCAATCCGGCTTCAGGCCCATAGGCCAGCAATGCGGTTGCAGGGTTTCATCTGAAGCGGAATTCTTTAAGGACCTTATTAAAATTCTTGACGACAATAAGAATAAGCGTGTGATCATCGCTGGACATGCGCCTGTCTATAGCTATGCTATCCATGGCGGCAGATACAAATTAAGCCATCATATTTTCCCTTTTACACTTTATAATAAAAAGGCTTATGTACCCCTACCTTTTATCGGCTCATTGCTGCCTATTTACCGGAAATTCTTTGGGGCGAAGGAAGACATTGCCCATCCAAGGTACAGAAACTTGCGTAAGCGCCTGATAGAAATTTTTAAGCGTCATAAGGGGATCATCTATGCAGCAGGACATGAGCATAATTTACAGCATATTAGCAAAGATGGAAATCACTATGTAGTTAGCGGCGCGGGTTCAAAGCTTAAATACGTCCTTCAGGAAGGTAAGAATTTACTGTTCGGAATGAAGGCGAAAGGATTTTTCAAGATAAAATTTGATAATGATGGCTCTGTCGTCATTTCATCATGGATCGTCGATCCTGTATTAGAAAAGGGCAGGATGGTCTATGAGCATAAACTGCTCTAAAAATCTGAAGGTACTAGAAGCGTCAGGGCTCCCGGAAGTACAGTACAATTTATTTCTTTCACCTTGCCGATAACCTCCCCGTCTATTTGAAGCGTAGTTCTTCTGTTGCATATCACTACGGCCTTTTTGCAGCTGATGATGTCTACGTAATCTGAAGTATGTAATTTGCCCCTGAACATTTTCCACGCTATAGACAATAGCTTAATCCGGGGAAATGGCTTGACAATTACCAATTCGAATTTTCCGTCATCCAGTTTCCCCTCAGGATTAATAACGGCACCTGTTCCATATTTAGACGCGTTTGCAAATGTGATTGAAACGCCCTTCCGGACTACAGTTGTATTGTCGGAAGTGATCAGGAACCTATAATTTTTCAAAAAGAACATCTCCCCGAAAAGGTGCTTCGCGTAAGTTAGCTTACCTCTTTTCGGATCCTTCTCGAACCGTTTAACCACCCTTGCATTTAATCCCACATCCGCAAGATGGATGCAGATCTCCCCATTTATTGAAATCAGGTCTATTCGTTTCTGCTTGCCCGTGGTAAGCAGTTCCAAAGCGAAATTGATATTGGTGATAGCAAGCTCTTTGGCCATCCCGTTGGCAGAGCCATAGGGTATGATCGAGAGAACGGTTTCTGTACCGGAAAGTATTCCTGCCAGGAGTTTCACGGTACCATCGCCCCCTGCGGCCGAAACTATTAATGGCTTGAATCTTTTTATTTCTGTCCGGATATTTTCGTCGTCGTTTCCCGTCATCCGGTAGATCTGAAAATCAAAACCCGCTGACTTAGCCTGTTCAGCAATAAAGTCTTGTAAAGTATCGTCATTTCCGCTACCCGACTTGTGATTAATGACGAACAAGATCCTGACAGCAGTGTTCTGAGGGGTTCCTACATGCTCCATGGCTTACAGTTGTTCCTTTACTTCGAGAAGAAATTGCTTTAACCGCTCCAATGAATCGATAACTTTTTGATTTTCTTTAACCTCTCCCTTGTTGTTTCGGAGGTAATCTTTAGCACCCTGAAGTGTGAAACCTTTTTCTTTAACAAGGTTGAAGATGATCTTCAGGTTCTCCACGTCATCCGGAGTAAATAGCCTGTTCCCCTTTTTATTTTTTTTTGGCTGAAGTATTTCAAATTCACGCTCATAGAAGCGGATTTGCGATGCATTGACATCAAACATCCCGGTAACTTCCCCCATGGTATAATAGAGTTTGTTTATGTCGCGATCTTTGTAAGGCATACCTGGAGTTTGTGCTGTAAAAGTAAACATTTTTGAGAACGGGATGTGAGAAATTAGAAACGAAAAAACAGTACCACCTGAAAATACCAGGTTTAACCATACAGCCCGCGAAGGCAAAGCGGCAGGACTTAGATACAAATCTGAATCCCCTGTCTCCCTTCTCGCTTCATCTCCTTATATTTGCGCAACTTTTATTTAGAATGACAACCAAAGAGATTAGACAAAGTTTTTTAGATTTTTTTGCAGGAAAAGGGCATCAGATCGTACCCTCAGCACCTATTGTGGTAAAGAATGACCCAACACTGATGTTTACAAATGCCGGCATGAACCAGTTTAAAGAGCTTTTTTTGGGAGAAGCGACTATTAAATATAGGAGGGTTGCAGATACGCAAAGATGTCTTCGTGTCTCAGGTAAACACAATGACCTGGAAGAGGTGGGGATTGATACATACCATCACACCATGTTCGAGATGCTGGGCAACTGGAGTTTTGGCGATTATTTCAAAAAAGATGCTATTGGCTGGAGCTGGGAACTGCTGACTCAAGTTTATAAAATACCTAAGGATCAGTTGTATGTAACTGTTTTTGAAGGTGATGGAAAAGAAGGCCTGGCTAAAGACCAGGAGGCATATGATATCTGGAAGCAATATATCTCTGAAGACAGGATCCTTTTAGGCAATAAAAAAGATAATTTCTGGGAGATGGGAGAGACCGGTCCTTGCGGCCCGTGCTCTGAGATCCATGTGGATATGAGACCTGATGCAGAGCGCAGGGCCACTGATGGTAAGTTATTAGTTAACCATGACGATCCCCAGGTTATTGAGATCTGGAACAATGTGTTTATGCAGTTTAACCGCTTAAAAAATGGCTCACTGGAAAAGCTTCCAAACCAGCATGTCGATACGGGTATGGGGCTGGAGCGCCTGGTTAGAGTGGTCCAGGGAAAAACTTCAAATTACGATACGGATGTATTTCAGCCATTGATCCAGTTCATTGCTGCAGAATCAGGAATAAGCTACGGAAAAGATGAGAAAACGGATATAGCGATGCGCGTTATGGCAGATCATATTCGTGCGATCTGTTTTTGTATAGCTGACGGCACCTTGCCGGCGAATAATAAGGCCGGATATGTAATACGCCGGGTCCTGCGTCGCGCAGTAAGATATGCATACACTTTTCTTAACCTGAAAGACCCGTTTATCAATCGCCTGGTACCTATTCTTGCTGAGCAGTTTGATAACGTGTTTCCGGAATTGAAAAAGCAGCAGGATTTTGTACAGAAAGTGGTAAAGGAAGAAGAGTTGTCTTTTTTAAGAACACTGGCAACAGGAATACAAAGGTTTGAGCGCTTCGAAACCAACGATAAAATTATTAAAGGAGATTTTGCCTTTGAACTCTACGATACATTCGGGTTTCCGATTGACCTTACCGAACTGATGGCCAGAGAAAAAGGATGGACAGTCGATATGGAAGCTTTCGAGGGGCAACTTCAGCAGCAAAAATCCCGCTCACGAGTAGCTACTGCAATTGATACGGGAGATTGGGTAAGCATTCATGAAGGTGATGAGGTTGAGTTTGTAGGCTATGATGATCTCGAAACGGAATGCAGGATTCTGAAATACCGGAAGGTAACTGCAAGGGGTAAAGAACAATATCAGGTTGTATTAAACCGCACACCTTTTTATGCTGAAAGCGGTGGTCAGGCAGGGGATACAGGTAAGCTGGAAGACGCTTCCCGTTTATTCGAATATGCGGTCACAGATACTAAAAAGGAGAATGGCTTGATCATTCATTATATTGATACGCTTCCCGATGAGCTTACAGGTTCTTTCTGGGCGATAGTAGATCAGTCTGACAGGCTCCCGACAGAAAGCAACCACTCTGCTACTCATTTACTTCATGCGGCTTTAAAGCAGGTGCTGGGGGATCATGTCAACCAGAAGGGCTCACTTGTAAATGCTGAATATCTCCGGTTTGATTTTTCACATTTTTCGAAGATGACAGATTGGGAAATTTCTGAAGCAGAGAAGATAGTTAATGCAAAGGTCCGTGCCAATATATTTTTAAAGGAAGAGCGATCTGTACCTTATCAGGATGCGATTAAATCAGGAGTTACGGCGCTGTTTGGTGAAAAATATGGGGATTTTGTCAGAGTAATTACTTTTGATGATCATTTTTCAAAAGAGCTTTGCGGCGGTACACATGTTAAAGCCAGCGGGCAGATCGGGTTTTTTAAGATCATTTCAGAAAGTGCAGTTGCGGCAGGGGTTCGGAGAATCGAAGCCATTACCGGTGAAAAAGCAGAGCATTACATCATTTCGCAGAATACACAGATCTCCGCACTGAAGGATATCCTTAAAAACCCCAAGGATCTTCAGAAAGCCGTTGAAGGATTACTTGAAGAAAATACCAGACTTAAAAAGGAAATTGAAAGGGGTATAACCGAACGATCTGTGGGTTTAAAAAAAGAGTTGGTTAAACTTGCAGAGGAAATAAACGGGATAAATTTTCTGGCGCAAAAAGTTGATCTGCCCAATGCCGATGCGGTTAAAAATCTGGCCTATTCTCTTAAAGACGCTTTTTCTAATTTATTTCTTGTACTCGCAACAGAAATAGACGGAAAACCTAATCTCACAGTGACAATCTCGGAAAGCCTTGTGAAAGATAAAGGATTGAACGCCGGAAATATTATCCGTGAATTGGCGAAGGAGATCCGGGGTGGAGGGGGTGGACAGCCATTTTTTGCTACAGCAGGGGGCACAGACAGCTCAGGAATTGAGAAGGCTTTTTTAAAAGCAAGGGCTTTTATAAGTTGAGAGTATCCTGCCCGGGAATACAGATTCTGGTCATTGATTATCCCGCTTTCAACTATGCGCTTTCATCTTTCCAATAATTAAAGATTATATTTGCATAAAAAATCCAATACCTATTAATGATTGCTAATCGGGATAGTGTTACAGATAAATATGAGCTTGTAGTTGGCCTGGAGGTGCATGTTCAATTATCGACTGCAAGCAAAATATTTTCTGCTGACTCCGCCGGTTTTGGTGCTGGACCTAATGAACATATAAGTCCAGTAAGCCTCGGCCTGCCGGGAACACTTCCCAAGCTCAATGCAAAAGTTGTTGAATATGCTGTTAAAATGGGGTTGGCAACAAATTGCAGTATTAATACTCATATCGGTTTTGATCGCAAAAATTACTTTTATGCCGATCTTCCTAAGGGCTTTCAGACAACTCAGAATAGTCATCCGATATGTCAATCCGGATATATTGATGTTGCATCTGCTAATGAATCTACTTCCCGTATACGGATTAACAGGATTCATATGGAGGATGATGCAGGAAAGAGCATGCATGATCAGGACGATTCAGATTCACTGATCGATCTGAACCGCGCCGGCGTACCATTGATTGAAATCGTTTCAGAGCCTGATATACGGTCGGCGGCAGAGGCAGCAGCCTATCTTAATGAGATCCGGAAGCTCGTGAAATACCTTGACATTTGTGATGGAAATATGGAGGAGGGCAGCATCCGGTGCGACGCTAATATTTCTGTCAGGCTTGAACATGCGGCTGATTACGGTAACCGGTGCGAGGTCAAAAATCTTAATTCAATACGGAATTTACAGAGAGCTATTGATCATGAATTTATTCGGCAGACCGGGATCATGGAAGATGGCGGATATGTAGAGCAGAATACATTAAACTTTGATGCTGAAAGTGGAACTACAAGCCCCTTACGAAGTAAGGAAATGGCGAATGATTACCGTTATTTTCCTGAACCGGATCTGCCGCCGCTTCTTCTAACGGAAGAATATATAAAAAATATAGCAGCCTCCATTCCCGAGCTTCCGGCTGAAAAGATCAAACGCTATACTGCCGATTTTGGCTTATCCGTATATGATGCAACAATATTATCATTAGAGAAAGAGCTTGCCCTGTATTTCGACGAACTAATCTCTCACGCAGAAAATAGTAAAGCCGCTGCAAATTGGGTAATCGGACCTGTCAGATCATTTCTGCAGGAACATTGTACCTCTGTATCGGATTTTAGTATCAGCCCTTTTAATCTTGCCGGTTTGATCAGCCTGGTAGACTCTGGTAAACTAAATTATTCGGTAGCTTCTCAAAAAGTTTTTCCTGAAATGATCCATAATCCCAGCATTTCTGCAGAAGAAGCAGCATCGGCTTTACAATTGTTGATCGATACCGGAGATGATGAATTAATTGGTATTATAGATGAGGTGCTTGAAAAATACCCGGAAAAGGTTAGGGAGTACAAAAATGGTAAAAAAGGCGTTTTGGGATTGTTTATGGGCGACATCATGAAAAAATCAATGGGGAAAATAAATCCTCAAACAACAAGTAAATTAGTAATAGATAAATTAGAGAATAAAACGTGAAGAACTCAATTTTAATCGCTTTAATGGCGATCAGCGTATTTACAGTTTCCTGTAAAAATAATAGCGAACTTACTATCTCCGGCAAGATTGAAAATCCAGGGGACATTAAAAAGATATTGCTATATGAAATAGACTCATTAATTGATTCTGCCTTTCTGAATGAAGAAAATCAATTTAAATTCAGACGGGTTTCTCCTGATGCGAATTTTTATACGCTGGCTGTTGGTGAAAAGAATTTTTTGATCATCGGGAAGAACGGTGAAGAGATTGAATTTGAAACAAATTATACTGACACCACGAATACATACGTAATCGAAGGGTCGGACGACTCTGAAAAAGTTCAGGGTGTTAACAAGATCCAGGCTGATTATGGAAAGATTTATCAAAAACTTCAATCGGATTATGCGGCGGCGGTAACGGCCAGACCGGAAGCCAAAGATTCGATATTTAATGTGCTGATGCCTGAATTTCAGAAAAATATGGATGAATATTCCTCAAGCACATTCAAATTTGCTCAGGAGAATAAAGACAACCTGGCCGGATTTTACGCTGCCGGAACGATCGACCAGAATAAATACGAGCTTGAACTAATTAAATATTCAGACGAAATCAAATCCAAGTTTCCCAATAACAAAGCTGTACAGGCATTCGTAAACCGGATGGCAGGTATAAAGATCGTATCGGTGGGACAAAAAGCCCCGGATTTTGAGCTCCAGGATCCTTCAGGTGCACAGGTCAAATTATCAGATTACAAAGGTAAATATGTACTGCTGGACTTCTGGGCTTCCTGGTGTGGTCCCTGCAGGGAAGAGAATCCCAATATCGTAAAGCAATTTAACGCATTTAAGGATAAAGGCTTTACAATTCTGGGTGTTTCGCTCGACGATGATAAAGACGCATGGATTAAAGCGATTGAATCTGATCTCCTGGATTGGGGCCATGTTTCTGATCTTAAGAGATGGGATAGCCAGGTAGCTGCTTTATATAGGGTGGAGGGGATACCTGCATCTTTTATGCTGGACCCTTCAGGTAAGATAGTGGCCAAGAATTTACGTGGCCCGGAGCTGCAAAAATTTCTCGCTAAAACATTGAATTAAACTTAATAAATTGTTAACTGTTATTGGGTGTTAACAATTTATTAATGAAGGCTTAACGATTTAGTGTAATTAACAGGTTACTTTTACTAAAAATTAACGTATCCATGAGTGCAGCTAAACATAAGATCCTGATTGTTGATGACGAACCTGATATCAGGGAGCTTATTGAATACAATCTCAAGAAGGAAGGTTACCAGGTTTTTACTGCAACCAATGGGCAGGAAGCGGTTGCTGAGGCTAAACGTGTGATCCCTGATCTGATAATCCTGGATATTATGATGCCTAAAATGGATGGGATAGAGGCATGCCGTATTTTAAGGACTATGAATGAATTCAAAAACACATTCATGGTTTTCTTAACAGCGAGAAGCGAGGAGTATTCAGAAATAGCCGGATTTAACGTCGGCGCCGATGATTATATCGCTAAACCCATTAAGCCCAGGGCGCTGACCAGCCGTGTTAACGCAATTTTAAGACGAAACGTTCAGGCAGAGGAAGAAGAACATAATAAGCTTGAAATTGCCGATCTGGTTATCGATCGCGAAGCATTCCTGGTATTCCGGAATGGTGAAAGGATCACTCTGGCTAAAAAGGAATTTGAGTTATTATATCTTTTAGCATCCAAACCTGGGAAGGTTTATACCAGGGATGTAATCCTAAAGAATATATGGGAGGAATCTGTGGTAGTTACCAACCGTACAATAGACGTTCATATACGGAAATTGCGTGAGAAGCTCGGCGACAGGTATGTGAGCACGGTGAAGGGGGTTGGATACAAGTTTGAAGTGAAGTAGCTGTTTTTACCGTTCAGCTCTCAATCAGCCTTCCGCCACAAGGTCTCAGACCTCATATCTCTGCCCTTACATGAAAAATCTTACCTTTGCATTCTAATTTGCTTTGTGTGAAGTTTCCAAAATTCGAGGACCTTATTCTTTTTGAGAATAATAATATTATTGTTGTTAATAAACCTGCATTTCTAAGCTCCCTTGACGACCGAGAGGGAGGAGAAATCAATTTACTTCGTTTAGCTAAACAGTATTCCCATGATGCCCAGATTTGTCACAGGCTTGACAGGGAGACCTCCGGTGCGCTGATTATTGCAAAAAATCCGGAAACTTACCGTTTGGTGTCGATGCAATTTGAACATCGCAAAGTCAGCAAGGTGTATCATGCCATTATAAATGGTACCCATGTTTTCGACGACCTTCACGTAGATCTGCCGATCTTAAACCTTGGAGGAAAAAATGTAGCGATCAGCCGCCAGGAAGGTAAGCCTGCCGAAACGATATTTAATTCCCTTAAGTATTATAAGCACTATACCCTGGTTGAATGCAAGCCAGTGACCGGCCGAATGCACCAGATCAGGATACATTTGGCTTCACAAAGAGCGAATATTGCAGGTGATGAGATGTATGGTGGTAAACCCGTTTTTCTTTCTGAAATTAAGCGCGCATACACGATCGGGAAGGACCAGCAAGAGCTTCCTGTCATGAAACGCTTCGCCTTACATGCAAAACAGATCAGCTTTAAGATTGATGAAAGTACGGAGATGGCCTTTGAAGCCCCATACCCTAAAGATTTTGCAACTCTCATCAAACTGCTTGATAAATTTGATTCTTAGTTTTCGCCGGGGAGTGCTTCATAAAAGGAGGCAACAGCTTCCCATTCCGGATCTTGCTCAAATGTGTAGGAAACGAACCGCTCATTCCCATCTTTGATTTTGTCCAGGATAGCAGCGGCCTTTTCCTGGTCTTTTGCATGGATATATAACAGAATATCGCGGTAACCAAACATAGTTGTTGTGCCTGCATGAGCATAAACAAAGTCTGAGCTAAGCGCGGCTATAATTTTAGTCTGTAAGGCATGAAAAATTGCCGCCTCTTTCTCTGTCGGGTGCCCGTTTTTGTCCTGGTCTTTTGTATTGATAGTTATAAAAAGCGAAACCGGGAAAAGTGATCTTCCCTGGAAATTTTTATACTGAGTATTGATGACGGCTATGGCGGGCTTGCCTTCTACTTCGAATTTCAGGCTGGTAAACTTTTCGCGGGGTTTAAGAGTATCCGCACCATGAATGGCCGGATTTTCTGATGTCCTGTTCTGAGAACATGAGATCAGCGGCAGGATGCAAAGCATCAAAAGACAGATATTCTTCATGATCGTACTTGTAAAGCCCATATTCAGGTTGTGATTAATAACCCAGGATCTTTAAAACCTGCTTGCTATTTTGCTCTTCCCCGAACACTTCAAAGTTAAAGGTTTCATCCCGGTTACGCCGGATGATTACATGCTTTGGAGATGGAAGCAGGCAGTGATGAATCCCACCATAGCCGCTAAGCACCTCCTGGTAAGCCCCGGTATTAAAAAAGCCCAAATATTGAACCTTTCGCGTCTTAGGCATAAAAACGTTATTCATGTGTGCTTCCTGGCTATAATAATCCTGCCCATCGCAGGTAATTCCCCCCAGGTTGACCTTTTCATATTCCGAATCCCAGTTATTCACAGGAGCGAGAATGTATTTCTGATTCAGTGCCCATACATCCGGAAGATTAGTGATAAAAGAGCCATCGAGCATCAGCCATTTTTCGCGATCGTTCTGCTGTTTACGGCCCAGTACTTTATATAAAATTCCCGAGGCTTCCGCAACAGTATATTTTCCAAATTCCGTGATAATATCAGGTTCTATAACATCGTGCTCAGCACAGATTTCCTTGATACGCTTTACGATCTCATTAACCATGTATTCATAATCGAAATCGAATACAAGCGAATCTTTAAAAGGCATTCCACCGCCGATATCCAGGGTGTCCAGATCCGGGTTGATCTTCTTGAACTTGCAGTAAAGTGTAACATATTTCTCCAGTTCATTCCAGTAGTAAGGAGTATCAGAAATCCCTGAATTGATAAAGAAATGAAGAAGCTTAACCTTGAAATTTGGATTTTGAGCTATTTTATGATTATAAAAATCAATAATATCTTCCATTCTGATTCCTAATCGCGAGGTGTAAAACTGGGAATCAGGCTGCTCCTCGGCAGCAATTCGCATCCCCAGGCTACAGGGGATATCAAGCTCATCATCATAGATGTTAAACTCTTCCTTATTATCTAAAACGGGGATAATATTATTATACCCGTCATGCATCATGTCAATAATGTATTGCTTATACTGAAAGGTTTTAAAGCCATTGCAAATCACCGTGATATCTTTATTTAATGCACCTTTTTTTTCCAGGGCATCAATCATCGGCATATCGAAGGCTGATGAGGTCTCCAGGTGGATTTCATTTTTGAGGGCTTCTTCTACAATATGCCGGAAATGCGAACTTTTTGTACAATAGCAGTACTTGTAACCTCCTCTGTAATTGTTTTTCACAATGGCAGACTGAAATAGAAGCTTGGCCTGCTGGATCTTTTTGCTGATGATCGGAAGATAGGTAAACCTCAAAGGCGACCCATAGGTTTCAATCATTTCCATCAGGTTCAGATCATGGAAGTACAACTCGTCATCGATGATATCAAAACCATCCTGTGGGAAACCAACGCTTAAATCAAGAAACTCCGCGTAACTCTGCATTTTTTTATAATTTTGGCAAAGATATAAAAAGCATATAGTATAGAAGACAGGCTCGAACGTAAATTTACGTTTTCCCTGCCATAAAGCCTGCTGTCAGAACATCATGCGCGAATTTAGAATTATAGAAGTTAAATCGGAGATAGGAGCCGGGACGCGGGGCGCCAGTATGGGAAGTGATGCCATTAAAATTGCGGCTCTTGATTTTGGGAGCAGATATTTCAAGCAGCACAAAATCACAGAGATCGCGAATGAGAACCACCTCTTGCTGGAATCAGCAGGAAATCAGTATGCAAAGCGGATCTCAGGTGTTTTAACCATGGTTGAGCGGATCTCGGAAGAAGTTTCCAGGATCCTGAAGAACAAGGAATTTCCAGTCCTGTTATCCGGCGATCACAGCTGTTCTGCAGGCACTATATCGGGTATCCGTAAAGCTTTTCCGAAATCAGTCCTCGGAGTAATCTGGATAGATGCGCATTCTGATATCCACTCTCCGTATACGACGCCCTCGGGTAATCTGCACGGGATGCCGCTTGCTATAGTTTTAGACGAAGATAATACAAATTCTAAAAAGAACACACCTGATCAGGAGACGATCAATTACTGGTATCAGCTCAAGAATGTGGCTAATATATCTCCCAAGATCAAATATAGTGACCTTGTTTATATCGCCATGCGCGATGCCGAGGCGCCGGAACAGTACCTCCTGAAAAAACATAAGGTGAAGAATTTCCCGACGCTTGAAATCCGCAGAAGGGGTGTTGAGAGGGTCGCCATCGATGCCCTGAAGTATCTTGGACATTGTGATCTGATCTACATCTCTTTCGATGTGGATTCTTTGGATGCATCGATATCCAAAGGTACAGGTACACCGGTCCCGAACGGACTAAGTGCACGTGAGGCGGGAAATTTAGTTGCCCGCTTAATGACCAGTGAAAAAGTATGCTGTTTTGAGATGGTGGAAGTTAACCCTACTCTCGACAAAGAAAACCTGATGGCCGAAAATGCTTTTGAAATCCTGTTACGGGCTACAAATTCTTTAATTAACGACTAGAATAATTTGGCGGGAAATCCGGAGAATATGACCATAGAAAATATAATAGTTCAGAATATAATCGCAGCTGTTTCAACCCTGTATAGCACAAAAATAGAAGCAGACAAAATTATTATCCAGGAGACACGGAAAGAATTTGAAGGACAGATCACCGCGGTAACTTTTCCCATTATTAAGTTTTCAAAAGCCACACCCGAGCAAACAGGCGCCGACATCGGCGAATATCTAAAGCAGCATGTTAACGAGGTAGAAGATTTTAATGTTATTAAAGGCTTTTTGAATCTTTCTATTTCTGATAATTACTGGACCGAAAGCCTGTTCAGCACTATTCTGAGCCCTTCATACGGCCAGTTTTCTCCAAATGGCAAAAAGGTAATGGTTGAATATTCATCGCCAAACACAAATAAGCCGCTGCACCTGGGCCATGTCAGAAATAACCTGCTTGGGTATTCTGTAGCTCAAATTCTTTCAGCAAATGGATACGAAGTTATTAAGACCAACCTTGTCAACGACAGGGGTATTCACATCTGTAAATCAATGCTTGCATGGCAGCAGTTCGGAAACAATGAGACCCCGGAAATCAGCGGACTAAAAGGGGATCACCTTGTTGGAAAATACTATGTGATCTTTGATCAGGTATATAAGAAGCAGATCTCAGAACTTATTTCGGCTGGACAGACTGAGGATGATGCAAAAAAAAATGCTCCAATTATAAAGCTGGCTCAGCAAATGCTTTTGAAGTGGGAAGCAGGGGATAAAGAGATAAAAGATCTTTGGAGCAGGATGAATGGCTGGGTGTATGAAGGCTTTGAGAAAACCTATAAACAGCTGGGCGTTGATTTCAAGAAGTACTATTATGAATCTAATACTTATCTATTAGGCAAGGACATTATTGAGGAGGGACTGAATAAAGGGGTTTTCTTTAAAAAGGAAGATGGCTCGGTCTGGATTGATTTGACGGATGACGGTCTCGACCAGAAACTGGTACTCCGCGCTGATGGAACTTCTGTGTATATCACCCAGGACCTGGGTACTGCCCAGCTAAAATATGATAATTTTCAAATGGATGAATCCCTTTATGTCGTGGGCAACGAACAGGACTATCATTTTAAAGTTCTGTTCCTCATACTCGAAAAATTAGGGAAAACATGGGCAAAGGGTTTGTTTCATCTGTCCTATGGGATGGTTGACCTTCCGTCAGGAAAAATGAAATCCAGGGAAGGTACTGTTGTGGACGCTGATGAGCTTATGGAGGAAATGATCCTGACAGCACAGGAGCGGACCGAAGAGTTAGGAAAAGTAGAGGGTTTTGATGAAAAAGAGAAGATCAGGCTGTATGAAATGATCGGAATGGGCGCTCTGAAATTTTTCCTGCTGAAGGTGGAGCCTAAAAAACGCTTATTATTTGATCCTAAAGAATCGATTGATTTTCAGGGACACACGGGTCCGTTTATTCAATATACACACGCACGGATCCGGTCTGTTCTTCTAAAGGCCGATTATTCGGGCAGGCTTTCGCGCGGATACTTCGCTAAGTTAACATCCCTTGAGAAAGACCTGATCCTGAGCCTCTATAAATATCCCGATGTTATTGCAGGCGCAGCTAAAGAATATAGCCCGGCACAAATTGCCAACTATGTTTTTGAACTGGCCAAGCTGTTCAACAAATTTTATCATGAAGAAAGTATTCTGAAAGCAGATGATCTGGCCGTTAGAAATTTCAGACTGGACCTGGCGTCGGCAACCGCGGACGTAATAAATAAAGCCATGGGCTTGCTTGGGATAAGCGTACCGGATAGGATGTAATCAGAAGTTCTGCCAGATCGGGACCGGAGTTAACCGGAAGTATTCGCCTGGACAGAATCGGACGAACTGATCAGCGCACTATCTTTTTGATGAGTTGATCTTGAGCTTTATATTGATCCCGGAGGATCCAAATTTGATGTTTTCCGTTCCCAGCCCCCCAAGAGGATACTTTAAAAACGGCTCAATGGTAATTTTTTGGGATTTAGCTAATTTAGTGCTAAAACCAAAGGAGACGTTTAATGTTCTGGCCAGGTCAAAATGCTCTAATTGTTTTGTTATTCGTTCATTCTGAGTCTGTCCCACGCTAAGGAAAGATCCTGAATTACTGGAAGTTTGTAACTGAGCGCCATACATTTCCTGAAGGTAGGTTCCTGAGCTTAAGCCGGCAAGTATATAAAGATCGCCTTTATCCGGATTAGGGGTGTATTTAATGTTGATGGGAATATCAAGGCTTAACAATTCTGCCTTGTAATTACTTAGGGTAGCTGCGGTAGTACTATTATTAGTATTACCGGCTGACAGCGCGTTCTGGAAAGATTTGTTCGCGTTGCCCGGTACGTTCCTGTCAAAATCAAGCTTATTATTAGCGAGATTAAGGCCTGTAGACAGCTTTAAGTTTTTACTGAGCCTTATGTCGGACGAAAATCCTGCTCCAAAATTAAGGTTGCTTTCACTTCCCTCTGCATAATTGAAAAAAGTGCCCGCGTAAAAACTTAAGGATAAGCCCTTATTATTATAGGATTTTTTCATGCTCTGAGTTCTGTTTTCGACAGGGAAGACACTACTGCCACTCTCTGGACTGTTTGATGGTGTGAATAAAGACATTTTTGCCCTGACACTTAATACTGAATCACGATCGTCCGGTTTGGTGTATTCCCATGTGCTCTTGATGCCCTCGTCTGGAATTTGAGATATAGGGTCTTTTGCAAGCGATAACGGTTTGTTTTGAGCGTCGAGCTTGTATTCTCCGCTTAAGGCAGCCGATTCGGGAATACCGATTACTCCAGTTGCTGGCCGGTTAGCGGAAGGTGGATATGATTTTTTCTGCGTGACGGCTAAAGCGTCTTCATGGTTTTTGATCACCGTGCCACTGTCCTGGATAATGCTTTTGCTGGCTGTTTTTGTTTCTCCGCCGCGCAGTTGTTTGTTTGACATAATCCCATCGGAAGTCGTGGAATTAAAAAACCATAATCCGAAAGCCACCAATACTAAGGCAGCAGAGCTCATCCATAACAGCAGAGGCCTGCGAGCTGGCGCGGGATATTCCTTCCGTAATTCCTGCCATCCATGGTCTGCTGATGCATCTTCGAAATTTTCAAAGACCTGACGTATTTTAGCAGTGATTTTATCGTCTTCTGGTTCGTTCATACCGATTCATTTAATCTGCAGGCTTCCCTCAATTTTTCTTTAGCCCGGCTTAAGTGCACTCTTGAGGAACTAGGAGGAATTTGGAGTAGGGATCCGATCTCTTCATGACTATATCCGTCAATTTCGTACATGTTAAATACCAGGCGCTGCAGGCTGGGTAGGTGGTCTAATAATTTCAAAATATCGCCTGCGTTCAGATTTTCTATAGCCTGTGCCTCGTACGAGACAAAAGATGCGTTTTCGAGATCTGTATGATACCGGTGCTTTAGGTCTTTTCTTCTCCTGTCTATGGCCGTGTTCGCCACAATCTTTCTTAACCATGGCTTAAAGTTCTGCTGGTTTTTAAAGGTTTTAATCGAGTTAAATACTTTAATAAACGCATCATTTGTAACTTCCAGGGCGTCATCCCGGTTTGATAAATAACGCATTCCAATACCCATAGCATAGCTGAAGAAAAACTTATATAGCCTTTCCTGGTGCTTTAAACTGCCTTTCTGACATTCCTGAATGAGCTCTAACTCAGAAATGACGGGGGTTTTGGACATGTATCAATTTACTCTCTTCAATCTGTATTGGTATGAGCCTGGCATCATTCCTGGCTTTATTTCGCAAGTTGTACATGATTCAAATTTTCGTGTCAGGATTAAGCTATCATTCACATGCTCATACTTGTACCGCCCGTTAAGAACCAGATTCCAGTCAAAATCAGCTGTCCATATATTGTTATCCTTAAACTCCACTTCTTTTTGGTTCAAAATTGTGAACTTCCCTGAACCGCCTGCGGGGATTCTGTCAGGTGCTTTCCCTGCTGAGAAATCCGTTCCTCTAAGATCGACATTTATCTCTGCCTGGCTTTTCACAGTTTTTGTTTCGCCCGGTGGAATATGGTAAAAGAACCCTGCGTATTTGCCTTCCAGCGAGCTCAAATTCAATTTATCTGAGCATGAGCTCAACATTATTGCAAAAATAATTAACAAAGGTAGTTGCTTGTTTTTCATCTGTATATAATTGTTTTTTAAAGGTGATGAAGCTTGCATGAGCTTATATTTTTCACTTTTATCTATGTTTTTCAGCGGCGTTCAAGAGATCGCTTCGCTAAGTTCATGTCGTTTTGTGAGCGGCAATCTCATGCAGGTTCATTTGAATATAATTTGTTTTTTACTGGTAATAACCTGTCAGCGGTATAAAGGCGAGCAGTTATGCTCATGATGGTTTCATAATTTTTATTTCTGCTGATTTTATCAGCTGTTCTGTTTCATTTTCATTTCCAGGGTGTCTTTAGTTGATCGATATTGTTGCTGATGCTTTTTTGCTTGTTGTGGTTCTGCAAAGGATACCCGAATCCTGTCATGCATTTGAGCTGTTTTTCTTGTTTTTATAGTCATATTTGATGTTATAGTGAGTTATCTATAGATAGTTATATAATCGTAATAAATTGTTTTAATACTAATACGTAACCGGGTGCTGAAATGCTACATCTTTTGGGATTTATTTGATAAGCGGCGGGAAACCATCAGAAAAGGGCGCCAGAACTTCAGGGTCTACTAAATGCAAGGGGAAGGCCAAATAACATCAATCACAGACAATTCTTCCGTCAGCGATCGGTTTCGCCATTAAGAACCGGCAGCTTTTTAGCTTCCTTTATGTCAGATGTAATTATTTTTCAGAACAGGGAACCTAATACCCGGGCGACTTAGATTTAAACACTATATGAGTAAGCGTGAATCCGTCACTTCACACATTCATTTACCACTGAGGTCGCAGCAATTACTGATCAATTAATATTAAATTCTGAATCCTATGCCAATTGAGGCTCCGAGAAGCTCTCCGCCTTCATTTTATTAACTGCAACACAAAGTCCATCCCTGTCAACCATTTCAAAACCCACGCTCTTAAGGTGTTCTGTTAATTCATTAACATCATACGCTGTTGGAGTGGGTTCGAAAACAATTCTCTCGATAGAAGCAGCTAATTCCTGATCAATATTCTTGATTATTTCATATTCCGCACCTTCACAATCCATTTTCAGTAAATTACATTTGGTGATTTTTAACTTATTAAACATTTCCCTGATAGATACTAATTCTATCTCCGTATAAGCATCGCTATTTGTTTCAGATTGCATGATGCTATGTCCGCCGATGTTATTTTTGTGAATGTACAGCCGTTCTGTCCTTGTTGTTCCGCCAATGCCGAATGGAAAAGCGGACACATCTTTTAATTTGCTGGCTTCAATCGTTGCGGAAAGCTGCTTAAAGTTTGATTGAAATGGTTCAAAGCTGAAGATCTTGGCCTCTGGGTATAATTGTTTCATTCTTAACGAGAATAAACCAGTATTCCCGCCTATATCCATATTTAGGGCTTGGTGAAAAATATATATACAATTGATTATCAATAATTTACATGT
>JBBJNR010000015.1:0-50612 GCA_037719315.1 Daejeonella sp.
TGGGAAAATTGCAGCAGCTTTTATTTATTTAATCTTTTAACCCTTGATTCGCATTTGTACGTTTTACGTTATACGTATAATTTGAGATAAGATGGAATAGAGAGTTTTATATAAATTGAAACGACAATGGCTTACTATACAATCCGAATCGCACGTAAAACGTACAACGTATAACTCCGCCAGCAAACCAAATCCAGTATTAATTGTAATGAATAATAATTACATTTAACACTAAACTAAAAACATCATGAAAGAAATCACAAAACTTAAACCACTTTCCTTATTCGGAAAAACTATTCTAGCCCTTGCGGTTATCTTAAGCAGTGTTATCGCATCTGTTAACTCGTTTGCGCAATCTGTTCCTGAAAAAGTTGAAGTAGATGTAAACACGGGCGGAGATAGCGTGTGGTATGGTCAGCCATGGGTTTGGGCTGTTGGAGTTGCTATATTTATTGTAATTATTATTGCAATTACACGCAGTAACAAGACAAACGCCTAATCTTCTGATAAATAAAGACGGGGGTGTTTAAGGAAATTGCCTTAAAAACACCCTCGTTTTTTATGATATAGATTTTAACCTTAATTTAAGAAAATTGCTTTTCTTTGATTGGAAGGCTCGTGCTCTTAAAAGCCTGGCCTCACATGGAGATATTACCCTGAATTAATGAAAAGAATATTAGTTACTGGCAGTAACGGCTTACTCGGGCAAAAATTAACAGACCATTGCATTGCTGATCCCGAAATTGAGCTGATAGCGACTTCCACCGGGCCAAACCGGCATCCTGTCAGTTCAGGATACATTTATGAAGAATTTGACATACGCGATCTTTCAAGACTAAATGCGCTGATTGAGCAGCACCGGCCAGATACCATTATCAATACTGCAGCAATGACAAATGTAGATACCTGCGAGCTTGATAAAAAGCTTTGCCGGGAGCTGAATGTTGAAGCTGTTAAAAATCTTATCACTGTGTGTGAAAGAGAGGATATCAGGCTGATCCATCTATCCACTGATTTTATTTTTGACGGAGAGAACGGGCCTTATTCTGAAGAAGCCGCGCCGAATCCCCTGAGTTATTATGGTCTTACAAAGCTGGAGGCTGAGAAGCTTCTCGAAGCATCATCCGGCAAATGGGCCATTCTGCGAACGATCATTGTTTATGGGATTGTCAGTGATATGAGCCGGAGCAATATCGTGTTGTGGGCAAAGGGGGCGCTGGAGAAAGGCGATCCCATCCATGTCGTTAACGATCAGTGGCGAATGCCGACCCTTGCAGAAGACCTTGCTTTATGCTGTATCCTGGCAGCGAAGCAGAATGCACAGGGTGTTTTTAATGCATCAGGTAAGGATCTGATGAGCATAATAGAACTGGTTGAACGGGTTGCTGATTTCTGGAAGCTGGACAGATCGCTTATTAAGCCGATATCTGCACATAGTTTAAACCAGACCGCTAAGCGCCCGAAAAAAACTGGTTTTATTCTGGATAAAACCATCAGGCAACTTGGATATCAGCCCAGATCCTTCGAGCAGGGCCTTCAGATCCTTAACGATCAGTTAAACAAACATCCCGGAAGCATAATCTGACGAGGAGCAGCGTATCATATATGCAGAAGTATTAGAATCGGCAGGCGATCTTCCTGATTTTACGGCTATGAGGCAGGTATTGACTTCATAGAAAAGCTTTTCGACGTATGCGATTAGAAGGGGCCGGCACTATTTTCAAAAAACTTATGTTAGTTTGAAAAGAAAGCATATTTTTGCAGTCCGTTAAAAAAGGCACCTGTAGCTTAATTGGATAGAGCACCTGACTACGGATCAGGAGGTTAGGGGTTCGACTCCCTTCAGGTGCACAGAGGATGCAAAATGTAAAAATACGATCAGATCGGGCATCCGGATAAATGTGTGGGGATTAGTTCCTAAGCATTTGCGTATTAAAAGCCTTTTCGAACTTCAAACGGAAAGGCTTTTGAAATTATTATAATAAACTCATTCTTTGTCATTCATTCCGGTGGTACTTCCAGATGGAATTTAAATTTAGATCATTCGAATGCTGAACTTAGTTTTGTTTGGCCCTCCGGGCGCTGGTAAAGGAACTCAATCCGAAAAGTTAATTCAAAAATATAACCTTGTTCATTTATCAACCGGCGATATTCTGCGCAGCGAGATTACTCAGGGAACTGAATTGGGACTTGAAGCTAAGAAACTAATGGATGAAGGGGTTCTCGTGCCTGATGAGGTTGTTATCGGGATGATCAGCAATAAACTCGACTCCAATAAAGATGCCAACGGATTTATTTTTGATGGTTTCCCAAGAACTGTAGCCCAGGCTGACGCATTAGATGAACTTCTTGAAAGCAAGTCGTCTTCCATTTCAGGGATGATCGCTCTTGTTGTAGACCAGGTGGAGCTTGAAAAACGCTTGCTGAACAGGGGCAAGGACTCGGGCCGCCCTGATGATGCAAATCCTGAAGTTATACGTAAACGGATAGTTGAGTATAATTCCAAAACAGCGCCTGTAGCTAACTTTTATAAAGGTCAGCATAAATTTACCAGCGTTAACGGTATTGGGACCGTTGATGAGATCTTCGGATCTATCTGCAGGGTCGCCGATACCTTTTAATAATTCAGGGTACTCAAAGTAGCATCTTTCTGCTTTTAACAAGTATGCATTATGCTCTCTGTAAACTAAATAAATAAATGTCTCAGAGTTCAAGTTTTGTCGATTATGTTAAAATATGCTGCCGGTCAGGTCATGGCGGCGCGGGTTCTTCTCATTTACACAGGGATATTCTTACCTCGAAAGGCGGACCCGATGGCGGTGATGGCGGCAGGGGCGGACACGTAACCCTGGTAGGCAACAGCCAGCTCTGGACGCTGCTCCATTTAAAATATAGAAAACATATTATCGCGGAGAACGGATTGCCGGGCTCCAGCGGCCAACGGTCAGGTCGTACCGGAAAAGATGAAATATTAGAGGTCCCGCTGGGAACCATTGCCCGCAATGCCGAAACAGGGGAGATCCTTTTTGAGATTACAAAAGACGGCGAAACACGGATATTGACTGCCGGCGGCCGCGGCGGATTAGGTAACTGGCATTTCAAAACATCTACCAAGCAAACTCCCAGATTTTCTCAACCCGGCGAATCCGGTAAGGAAGAATGGATGGTTTTGGAATTAAAAATACTTGCCGACGTTGGTTTGGTTGGATTTCCGAACGCTGGAAAATCTACTTTGCTTTCCGTAGTATCTGCTGCTAAACCGGAAATAGCTGATTATGCGTTTACTACACTGGTTCCAAATCTCGGAATAGTTTCCTATCGAGATAACAAGTCGTTTGTAATGGCTGATATACCTGGTATCATTGAAGGAGCCTCAAAAGGCAAAGGCCTTGGAATCCGTTTCCTTCGCCACATAGAACGGAATTCAGTTCTGTTATTCCTGGTGCCGGCGGATACCAGCAGATCAATTAACGAAGAATATCAGATCCTTTTGAACGAGCTTGAAGAATACAATCCGGAGCTTATGCAAAAACCCCGGATTCTTGCCATCAGTAAATCCGATATGCTGGATGAAGAACTTATTGAAGAAATGAAAAAGGACTTGCCGGATCTACCGGTACTTTTTATTTCCTCTGTGGCACAAAAGCGCTTGCTTGAGCTGAAGGATATGCTGTGGAAGGCTATTAATGGGTAGGCAGTTGCCAGTTACCTGCTGCGAGTTACCCGGCTGGGCGGACAGGAATTTGAACCTTAACTGAATTAAAACATTTCCCCCTTTCGTCCCTTTTAGTGTCATGACATCAGATCAGAAAACTTTAGATGAGACAGGTTTAGTCTATGCCAGCGATTCAAACCCCGGGATTACCCGTAAAACATCCGGTAAAAACTACATTTATCATAACAGGAAAGGCGAAAAAATAACAGATGACACGATCCTTGATCGCATTAAAAAACTGGTTCTTCCTCCAGCCTGGACCAATGTTTGGATAGCTGGAAAGAAAAATGCCCACCTTCAGGCGACGGGTACGGATGCTGCAGGGAGAAAACAGTATCGTTATCATAACGATTGGGCCAAACATCGAAATGAAACCAAATATTTCCGCCTTCTCGAATTTGGGAGTAAACTTCCGGATTTCCGGAAAAATATTTCGAAAGACCTTCGCAGGAAAGAGCTGGATGAACGTAAAGTGCTTGCTATCTCTGTCAATATGATGCAAAAAACGCTTATTCGTGTCGGGAATGAGTCGTACAAGCAATTATATGGATCCTACGGCCTCACAACCCTCCGGGATAAGCATGTAAAAATTAATGGAAATAATATAAAGCTGGGCTTTAAAGGCAAAAAAGGAGTGTACCATGAGATCAGTTTGTCAGACAGGAACCTGGCAAAGCTTGTCAAAAAATGCAGGGATATCCCGGGCCAGGAATTATTTCAATATTACACTGCGGAAGGTGAACGCAGATCCATTGATTCAGGGAAAGTAAATAATTATATCAAAGAGATCAGCTGTTGTGATTTTACCGCGAAAGATTTCCGGACATGGGCCGGAACCATGCAGACAATGAAATGCCTGGCTGGGTACGATTATCCGGATAATGTAACTTTGAAGAAAAAAATTATCGTTTCAGCTATAGACCAAGTCGCTGCGAAACTTGGAAATACCAGGGCCATATGTAAAAAATCATATGTATTTCCTGGACTGCTCGATGAATATGAAAGCGGTGAACTTCGGCCTTATCTAAAAAAGCTGTCGAAGTCTCAGGATCTTACCGGCGAAAAAGGATTAAACCACGACGAAAAGGTATTGCTGAGTTTTTTAAAGGCGCAGAAAAAAAAGAAAGCTCAGGGAATTTAAATTTGAGAGTTTAAAATGGAGAATTTTCTGCCGCATAGTAACATGCCGTTCACAATACTTATTTCTTTATTGGATTCACCGGCTGCTCACTATTCTCCCGCTTTTTGGCCGTATCTCCAAAGTCTGCCTGTTCATGCCGATATGACTTGTCTGAGAGTTTTATCACGGCTTCATCGTCGTTTTGAGGATGTCTGATTTCCTTTTGTTTTGAATCTTGTGGTTCCAGGTTTTCGGACTTTTTGCTTTTATTATTCATACAGAATAAACAATGGCAGGCTGGCAATGTTTCGGCCGGGTAGGAATAAGCCAGCACTAAAGAGAATTTCAATGATGGGATATTCTTTTGTGACAGGTTGATTTTTCTTACCGATTCTCACTCAATCTGATAACTTTGTGCTCTCGTATTAAAAAATTATGAAAGTCGCGATAAATGGATTCGGAAGGATCGGTAGAATTACACTCAGAGCGCTTCTGGAAAGGGAAGGAGTGGAGGTTCTCGCGATCAATGATCTCACGGATACCAGTACTCTCGCACATCTCTTTAAATACGACTCAGTACACCGCGGGTTTAACGGAACTGTCAGTGCGGATAATGGAAATTTACTGATTAATGGCAGGACGATTCGTGTATTTGCTGAGAAGGATCCTGCGAACCTCCCCTGGAAAGAGCTTGGAATAGATCTGGTTATTGAGTCGACCGGCAAATTTATCAGTGCAGATCTCGCAGGAGTTCACCTGAAAGCTGGAGCTTCCCAAGTAGTTATTTCCGCTCCTTCGATCGATAAAGATGTGCCTGCTGTAGTTCTGGGCGTTAATGATAGTTCAATTGATTTGAATTCACCAATTCTATCAAATGCTTCGTGTACGACCAATAATGTTGCTGCGATGGTAAAGGTGCTTGATGATAACTGGGGTATTTTGAACGGGTATATCACGACTGTTCATTCGATGACGGGTGATCAGAACCTTCATGACGCTCCTCATAAAGATTTAAGAAGGGCCAGGGCTGCCTCTGCGTCTATTATCCCAACAACTACAGGTGCCGCGAAGGCTATTACTAATATATTTCCGCACCTGGAGGGAAAACTTGGGGGTGCAGGGATACGTGTCCCTGTTTTAAACGGCTCACTAACCGATTTTACCTGTATATTGAAGACAAAGCCGGGAGCTGAAGAGATCAATGCCGCGTTTAAAATGGCATCTGGTGGATTTCTGAAAAACATCCTTGAATATACTTCAGACCCTATCGTATCTGTAGATATTCTCGATAATCCCCATTCCTGTATTTTCGATTCTGAACTCACCTCAGTTGTAGGCGATCTGGTTAAAGTAGTGGGGTGGTACGACAATGAATCAGGGTATTCCAACCGACTGGCAGACTTGGTGGTGAAGATCGCTAATCTCAGGAAAGGAATAAATGCCTAGGTTTTTATGATCAAATTTATTACTACAGATCAGACTTTAACCCTGCGCAGCTCAGAATTGCGGTGGGGTATGGATCCGGAACTCTGTCGCTTTGATGGGGATGATGGTCCAAAAACTTTTCATGTGGGATATTTTATGGGCGGTGAACTTATTAGCATCGCTTCATTCCATCAGCAGCCCAGGGATGGATTTGAAGGTAACGGATTTCAGCTAAGGGGCATGGTCACCCACCCGGATTACCAGAGAAAGGGCATTGGAAACCAACTTTTAAACTTTTCCATTGTTTATCTCAGGGGCCTGAAAGTAAGTTACCTTTGGTGTAATGCACGGAAAATAGCCTATAAGTTTTACCTGGGCATTGGCTTTGAGTTTATTTCGGAAGAATTTGAGCTAAAAAAAATTGGCTTACACAGGGCTATGTACCTGAAAATAAAATAAATAGTAAATACAACTTAAGATAAAAGCAGAATTATATGAAGACAATAGACTTTTTGAATTTCTCAGGGAAAAAAGCCCTGGTCCGCGTGGATTTTAATGTACCCCTGGATGACAAATTCCATATCACAGACGACAACCGCATCATGGGCGCAGTTCCTACTATTGAAAAGATTTTAAAGGACAATGGTTCTGTTGTTTTGATGTCGCATCTTGGACGTCCAAAGGATGGTCCGGATAAGAAATATTCTTTAAGTCACTTGGTCAAGCATCTTTCTCTTGTTTTAAATACTGAAGTTAAATTCGCTGATGATTGCATCGGCAAAGAAGCATTGAAACTAGCTGGCGAATTAAAACCAGGTGAAGTTTTATTACTTGAAAACCTGCGTTTTTATAAAGAAGAGGAGAAAGGTGAGGAGGCTTTTGCAAAGCAGCTTGCTGCCCTTGGTGATGTTTATGTAAATGACGCGTTCGGTACCGCCCACCGGGCACATGCTTCGACAGCGATCATAGCTAAATTTTTCCCGGAAGCTAAATACTTTGGCTACCTGATGGCTGGAGAGATTGCCAACGCAGAAAAGATCCTCAACCATGCACAAAAACCCTTTACGGCCATTATGGGAGGAGCTAAAGTATCAGATAAGATATTATTAATTGAAAAATTGCTCGATAGAGTTGATAATCTCATCATCGGGGGAGGAATGGCTTACACCTTCGCCAAGGCTCAGGGTGGAAACATCGGTAAATCACTGGTGGAAGAAGATAAGCTTGATCTGGCTAACGAGCTTATCGCGAAAGCAAAAAAGAAAAAAGTAAACTTGTTATTACCCGTTGATTCAATTATTGCTGATGCTTTCGCTGAAGATGCGAAAACGGGCAAGGCAAAAAATGATAATATAAAGGATGGCTGGATGGGCCTTGACATTGGTCCCGAATCAATAAAGAGTTTCAGCGAGGTCATTAAAGGGTCTAAAACTATTTTGTGGAACGGGCCGATGGGCGTGTTTGAGATGGAAAAATTTGAGGCCGGAACCAGGGCCGTAGCTGAAGCAGTTGTAGAAGCAACGCAAAATGGGGCTTTTTCCCTTATTGGAGGAGGTGATTCTGCAGCTGCGGTTGCAAAATTTGGTTTTACTAACGATGTTAGCTATGTATCCACCGGTGGAGGCGCTTTACTGGAGTATATGGAAGGTAAGGAGCTGCCGGGGGTGAAGGCGATAAATTCGTAGACGGATGCAGAGGTCTGAGGGTGTGAAGGCCGCTTTGGAATCGGATAGGGAGTTTCATGCCTCAGGGACCCAAATGCCAACAGCCTTATTTTAAGCATTAATCAACGTTTCAATATCAAATTTTGTCATTTGCAAAAATGCCTGTACTACGCGTGGGGATTTTTCCGGATCGGACATTAATTTTCCTAAAATAGCAGGCACGACCTGCCATGATACACCGAATTTGTCGTCCAGCCAGCCACATTGATTGTATGCACCGCCTTCACCTAGTTTATCCCAATAGAGGTCTATTTCCTCTTGGGTTTCGCATTCTATCACGTAAGAACTGGCAGGAGAAAATTTATATTTCGGTCCCCCATTTAAACCCATGAATTTCGTTCCGTTGATCTCAAAGTTTACGACGATGGGGTTTGCTGACGTTATCTTCGAATCTTTAAAAATGGTACAGTAATAATCGGCCGCTTCTTTTGCCTGCCCGTTAAACCACAGGCAAGGGTATATTTTATTTGTCATGTCGTTATTTTTTATTCGGTTTAATGATAATTGCAAATCGTGAAATCGCCTGCGTCTTTCAACTGGGCTGTGTTGGCTGTTCGTCTTATTTTTATTTATCAACTCATTTTAGTTAATTCATTTTCAAGTCTGTCAAAGTTTTCTTCGTTTTTGACACCTGCAAATTTTTTTATCTTGTTGCACTCTTCTGCTGAATTAAAAAGCATTTTAAAAATCATTCAGTCCGGTGTTGTTGAGATGATTTCGGTTGTCATTTTTGCAAGATTTTATTTTTAGGTCCGCTTTGCTTGTTAAAGTTTGTTTTGCTAAATGCTGCCGCTAAAATGCACCCTGATTTGGGTGTATTGGTTCAATCTTATCAAATTTATTAAATATGCAGATTGCCTTCCGTATATGCAAAATATTAACCGGCATGGACCGGTCGTATGAAGATGAAATTAATTCTTAAAATTTTTGCATATCCGATAAAGTATCGGTTACTTTGAATTTAAAAGTACTTTTATATGCAAGAGAAGGATGTCTATGCCGAATTAAGTTCTATCAGGGATCTGATGGAGCGGTCTTCAAAGTTCATTTCACTAAGCGGGCTGTCGGGTGTTTTAGCAGGAATATATGCTCTTGCAGGGGCCGGACTGGGATATAAGCTGGTTTCGAATTTTCAAAGCCCATCTGGGCCAACAGATAATTATGTGTTTGAACCAGTAATTTTCTGGCAGTTATTCATCATAGCAATAGCAGTTCTTGTGTTTTCTCTGGTGACGGGCTGTTGGCTTACGATGAGGAAGGCCCGGGAAAAAGGCCAGAACGTATGGAATCCGGTAAGCCACAGATTGCTTTCTGCAATGGCTGTTCCATTGTTTACCGGGGGGCTGTTCATACTAATCATGATTTCTAAAGGGGATTATCCATATATAGCCTCCGCGTGCCTTATTTTTTACGGGCTCGCTTTGGTTGCCGGCAGCCATTATACCTACACTGATATAAAATGGCTGGGCATTTGTGAGATTTTACTGGGTTTGGCCGCACTGATCTTACCGGCATATGGTTTGATCTTGTGGACTACCGGATTCGGCCTTTTGCATATTCTCTACGGAAGCATCATGCATTTTAAATACGACAGGTGAACGTGTCGCTGGAACAATTCGACAAGGCTTTTGAGAACAGGATCAGGCTTCAGATTATGAGTGTGCTTTCTGTAAACAACAGCTACGATTTTAATTCCCTGAAAGACCTGCTTCAGGTTACAGATGGGAACCTGGCGTCGCACCTTAAAGCCCTTGAGAAAGAAGAATATATTAGCGTTTCCAAATCCTTCATCGGACGAAAGCCCAATACGCAGTACTCGGCTACACAGAAAGGCAAGAATGCCTTTAAAAGACACCTTGCGGCTTTGGAAAACTTAATTAAGCAACAGAAGTAGCAACGCTTTACTGCGGTAAAACAACTTCAAACGTTGCCCCATCACCATCAGAACTGATATTGAATGTACCTCTTAAGCCTTCTATCAGATGTTTAACCAGCGCCAGGCCAAAGCCATAACCTTGTTCTCCGTTTGTACCATCAGTGGAGGCTGATTTACCTTGCAATATAGTATCTATTTGACTCTTGCTTAGGCCAGTTCCGGAATCGCTGATCGTAATCCTCAAAACATTGGGCTTGCCTCTCGCTGTTAGCACAAGGTTAACATCAACTGTACCATCCTGAGGAGTGAACTTAATGGCATTGGAAATCAGATTTCCAGTGATCTGTAGTAGTTTGTTTTTGGAAAAAGGCACTGTCTCTGTTTCCGGGCTTATGCTGACATTGAAATTTATGCCCTTTATTTTAGCTTGGGGGGTGTACAATTTCTCAAGTTTTTCTTTAAAAACCTTTAGGTTCAGTTCATCTCCTTTCACCCTGATCTCAGGCATCTTCTCAGTGCTTAGAATCTCATCAGCCAGATCCAGGATTGAATTTCCGCTTTTATAAATAAGGTTTATGAATTCTAAAACCTGATCCATATTATTGTCTTTTCCCTGTTCACTTATGATCCGGGCCAGCCCAATAATCCCACCCAAAGGGCCACGGATGTCATGTGCTACCTTGTTTTTTGTATCAGTAACCTCAGTGACCTTGTTTCTTAGAGATTCAATGACTTTATAGGTTTTAAGCCTGTTTACAATTTCCTCGGCAATGATTTTTAACAGCTCAGTTTTTTCTGGCGCCAGTTTTTTTGCACTTCTGTCCAGCAAACAAAGGGTCCCGATGTTATGACCATCCGCTTTAAGTGGAACGCCAAAATAATAACGGAGCTTCGGATCCAGGGTTACAAATGGTTTCTTTTGAAATCTTGTATCATTTGAAAGATCCTCTATTTCAAGGTGATCATTCTCCATTATGGTGTATTGGCATACGGTTTCTTCTCTTGGCGATTGCCTGATATCCATGCCGTGTCCCGATATGATCCATTGAGTGTATGAATCCATCATTCCGACAAGGGAGATTTCTGTACCCGCAACACTGGCAGCAAGTCTGGCGAGATCTTTAAACTGGTCATCGAAACTGGTATAATCGATGTTGAAATCTGACAAAGTTAAAACTCGGTCTAGTTCGTTAGCAGGGATTGGGTTTGAAATAGTCATAAAACGTGTCTTGTTAAAATTGGGCTTAGGTCTGGTGGTTTCGCGCCAGTGTAAAGATACGATATCAATAATGATCAAGTTTTGACAGAATAATTATCTTATTTGTAAATCTTAAGTGTTTAACCTTTCAGTCACAAATTATAGGTAAGTTATTTCGCAGCAACGTATTTATACAGTCAAAAACTGTGGAAAACTTTTTTTGTGGGAGATAGTGGTAAAAAGTGGTAAGTTATTTACTTTTACCCTTGAGAAATAGAATTAAATACCACAATGTCCCATTTTTTAGGAGAATTTGATTGTAAACTTGATGCTAAAGGCCGGATGATGATACCATCCAGCCTGAAGAAACAGCTTCCCGAAGCTGAGCGTGAAGGACTTGTAATCAACCGGGGCTTCGAGAGGCACCTGGTAATTTATACTAAAAAAGAGTGGGATAAGATAACGGGTGAGCTCAGCAAGCTCAACCTTTACGAAAAGAAGAGCAGGGATTTTGTTCGCTACTTCACGAGGGGGGCAACGGAACTTTCCCTGGACTCAGCAAACCGGATCCTTTTTCCTAAAGCTTTGATGGAATACGCGGCAATCTCCACAGAGGTGGTATTGTCCTGCCAGTTAAACAAGATAGAGGTATGGGCTAAAGATGCATATGATTCTCAGATGGATAGCGAGCCTGAAAACTTTGCGGACCTTGCAGAGGAAGTTATGGGAAATGCAGGAAGGGGGCTTCATGACTGAGTACCACCAACCGGTTATGCTGCAGGAATGCATAGAAGGATTAAATATCAAACCTGACGGGATATATGTCGACGTTACCTTTGGCGGCGGTGGCCATTCCCGCGAAATATTAAAACACCTGGGTCCGCAGGGAAGGCTACTCGCCTTTGATCAGGACGCTGATGCACAGAAGAACCTACCCAAAGATGATCGATTAACCTTTATTGATCAGAACTTCCGCTATTTGAAAAACAATTGCCGTTTGCAGGGCGCCATTTCTGCAGATGGTATTCTGGCTGATCTAGGTGTTTCATCGCACCAATTTGATCAGCCAGAAAGGGGGTTCTCTATCCGCTTTGATGCTGAGCTGGATATGAGGATGGATCAGGCGGGTTCTCTAACTGCAAAAGAGGTTGTAAACAGCCATAGTGAACAGCAGCTGCATAAGATCTTCGGTATTTACGGGGAAATTAAAAATGCAAAGTCGCTTGCAAGAACGCTTGTCACCTTTCGTTTGAATAAGCCGGTGAACACGGTGTCAGATCTTAAAGAGGCTATTGCCGGACTTATCCCGAAAGGGAAAGAGAACAAATACCTCGCGCAGGTATTTCAGGCATTAAGAATCGAAGTTAACCAGGAGCTGCTCGCTTTAAAGGAGTTTCTGGAGCAGTCTGTCGACGTGCTGAAAAGTGAAGGCCGTTTGGTAGTGATGTCATATCACTCCCTTGAAGACAGGCTGGTGAAGAATTTTATTGCCAAAGGTAAATTTCAGGGAGAGGTGGAAAAGGATTTTTTTGGAAACCAGATCAAGCCCCTTGAAAGCCTGACGCGAAAGGCGATAGTTGCCTCTGAGGATGAAGTAAAACGAAATAACAGGGCGAGAAGTGCAAAGCTTAGAATTGCTGTAAAGAATTAAGACCGCTAAGGAGATATGAGTAATCAATTTAGAAACGAAACAACTGAGGGTGAAGTTGAACGGGAAGCCCAGCCGGAAACAAGCGAAAAGGTTGAGCTTCCCAAAAACTTCTTCACGCTGATGCTTACTGAAGGGGTTATTTCTAAAGAAGCAGCGACGGCTATGCTGCCATTTATCATATTCGTAGCCTTTTTGGGAATGATCTACATTGGTAACCGTCATTTTGCAGAAAATAATATCCGGGATATCGATAAACTGAGCAGGGAAGTTAAGGAGCTGAGCTGGGATTTCAAGACACTTAAAGCAGATCTCATGCTGAAAAGCACCCAAACTGAAGTAGCTGGGGAAGTAGATACGCTGGGCCTGAAAGAGCCGGTTGAGCCCCCGAAGAAGATTGTGATTAGTGAAGGGGAATTTAATTAATTACGAATTAACCATTACCTAACCCATAAATGAACATCAGAACCGACATATTACTGCGTGTGTACATCGCCTTCGGGATGATTGTACTTCTTGCGTTTGCGGTTCTGTTTAAATTATTTCACGTCCAGTACGTGGAGGGTGCAAAATGGCGAGCTATGGCTGATAGTCTGTCCACTCGTTTTGTAAATGTAGAAGCAGCCAGGGGTAATATCTATTCTACCGATGGCAGCCTATTGGCCACATCTGTTCCTGAATATGAGGTCCGCATGGACCTCCTGGCAGGCGGGATAGACAAGGATGAGGTTTTCTACGAGAAAATAGATTCCCTTGCTTCCAAATTATCTTCATTTTTTGGAGATAAATCGACGAAGCAATATTCCCGCATGCTTCGTAATGCAAGGCAGGATAGGTCCCGTTACCTACTTTTAAAGCGGAACGTTACGCATCAGCAACTAAAAGCCATTAGAAAATTTCCGGTGTTTAATCTCGGCCGCTACAAAGGCGGATTGATCTCGGTACAGCAAAACAAAAGGATTATGCCTTTTCGGAGCCTCGCAGCGCGTACTATTGGATATAAGAATGAAAACGTGCAGCCAGTGGGCCTGGAAGGCGCTTACGGATCATATATCGACGGTGAAAGCGGCAAAAGACTAATGCAGCGTATTGCGGGAGGGATCTGGATGCCGGTGAACCAGGATATCGAGATCGCCCCGAAGGAAGGTGCGGATATCATCTCGACGATCGACATCAACATGCAGGACGTCGCACAGAGGGCATTAAAAAAGCAATTGATTGCCAGTAACGCCGACCATGGTTCTGTAGTTCTTATGGAAGTTTCTACAGGCGAGATAAGGGCGATAGCGAATTTCAGCAGGGTAAGTGAAGGAATTTATAAAGAACAGTTTAACTACGCAATTGCAGGTAACCAGGACCCGGGATCAACATTCAAAGTAGCCTCATATATGGCCTTGCTGGAGGATAATAAAGTGGATACCAATACCATGGTGGGTACCGGAACTTATCCCATCCCGGGTAAGATCATTAAAGATTCTCACGGAAGTATTGGGGTTGTTACCGTTAAGAAGGCATTTGAGGAATCTTCCAATGCGGCGGTTGCAAAACTGGTGACCGATGCCTACAAGACTAACCAGTCAGCATTTACCGACCATCTATACGACTGGCATTTGCAGGAGAAATTAGGGCTTCAGATTCCCGGGGAAGCTCAGCCTGTTGTGAAAAACCCGAATAATAAAAGCTGGAATAAAAATATGACCCTGCCGCAAATGGCTTATGGCTATGAGATGCAGCTTACACCGCTAAAATTGCTTTCTTTTTACAATGCAATTGCCAATAACGGTAAATACATCTCACCAATTTTCGTGCGGGAGATACAACGGCTGGGCAACACAGTCGAGCAGTTTAAGGCAAGGGTAATTAATGAGAAGATCTGTTCTGACGAAACGCTTGGTAAAATCCGGGCAATGCTTGAGGGCGTGGTGACTGACGGTACTGGTAAAACTATTATCCGCAGCCCGTTTTACACCGTTGCCGGAAAGTCGGGCACCGCACAGGTAGCCGATGGAAATAAAGGATATAAAGCCAGGCTGCAGTATCAGGCTTCGTTTTGCGGATACTTCCCTGCCGATAATCCCAAGTACTCACTCATCGTTGTTATTAACGATCCAAAGAACGGGTATTACGGTGCTCAAGTCAGCGGGCCTGTATTTCGTGAAATTGCCGACAGGGTTTACGCCAGCGATGTAAATATGTATGATTCAATGAAGGATCAGAAATATACTGGCAACCTTACCATGCCCTCAGCGAAAGCCGGAGAAAAGAAAGCTACCCAAAGGGTTTATAAGGCATTTGGTATCAAAACACTATTTGCTGCCAATGCTGAATATGTAACGGTTGATACAAACAAGGGCGTAGTAAATCCGGAAATAAAAATAATTGATGGTCTGGTTCCTGACGTTAACGGTATGGGCCTTAAAGACGCACTGTATGTATTAGGGAATTCTGGTTTGAGACCTCTGGTAAGAGGCAGCGGCAGGGTGTCCCGACAATCCCTGGCAGCAGGCACACGTGTTGGAAAAGGTTATCCTATAGTTTTAGAGCTCAATTGATGAAGAAGCTGACGGACATATTATACGGTGTATCCCTGCAGCAAGTCTCCGGTCCTACGGATCTGGACATTTCCTCCGTTTGCTTTGATTCAAGACAGGTAAAAGAAGGCGTGCTGTTTATTGCTGTTCGCGGAACTTCATCGGATGGCCATAGGTTTATACCCCAGGCCTTAGATCAGGGAGCTGCCGGAATTGTATGTGAAATATTTCCGGATGACCTGCGTGAGGGTGTAAGCTATTTTCTCGTCGAAGATTCGGCAAAAGCGCTCGGTATTATTGCTGCAAACTTCTATGACCTGCCCTCATCAAAACTTAAGCTTGTAGGTGTTACCGGGACGAATGGAAAAACAACAATAGCAACACTGCTTTACCAGCTTTTCCGGGATCTGGGATATAAAACAGGTCTGCTCTCCACCGTTCAGAACCAGGTCAATGAGCTGATCATCCCATCAACGCACACAACTCCTGATCCAATAGCTTTAAACAGCCTTCTCAACGATATGGTTGAAAGTGGCTGCGACTACTGTTTTATGGAGGTTAGTTCACATGCGGTTGCTCAGAACAGGATTTCAGGACTGACGTTTGCTGGCGGAATATTTTCTAACCTGACGCATGATCACCTGGATTTTCATCGGACTTTCGACGCATATCTGAAAGCTAAAAAGAGCTTTTTTGATACGCTGGACAATAAGTCTTTTGCCCTGACAAATATTGATGATAAGAATGGGATGGTGATGCTGCAGAATACCAGGGCGCATAAAAAAACTTACGGGCTCAAAAATATCGCTGATTTTAAAGCTAAAATCATTGAGAACCATTTTAGCGGCCTGCTGCTGAATATTGAGGGTGAAGAAGTATGGTTTAAGATGGTCGGGAGTTTTAATGCGTATAACTTGCTTGCTGCATACTCTGCTGCGCTACTGCTGGACCAGGACCGCACCCGCGTTCTCACGTCTCTCAGCCGTTTAAGCGGAGCTGAAGGCCGGTTTGATTTTATGGTATCTCCTGCCGGAATCATTGGCATAGTGGATTATGCCCATACCCCGGATGCGGTTCAGAACGTGCTGAACACAATCCAGGATATCCGAAAAGGTACTGAACAGGTTATTACCGTGATCGGATGCGGCGGCGATAGGGATAAAAGTAAGCGCCCCCTGATGGCGCAGGTTGCCTGCGACTGGAGCACGAAGGTGGTTTTAACATCTGACAATCCGCGCAGTGAGGAGCCGGAACAGATCATTAAGGATATGGAGGCTGGAGTTATGCCCCATAACAGAAAAAAAACGCTCTCAATAACAGACAGAAGAGAGGCGATTCGAACGGCATGCCATTTGGCGCAACCCGGTGACATTATCCTCGTAGCCGGAAAAGGGCACGAGAAATACCAGGATACCGCCGGTGTAAAGCTTCCTTTTGATGATAAAAAGATTTTAACTGAACTTCTAGATCTGATGAGCTGATGTTATATTACTTATTTACCTGGCTGGATGAGCAGTACAATTTCCCGGGAGCGGGAGTGTTTCAGTATATATCTTTCCGCACAGGTATGGCAGTTATCTTATCGCTGTTCCTGACAACCGTCTACGGCAGCCGGCTGATCAAAGCGCTTAGGGTAATGCAGGTAGGTGAACCGGTAAGGAACCTGGGCCTCGAAGGCCAGATGCAGAAGCAGGGAACACCGACTATGGGCGGATTGATCATTCTTTTAGGGATCCTTCTGCCAACGCTCTTATTTGCCCGCCTTGAAAATATTTATATTATCCTGATGCTGGTAACAACGGTATGGATGGGTGCAATAGGCTTTATTGATGATTATATAAAGGTATTTAAGAAAGATAAAGAAGGATTAGCCGGGCGTTTCAAAATTATGGGCCAGGTCGGGCTGGCGCTTATCATTGGATGGACGATGTATTTTCACCCCGATATCGTTGTCAGGGAGCAGGTGACCCTGCCTGCTAAGATCAGTTCGCCTCTTGAAGTTCATAAGATAGGCGATCAGTATTATTATACCCAGGATCTCAAATCCACCATTACCAATGTTCCGTTTTATAAGGATAACGAGTTCGACTATTCTAAAGTTCTGACAGTTTTTGGGGATGGGCTTGAAAAGTATTCGCTCGTTGTATTCTTGCTCGTTGTTATCGTTATTGTAACGGCTGTATCAAATGGCGCCAATCTTACCGACGGAATTGATGGCCTTGCCACAGGTACTTCGGCCATTATCGGAGTGACACTGGCAATTCTGGCCTATGTTTCCGGTAATACCATTTTTGCCGATTATCTTAACATCATGTATATCCCGTCTTCGGGCGAGCTGGTGGTCTTTGCTGGTGCTTTTGTTGGGGCATGTATTGGTTTCTTATGGTATAATTCTTTCCCTGCACAGGTATTTATGGGAGATACCGGCAGTCTTGCCATAGGCGGGATCATTGCAGCTTTCGCTATTCTTATCCGTAAGGAACTGCTTATCCCGGTGCTCTGTGGTGTTTTCCTGATAGAGAACATGTCGGTAATTATCCAGGTAAGTTATTTTAAATATACCAGGAGGAAGTATGGCGATGGGCGGCGTATTTTTCTGATGTCGCCGCTGCACCATCACTACCAGAAAAAAGGATACCATGAATCCAAGATCGTCACGCGCTTCTGGATCCTTGGGATTATGCTCGCAATCTTAACTATTGTAACCCTAAAGCTGCGCTGATGGCTGAGAAGAAATATATCGTTATTCTGGGTGCAGGCGAGAGCGGGGTTGGCGCAGCTTTGCTCGCGCAGAAAGAGGGTTATGAAGTTTTTGTATCTGATTTCGGACCTATTGCCGATAAATACCGGGCAGATCTTGAACAGGCAGGGATACTTTATGAGCAAAATATGCATACTGAGAGCCGTATCCTATCAGCAGCAGAGGTGATCAAAAGCCCGGGCATTCCGGATAAAGCCCCGATCATCGGCAAGCTGACCGGGAAGAACATCCCGATACTTTCTGAGATCGAATTCGCGGGCCGTTACACCAATGCAAAACTGATCTGCATTACAGGATCGAATGGAAAGACCACAACTACGATGCTTACCTATCATATTCTGAAAGATGCGGGATTGAATGTAGGCCTCGGGGGAAATATCGGAAAGAGCTTTGCAAGGCAGGTAGCTTTTGAATCCTACGATTATTATGTTCTGGAGATCAGCAGCTTCATGCTGGATAATATGTATGAATTTAAAGCTGATATCGCGGTATTGCTGAATATTACCCCGGACCACCTCGACCGGTATGATTACAAAATGGCGAATTATTCCGGTTCAAAGTTCAGGATCATTCAGAACCAGGGCAAGGAGGATGTATTTATCTACTGTACTGATGATGCTGAAATTCAGACAGGTCTCAAAAAGCATCAAATACGATCACAATCTTATCCATTTTCGATAGAAAGGACACTCGAAAGAGGCGCCTGGCTTGAAAACGAGCAAATCACCATAAAAGTTAACCACAAAAATCAAGAACTACTCAGCATGTCAATCACAGAATTAGCCCTTCAGGGCAAGCACAACATTTACAACTCTATGGCCTCCGGCATAGTTGCAAAAGTGCTTGAGCTCCGGAATGAATCTATCCGTAACAGTATGGGCAGTTTCAGCAATATAGAACACCGGCTGGAACACGTAGCGAAGATATCAGGGATTGATTTCATCAATGATTCCAAAGCAACAAATGTAAATTCAACCTGGTATGCCCTTGAAAGTATGCCTGCACAGGTTGTTCTTATCCTGGGTGGTGTGGATAAGGGGAATGACTATGGCATGCTCAAGGATCTTATCAAAAGTAAGGTGAAGGGAATCGTTTGCCTGGGCAAGGATAACAAGCGCATTCACGAAGCCTTTGAAGATGATGTGGAAGTAATCGTCAATACATTTTCGGCCAATGAGGCAGTACAGATAGCTTATCATCTGGCGAAAAAAGGCGATACCGTTTTATTATCGCCCGCCTGCGCAAGCTTTGATTTGTTTAAAAATTATGAAGACAGGGGTAATCAGTTTAAGAAGGCGGTGATGGAACTATAATTTACGTAACACAACACCGATAACACAAAAGATGGAATATATCATAAATAAAACAAAAGGCGATCGCTGGATCTGGCTCATAGTAATATTACTATCCGTATGGTCGCTGCTGGCTGTGTATAGCGCGACTGGTACCCTTGCCTATAAAAAAGGTGTAGGCAGCGAGCAGTTCCTGATCAAGCATTTAGTTATGATCATCGGGGGTATTGCGTTAATGTATTTTTCACATTTGCTGGATTACCGGCATTACGCAGGTATTTCAAAGATTCTGATGGTAATTACAATTCCGCTTTTACTGTATACCCTCATATTTGGAGCCAACGTAAATGAGGCAAGCCGGTGGGTTACAATTCCTATAATTAACCAAACTTTCCAGACTTCAGATATGGCGAAACTGGCTCTCATTACTTTTCTGGCACGCAGCCTCAGCAAAAAGCAGGAGAACATTAAGGACGTTAAAAAGGCTTTTATCCCGATCATGGGATCAGTTTGCGGGGTTTTTGTATTAATCGCGCTTGCTAACCTTTCTACAGCTTTGATGCTTTTTGGCGTTAGTATCTTATTGCTTATTATGGGACGTATAAGTATCAAGCAGATCTCTATTGTAAGTTTAGCAGGTATAGTTTTGCTGAGCGGCGTGATGCTGCTTGGTCCGAGACGTAAAACATATATTTCGCGGATCGAAACCTATCTGCATCCTGAAAAGGTAGATGCGGATAAGTCATTTCAAGCCAATCAGGCCAAGATTGCTATAGCTACCGGTGGCATCTTTGGAAAAGGACCCGGTAACAGCACGCAAAGAAATTTCCTTCCACACCCATATTCTGATTTTGTTTTTGCACTAATTATTGAGGAGTATGGTATGGTAGGGGGCGTAGGACTGGTGCTGTTGTACCTCGTCTTTCTTTATCGATGTGTCTTGATTGTGACACAAAGCCCCAAGGCATTTGGGGCTTTGCTGGCCGCCGGTTTGAGCTTTAGCTTAACGATACAGGCCTTTGCTAATATGGCGGTGGCAGTAGGTCTTGGGCCCGTTACTGGCGTTCCCTTGCCCCTGGTCAGTATGGGAGGTACGTCAATCCTGTTTACAAGTGTGGCTTTTGGGATAATACTGAGTGTAAGCCGGGATATTGATGAGAAGAAAGCAAAAAGTAACGAGAAAATAATTGTCGGCGAAATTCCGGCAATGGCATAGACTATGGCAAAAAGAGTGATCATAAGCGGTGGAGGTACAGGGGGGCATATTTTCCCCGCGGTAGCTATTGCGAATGCGCTCAAAAAAATCGAGCCGGATACCGAGATATTGTTTGTCGGGGCAGCTGGCCGAATGGAAATGGAGAAAGTTCCCGCTGCGGGCTACAGGATCATCGGACTGGATATTCAGGGATTGCAAAGAAAATCTTTCCTGAAGAATTTAATGCTGCCGTATAAAATTATCATGAGCCTGATAAAGGCCAGGAGCATTATAAAGGATTTTAAACCGGATGTAGCTGTTGGAGTTGGGGGCTATGCTTCCGGACCGCTGCTTTATTCTGCTTCATGGATGAATGTACCGTACCTGATCCAGGAACAAAATTCTTATGCTGGCATAACAAATAAGAAGCTGGGTAAAAACGCTAAAAAAATTTGCGTTGCATTTGAAGGCATGCAGAAATTCTTTCCGGCTGAGAAGATCATGATCACAGGCAACCCGATTCGTAAGGAAGCGGTCGATATCGGGGATAAACGGAATGCAGCGGCGGAATTTTTTGGGATCTCACCCTTGAAAAAAACAATTCTAGTAACAGGGGGAAGCCTTGGGGCAGGAACACTTAATAATAGCATGATGGCCGGAATGAGTAAGATCATTGCTGCGGATGTACAGCTGATATGGCAGACCGGAACATACTACTATCAATCCATCAGGGAGCAATTGGCAGGGAAAGAGCATGCAAATATCAAAGTGCTTGAATTTTTACAAAGAATGGATCTCGCCTATGCTTGTGCTGATCTGATTGTATCAAGGGCAGGGGCGGGAACGATTGCTGAACTATACGTCGTGAAGAAACCTGTCGTTCTAGTTCCATCTCCCAATGTTGCTGAAGATCATCAGACAAAAAATGCCATGGCGCTTGTAAAGAATAACGCTGCGGTGCTGGTTAAAGATGCTGATGCGGGGAATGAGCTGGTAGATACAGCCCTGCAGCTTATTAATGACGAACACAAAAGTAGAACACTCGCTGAAAATATAGGTAAAATGGCTTTTCCCAATGCAGACGAGGTTATTGCAAGGGAAGTATTAAAGATAGCTGGTTAAGAATTATCAAGAGGACATGGAATTAGAAAATATTGACAGGGTTTATTTAATTGGTATCGGCGGTATCGGTATGAGCGGCCTTGCCAGGTATTTTAAAAAGCGGGGCTGCGTGGTATGCGGTTATGATAAGACCTGTACCCCTCTCACTGCAGCGCTGATGAATGAAGGTATTCCTGTTGTTTTTCAAGATGAATCTGATAATATCCCTGTAAGCTTCCTTGATAAGGACGACCGGACACTAATTATATACACGCCGGCAATACCGAAAGATTCAAAGATCCATAATTATTTTAAATCCCGGTCATTTACACTTAGAAAGCGATCTGAGGTGTTAGGCATCTTAAGCAGGGGCATGTATACGATAGCAGTTGCAGGAACCCATGGAAAAACTACCACATCCAGCATGATCGCTCATGTGCTGAAGGATAGCGGATACAATTGTTCAGCGTTTTTGGGTGGGATTGCAACGAATTATAATAGTAATGTTTTATTTGGCGATAACAATACCATGGTGGTGGAGGCAGATGAATATGATCGTTCCTTTCTTACCCTCCATCCCGATATTGCTGTTGTCACGTCAATGGATGCTGACCATCTTGATATTTACGGCGATAGAAGTCACCTTGTTGAATCTTTCAAGAAATTTGCTGCTCAGTTGAAACCCGGGGGCAAATTGATCTATCGCAAAGGCCTGGAACTTTCGGGAGGCCTAACCTACGCGGCTAATGCCATTGCCGATGTGCAGGCCGTTAATGTCCGGATAAAAAATGGAAGTTTTTATTTTGATTTTAAAAATACTGAGCTGATCATTGAAAATATTCAGATGGGTCTGCCGGGCCTGCACAATATTGAAAATGCTGTAGCAGCAATTGAAGTGGCCCTGAAATTGGGTATCTGGCCCGATAAGATCCGGACAGCCCTTGGTAATTTTATGGGTGTGAAAAGGAGATTTGAATATATCGTAAGAAATGCAGAACATGTATATATTGATGACTATGCTCATCATCCGGAGGAATTGAGGGCCTGCATACAGGCTGTTAAGGCGCTTTATCCGGGCAGAAAGCTAACAACTGTTTTTCAGCCTCATTTATTTACAAGAACAAGAGATTTCGCCAATGGCTTTGCTGAGGTTTTAGGCATGACCGATAAGCTGATCATGCTTGATATTTATCCCGCCAGAGAGCATCCTATCGACGGTGTTAATTCAGAGATGATATTGGCAAAAGTGGAGCTGTCTGAGAAGCAGATCCTGAGTAAACAGGCTGTTATAGAATATGTGAGGGAAATAAAACCTGATCTGCTGTTGACCGTAGGTGCGGGAGATATTGATACCCTGATTGAACCCTTTAAAAAGGCCCTTGAAAATGCTTAAGCGGATAAACTGGAAGGTTATTTTTTATTGTTTCGCGTGGATGATATGCCTGGGTGGCGTGGTTGTGCTGATGAGTTTTATCAGCGCTAAGAAGGAAACCCTGAAATGTAAGGACGTAAGGGTGATCCTGCCGGGTAATAACAATTTTATTGAGCGCGATGAGGTAGACAGAATACTGCTGGAAAGCAGCGGCCCACTGGTGGGCAGGAATTTAAACGATATCAATATCCACAAACTGGAAAATGTGCTTAAATCCAACCCCTTTATCGAGTACGCAAAAGTATTTGCTGACATGAACGGAATTGTACATGTGGATATTCGTCAGCGTAAACCGGTGATCCGGATAATTAATATGGCCAATGTTAATTTTTATATTGATGAAAACGGCTTGAAAATTCCTATGTCCGATAATTACACTGCGCGTGTGCTGGTAGCAAACGGTTTAATAGACGAAGATTTTTCAGGTGGCGTCGATACCCTTAGCTCACAGCTTGCCAGGGATCTATTCAGGACCGCGAAATTTATTCAGGCTGATACGCTTTGGAATGATCAGATCGAACAATTATTTGTGGATCTTAAGGGGGATATCGAGATAGTACCGCGTGTTGGCGATCATAAAATTATTCTGGGCTCTGCCGACTCGCTCGAAGTAAAGTTCAGAAATCTGCTTGTATTTTATAAGAAGGCTATGCCAAAGGTTGGATGGGATACCTATAAGTCGATCAATCTTAAATATGCCAATCAGATCATTTGCGAGAAAAATATAACAGACAGCACAGCATTAAAAAACGCTCCGGTTATTAAGCCCGGAGCAGACAGTATCATAGTAACCAGCCAGGATTCAATAATAAATCAACGCATATAATATGGACAAAAGTAACTCAGCTTCAGTCAAAAATTCACCAATAGTTGTTGGCCTTGATATAGGCACAACCAAGATTTGTGTTACCGTGGGACGCAGAAGCGAGCATGGTAAGATTGAAATTTTAGGTATGGGTAAAGCCGAATCGGCGGGCGTAACCCGTGGAGTGGTATCCAATATTCAAAAAACAGTTCAGGGTATTATGCTGGCTGTTGAAGAGGCAAGCGCCCAGTCTAATGTGGATGTTAAGATCGTGAATGTTGGAATTGCCGGACAGCATATCAAAAGCCTTCAGCATAGGGGGATATTAACAAGAAAGGAGCTTAATACTGAAATTCAGAGAAAGGATATCGATAAGCTGATAGAGGATATGTACAAGTTGGTAATGCCTCCGGGCGAGGAGATTATCCATGTCCTTCCCCAGGAGTTTACCGTTGACAATGAGCCCGGGATAAAAGATCCTATAGGAATGGCAGGCGTCCGTCTTGAGGCCAATTTCCATATTATTTCCGGCCATGTCAGCGCAGTGAAAAATATCATTAAATGTGTCGGTAATGCGAACCTGGAAACACAGGAACTGATACTCGAGCCCCTTGCATCTTCTGAGTCGGTGCTGAGCGATGAAGAAAAGGAAGCTGGAGTGGTATTAGTTGATATCGGGGGCGGTACTACCGACCTGGCTATCTTCCATGAAGGAATTATACGTCATACAGCTGTCATTCCCTTTGGGGGGAACAGCGTTACGGAAGATATCCGTGAGGGATGTTCTGTGATGAGAAACCAGGCTGAGCTGCTAAAAACACGTTTTGGATCTGCCTTAGCAGAGGAAAATAAAGAAAATGAGATCATTTGTGTTCCCGGCCTGCGTGGCAGGGAGCCGAAGGAAATATCAGTTAAAAATCTTGCTTTTGTGATCCAGGCCAGAATGGAAGAAATTATAGAGCATGTTTATTATGAGATAAAGTCCTCAGGTTACGAGAAAAAATTGATCGCCGGAATTGTGATCACGGGAGGGGGGGCTCAATTGAAACACCTTCCCCAGCTTGTGGAATATGTAACCGGGCTGGATAGCCGGGTAGGATATCCCAATGAGCATCTTGCAAAAAATGATGTTCTTCCAAAAGCAACATACGATGAATTAAAGAGCCCGATGTTTGCGACCGGTATCGGCCTGCTGATCAAAGGTATTCAGAAGGCAGAACAGATCGAAGAAGCCAGCAGGTACAAAGGCTCACCTGAAGAAAAAACCAAGGTTGCCGATAAGTCGAAAAAGAGCCTGGGCCTGTTTGAAAAAATCCTGCAGTCGGGCGCTAAATTCATCAAGGACGATATCAAGGACGAGGATTATATACGTTAATTATCCACAAATGCGCGAGTTGCCAACATATCTAACAAATGTGGATAACGTGAGTGGGTAATTATTTAATATTACAAAATAAACTGTCTGAAATTAAAATTTTACCTAACTGATAACGAGATATGCAGTTTGAAATGTTAAAAGAGAAATCATCAATCATCAAGGTGATTGGTGTAGGCGGCGGCGGCGGAAACGCTGTTAATCACATGTATCGCCAGGGGATCACAGGGGTTGATTTCATTATCTGTAATACCGATGCCCAGGCGCTGGAGCTTAGCCCGATCCCGAATAAAGTCCAGCTTGGGGCCAGCCTGACAGAAGGTATGGGTGCGGGGTCTATCCCTGAAGTAGGAAAGAATTCGGCGATTGAAAATATCGACGACATCAAGCGCATGCTTGGCAGCAATACAAAGATGCTTTTCATCACAGCGGGAATGGGCGGCGGTACGGGTACGGGAGCAAGTCCGATCATTGCCAAAGCTGCAAAGGAATTAGATATCCTCACAGTAGGCATTATTACAACCCCCTTTTCTTTTGAAGGGAAGCGAAGAAAGATCCAGGCTGAAGAAGGCCTGGAAGAGTTTAAGAAGTATGTAGATTCATACCTTGTTATCTCTAACGACCGTCTGCGGGAGATCTTCGGAAACCTGACCCTGGGATCGGCATTTGCGCAAGCAGATAATATTCTGACCACAGCTGCCAAGGGAATAGCCGAGATCATCACCATTCCGGGTTATATAAACGTTGATTTTAAAGATGTTCGCACCGTGATGAAAGAGAGCGGCGTTGCCATCATGGGAAGCTACGCTGCAGAAGGCGAAAATCGCTCTTTAAGAGCTGTTGAGGGAGCGCTGGCATCACCGCTGTTGAAAGATAATGAAATCGAAGGCGCAAGGTACATATTGCTCAACATCAGTTCGGGGGATAAAGAGGTTACCATGGATGAGGTCAGTATCATTACGGACTACATCCAGCAGGAAGCAGGATTGGCTGCCGATCTGATCTGGGGCAATTGTTCGGATGAAACCCTGGGAGAGAAGATATCTGTTACAATTATTGCTACCGGCTTCCAGACCAAGGAAGAGAGGGAGGTCGAAAAAAGCCAGGTACGTAAAGTTTCGTTACTGACGCCAGAACAGGCCCCATTGGTAAAACCTGTCCACGAAAATACCTTTATCAAGCGGGAAGAAGTGATGGAGCCTGTTATGAAAAAGGAAGAAAGTCAGGCTGATCTTTTCGCAGGTTATTTCCAGAGTGCTTCAAAGACCGAAGAGGAAAAACGACCGGATCCGGGCTACGTCCGTCATAGCCTTAATGATGAAATACCTCAGGATATACCGAAGATGGAGCCTTCTTTCGAGTTTGAGGTAAAAACAGAAGAAATTAAAGAGGAGGAATTGTTTGTTGCAGAGGCATTGGAAGAAGAAACAGAACAGCAGCTTCCGAATCCTGATGAAAATAAAACCGACGAATCCATCGAGGAGCAGCTGCGTAAATCAAAGGAGCGTATCCTGCGCCTTAAAGACCTCAGCATGAAGCTGCGTACCAGTAATGGCCTGCAGGAATTGGAAAATGAACCGGCTTATAAGCGCAAGCAAATGTCATTACCGGATGTGCCCCATTCCTCAGAATCACAGGTGTCAAGATTTACGCTGAGTACAGAGGATGGGATAACAGAGATCCGTCCGAATAACTCATTTCTGCATGATAATGTAGATTAGGACAAATTATACGTTAGTGAATTAGCTTTTGATAATCAGGTTCCTAAATCTTAACTTTGCGGGAAAACGCGATAACAATTAATTTATAAGATTTGGATTTATTTGATAAAATATCGAAAAATATGGGTCCTTTGGGCCAGCACCAGAAGATGGCCCATGGTTATTTTTCTTTTCCAAAATTGGAAGGTGAAATTGCTCCCCATATGCAATTCAGAGGTAAAGAGCATCTTGTTTGGAGCCTTAATAATTATTTAGGCCTTGCTAATCATCCTGAAGTGAGAAAGGCTGATGCAGAAGGCGCCAGCGAATACGGGCTTGCCTACCCCATGGGCGCAAGAATGATGTCAGGTAACTCGAGCAACCATGAAGCCCTCGAAAAAGAACTGGCTGAGTTTGTCGGAAAGCAGGACTCATTCCTGCTGAATTATGGCTATCAGGGAATAATGTCGGCTATTGACGCATTAGTTGACCGCCACGATGTGATTGTTTATGACGCTGAATCTCATGCATGTATCATTGATGGTGTCCGCTTGCATCAGGGTAAGCGTTTTGTGTACTCGCATAATGATATGGAAAGCCTGGAGAAGCAGCTGGAGCGTGCTGCACGATGGGTTGAAAACACAGGCGGCGCTATTCTCGTAATTACTGAAGGTGTTTTTGGGATGTCAGGGGCACAGGGTAAGCTGAAGGAAGTAGTTGAATTAAAAAAGAAATTCAATTTTCGCATATTGATCGATGATGCACATGGTTTTGGTACCATGGGCGATACCGGAGCGGGAACACACGAGGCACAGAATTGCATAGAAGGTATAGATATCTATTTTGGGACTTTTGCAAAATCGATGGCAGGCATCGGAGCGTTTATAGCCTCTACTGAAGAGATAACCAACTTTCTCCGGTATAATATGCGCTCGCAGACATTTGCAAAATCACTTCCTATGCCCATGGTGATTGGTTTGCGTAAAAGACTGGAGCTCTTAAAAAGTAAGCCTGAGCTCCGCGAAAAATTATGGGAGATAGCAACAACGCTTCAGAACGGGTTAAAAGAGAGAGGATTCAATATTGGTATAACAAATACGATGGTTACACCTGTATTTCTGGAAGGCGAATTATCGGAAGCTACAGCGATTACAATGGACCTGAGAGAGAATTATGGAATTTTCTGTTCTATTGTTGTCTATCCGGTTATTCCGAAGGGCCTGATTATGCTCAGATTAATTCCAACGGCTTTACATACTATTGAGGACGTCAACCGCACTCTCGATGCCTATAGCGAACTTGCTGTCAAACTTAAAAAAGGACATTACAAAGAAAAGAACCTGGCCAGCATCTGAGTTGTATAAACTTGCTTAAAGTGCCCTTAAAAGCTAATTTAAGGGCACTTTGCTTTGTGCGGTAATTGTAACTAGCTGTAATAAAGGTAATTAAGTTAATTAGCAGTGCTTTCTATGTGAATAACTATGGAAAATGTGGAGAAAAACGCTTAAAACGCAGGATTTTATTTTTTTGAAATATTCTTTTTTAAATAAAAACGTTATACATTAGCTAATAGTAATCTTACTAACCTCAAACTAAAGGAGTACAACATGAAAAAATTCACAGAAGCAAAAAGTTTATTCGAATCACTGGAAGCAGATGCTGACAAATTCTACAACAAAGCAAACAGCGCAGCAGGCACCCGTGTAAGAAAAGGCATGCAGGATCTTAAAAACCTTGCTCAAGCGATTCGTCTTGAAGTTCAGGAAACTAAAAACAAAGAAGCAGCAAAAGCTAAGAAAAAATAGTTTGCACAAGAAATTTGAAATCCCGCCCCCACTTGTTGAGGACGGGATTTTTTATGATATAAGATTCAGTTTCTGAAGCTCTGCTTGTATCAGTTTCTTAATTTCTTTGCTAACACTGACCAGTGGCAAACGCAGTTCGTCACCGCAAATATCCATCAATTTTAATGCTGCTTTAACACCGGCGGGATTTCCATCGGCAAAGAACAGGTTTGTTATTTCCGTCAGGCTGTGATGCAGGGGCTGTGCTTCAATGAATTTGCCGTCAAGGCACATGCGCACCATCGTTGAAAATATTTCCGGTAATGCATTCCCGATTACTGAGATAACACCAACGGCGCCCATTGATATCAAGGGCAGGGCAATCGCATCATCTCCTGAAATAAAAATAAAATCTTCCGGCTTATCCCTAAGTATCTTATTAAACTGATCAAAGCTGCCCGATGCTTCTTTGGTACCAATAATATTCTTGAAATCATGGGCAAGGCGAAGAGTGGTATCTGCGGTCATGTTCATACTGGTCCTGCCCGGAACATTATATAGTAGCACCGGCAGATCTGAAGCTTCTGCTACAGCCTTATAATGCTGATAAATACCTTCCTGCGTAGGTTTGCTGTAATATGGTGAAACAGAAAGCACGGCATCAAAACCATTGTTTTCAAATTTTTTGAGCTCCCGGACCACCTCTGCGGTATTATTGCCTCCAATGCCGGCCACCAGCGGTATACGCGCGGCGTTATGATCCACGGTAGTGTCCCAAACTGCCTTTTTCTCATCGCTGCTAAGTGTAGCGGCTTCACCTGTTGTTCCAAGGGATACGATGTATTCTACTCCTCCTGAAATTATATAATCAATAGTCTTTTTCAGGCCGGAATGATCAACTGAGCCATCTGCTTTAAATGGAGTGACTATGGCTACCCCCGTTCCATGGAATTTGTTCATTCTTTATTTTATTCTACCTTGATGTTGCAAATTTAACAGGATAAGCGTCAATATTTGAAAAATGCCGGCGTTATTTCGTTTTTACTTGCGCTATTTTAACATTTTCAGTAATTGAATATCAGAAATAATCGGAATATTCAATTTTGTAGCTTTTTCAAACTTGGCCGGACCCATATTTTCTCCGGCTACCAGGTAATTTAATTTTGCAGAAATGCTGCTGAGAATTTTGCCTCCGTTGGCTTCGATAATATCCTTGAGCTCGTCCCGGCTATAATTCTCAAATACCCCCGATATAATAAAAGACTTTCCTTCGAACTTAATGCTTTGCAGTTCTATAATATTTTCTACAGCTTCAAACTGCAAGCCATGTTTTCGTAATTCTTCAATCTGTTGAGTATGACGTCGTTCGCCAAAGTATTCTGTCAGACTTTCTGCAATCCTTTCCCCGATTTCTTCGGCGGAAGTAAGCTCAGACAAACTGGCGTTCATAAGGCTGTCAATATTCTTGAAATGTGCAGCCAGTTTTTTCGCCACCGTTTCTCCGACATACCGTATTCCGAGCCCGAACAGTACCTTTTCGAAAGGCATTTGTTTTGACTTTTCAATACCTTCCAGCATGTTGGTGATAGATCGTTCTCCGAAACGGTTAAGCTGCTTTAAAAGATCTTCCTTTTCATGGAGTATATATAGATCGCTGATGTGTTGTATAAAACCTTTCTGGTAAAACACCTCAATGGTTTCATCGCCTAACCCTTCAATGTTCATCGCCTTGCGACTGATAAAATGCTGCATCTTTCCAACGATCTGAGGGGGACAAGCTTCATCATTCGGGCAATAATGTACAGCCTCGCCTTCTTTTCTCACAAGATTACTTTCACATTCGGGACAAAGCAGGGGGTAAATAATGCTGCTGGAGCCGGGCTTACGTTTGGAAGTATTAACAGAAATAATCTTAGGAATTATTTCTCCGCCTTTTTCCACCAGTACCGTATCACCTTCATGCAGATCAAGTCGTACAATCTCGTTAGCATTATGAAGTGTAGCCCGCTTGACAGTGGTTCCTGCCAGCAGCACAGGTTTTAGATTGGCCACGGGTGTAACCGCTCCTGTACGTCCAACCTGGTACGTAACCTGTAGCAGTTCAGTCTCAACCTCCTGTGCCTTGTATTTATATGCAATGGCCCAGCGCGGTGATTTTGCTGTAAATCCGAGCTCCTGTTGCTGGCTGTAATTATTAACTTTTATGACGATGCCATCAATGTCATAGCTTAAACCGAACCTTTTTTCTTCCCACAAATGGATGAATTCCAGGACGTCGCTGATGTTTGTGCACAGTTTATTATGCCCGCAAATATGAAATCCCCAGGTTTTGACAGCCTGCAGGCTTTCCCAATGGGTGGCGTACAGACGCTTATCGGTATACAGAAAATATAGGAAGCAGTCGAGCGGCCGCTTCGCAACTTCACTGGAATCCTGCATTTTCAGGGTTCCGGAAGCAAAGTTCCTGGGATTTGCATACGGAACCTCCCCGTTTTCAATCCGTTCATTGTTCAGCCGTTCAAAGGCTGGCTTATGCATGAAAACCTCCCCCCTGATCTCAAACCTCTCCGGGAAATCACTTCCTTTTATGTTTTTGGGAATAGTCTGGATCGTTTTTGCATTGTTAGTCACATCATCTCCCTTCGTCCCGTCGCCCCGGGTTACAGCTCGCTGCAATTTCCCATTTTCATAGCTGAGGCTGAGAGAAAGCCCGTCGAATTTTAGCTCGCAAACATATTCGAAATTGTCCCCGATCGCTTTCCGCACGCGCTCATCAAAATCTTTAAGATCCTGTTCATTGTAAGTATTCCCAAGGGAAAGCATCGGCCATTTATGCTTTACGGTTTGAAATGCTTTGGTAATATCGCCGCCAATTTTCTGCGTAGGCGACTCCGGATAGAGGTATTCGGGATATTGTTTTTCGAGAGCTGCTAGCTCCTCCAATTTTACATCAAATTCTATATCACTGATCAACGGTCGAGCCAGTACATAATAATTGTAATTATGGGTATTGAGCTCCTTAATCAGGGTATCTATTCGTTCTTTAATTTCGAAAAGTAACATTTAGCGATTTAATTTTTTATAGTTTATAGTTGAAAGTGGAAAGTTGACAGTTGATAGTTCAAACGAACGGCCTCTCATTATGAATTCCGGTTTAGAAATGGAACTGTTTCATCCGCTGTCAACTTTCCACTAAAATAGATTCAATTTCCGTAAAAATTTCCAAATAACATTTCTCTAAGTTTTCATGATAGCCTATCAATGTCGCGCTAAGCTGCAGGATCTGAGTTTCGCTAAGGGGGTCTGGCCAGACACGCAGACAGATCCGGTTCAGCGCGTACATAATATTATGAGTATCACGATAGCTGTTTAGATAGCTGATTTCCAGGAATTTATCAAAGAACTTCAAGAAGTGTGGCAGGTCATCCATAAGATTAAGCTGCAGGAAGTTAGTCAGAGCCGGGCGGTCTGATCGTCTGAGGTTCGCATACAGATCTTCAGCATCAATAATACTATCAGTTAACAAGAGACTGTCAAGCATCAGTTCCAATGCTATATGAGCCAGAAACGAAGGTCGTACGGGCGATGATACCAGCACCGGCGCTATTAACAGGCGTATTGCGCCGGTGTGCCGGATAAAGAAATCTGAGTTGTGAAAATGACGATCTACCGCGAGGTGACGTTTCCAGCCTTTGAGGATAGAAAGCTCAAATTGGTTTGTAAATAAATCCTCTTTTTTTTCAGGATGCAGATTCCAATCTTTCCTTGCATTTTTTACCAGATCCGGCAATACCGTGCCCAAAACAAGGTTTGGATCATTGTTATGCCTGTCAAAATAAAAATGTGATAGAAAGTTCATACGAAATCCTGAGTTCTCATTTAAAATACGGTATTCGCGACTAAAAGTTCTGCAGAAGCCTAAATTTAGAAAAATTTTGCCATGCGATGATTTTCTCAATTCTGCTATATTTGCACCAAACGAGAGGTAATAATGAATTTTGTAGAAGAATTACGCTGGCGGGGAATGCTGCATGACATCATGCCTGGTACTGAGGAAGAGCTTAATAAAGGAATAACATCCGGTTATATTGGCTTTGATCCTACCGCGGATTCACTGCATGTGGGGCATCTTACCCAGATCATGACGCTCATCCACTTTCAGCGTGCTGGTCACAAGCCAGTGGCTCTTGTTGGCGGCGCCACGGGTATGGTCGGCGATCCTTCCGGTAAATCTGCGGAGCGTAACCTGCTTTCTGAAGATACTCTTAACCACAATGTATCCTGTCTCGAAAGCCAGCTAAGAAAGTTTCTTGACTTTAATTGCGGAGCTAACAGCGCCGAAATGGTCAACAATTACGATTGGTTTAAAAACTTTACGTTTTTAGATTTTATCAGGGACGTGGGAAAACATCTTACGGTTAATTATATGATGGCCAAGGATTCGGTTAAGAAGCGTCTCGACAGCGAAACAGGCATGTCATTTACGGAGTTTAGCTACCAGCTTGTGCAAGGCTACGATTTCTATTATCTCTGGAAGGAAAAGAATTGCATGGTACAGATGGGCGGTTCAGACCAATGGGGAAATATTGTAACGGGCACGGAGATGATCCGCCGGAAGGGTGGGGGATCTGCATTCGCCATCACCACACAGCTGATCAAAAAGGCCGATGGAACCAAATTCGGAAAGACGGAAAGCGGGGCAGTATGGCTCGATCCTGCTAAGACGTCGCCTTATAAGTTTTATCAGTTCTGGTTAAATGCAACTGATTCAGATGCAAAAAGCTGGATCCGGATATTTACGTTAAAATCTAAAGAAGAAATCGAAAGCCTGGAGCATGAGCACGACCAGGCGCCCCATATGAGGATACTTCAGAGATCGCTTGCTGAGGAAATTACCATTAGGAGCCATTCAGAACTGGCTTTGCGGACGGCACTTAAAACCTCTGAATTTCTGTTTGGGAATGGTTCCCTGGAGTTTATCAGTAGCCTGAGCGATGCGGAAGTTCTTGGGGCGTTTGAAGGATTGCCGCAATTCGCTATATCAAAACAAGAACTCTTTGCAGGCATAAATGCCACAGATCTTTTGGCAGAGAAAACGTCAATCTTTTCGTCCAAAGGAGAGGCTAGAAAGATGATCGCAGGTGGAGGGGTTTCAATAAACAGAGAAAAACTGGCAGACGCCGCCTATCTATTTACACCGGCAAGCCTTCTGAATGAAAAATATCTGGTTGCTCAAAAGGGAAAGAAAAATTATTTTCTGATCATCGCGGTTTAGCATAGCATTGCGGAAACTGGATTTCCCTGGATTGAATTTTTAATTTATATTGAGTTAAGTATTAAATCCACTATATGCCTCGATCTATCAGCCGGCGGAATTTCCTGCGAAAAAGCGCTTTCGCCAGCGTCGCATCTTTATACGCACCTTCTATACAAGGTAAAAAAAATTCGATATGAACTCTGAAATCGGGAAATCGAAGTGGGACCTTGATTCTCCCGCTCTCTGTGTTGATCTTGATATAATGGAGGCGAACATACGTGCCCTTCAAACTTATTTGAAGGGCACCGGAGTTGACGTTCGACCTCATATAAAAACACATAAATGCCCTGCTATTGCCAAAATGCAAATAGCCGCCGGTGCTATTGGAGTTTGTGCAGCTAAACTCGGAGAAGCGGAAGTTATGTTAAACAATGGCATAAACAACGTCCTCCTTACCACCATAAATGTCTCGGTGCCGAAGATTGCGAAAGCAATGGCGCTCAAAAAAAAGTATACAGGATTTATTCAGGCTGTTGATAATCCTCAAAATGCACAGGACCTTCAGGATGCTGCTCAAGCTGCAGGCATTGTTGCAGAAGTTGTAATAGATATAGATGTTACTAAAAGATCTGGAGTCCCTGCTCTATCCCCGGCGCTTGCTCTTGCGCAAATGGTCGATAGAATGCCTAACCTCAAGTTTTGCGGTATTTTAGCCTATGACGGGGTTGTTCAGCACGTTGCTGGCTTTCAAAAGCGAAAGGATCAAGCGCTTAAAACCTATGAGCCGGTTGTAAAAACCTATGAAATGATGAAGGCAAGCGGATTAAATATGGAAATATTTAGTGGGGGAGGAACAGGGACCCACGATATAATGGCAGCGGTGCCAGGCTTTACAGATGTTCAGGCTGGAAGCTACGTGTTCATGGATCGTCAATATATCGAGATTGGTGGGCAAAGGAATGAAAAAGTATTTGATGATTTTGCACCTTCACTTACGGTTATAGCTACCATTGTTAACAATTATCATCCCGGCCGCTTAACAACAGACGCAGGATCAAAAGCATTCACTCTTAATAAACCAAGTCCTCTTGTTCTGGGCGAACCCGACTTTAATTACAATGCGGGTTCAGATGAATTTGGGACTATTAGCTATAACAAGACCTCTAAATCATATAAAGTCGGAGAAAAGCTTGAAATGATTGTACCGCACTGCGATCCGACAGTTAACTTATACGACTTTATCTGTGGAATACGGAATGATAAGGTGGAATCAATTCTTCCTGTACTTGCTCGCGGGAAGTCTCAATAATTAGTGAAAGTTGAAAGTATAGAATGGAGAATTCAATTCGAGTACCTTTCCATTCTCAATTATTTATAGTTTTTTAATTTGAATATTCCTAAACCAAACGTCATTCCCATGATCCTGAAGAGCGATCTTTCCTGATTTGTAGGCGGCAAAGCCTGGCCAGGTTTTGAATTTGCTGCCTGCTACCATTTGCTTCCAGTTATCATCCCACATGTCAGTTGACACGATAGTTTCTCCGTTCTGGATAAGATCAAGTTTTCCCTTGTTCAGAATGATCTCTGCAGTATTCCATTCCCCTACGGCTTTCACATTTTCTTTACTGCTCGCTTTAAGGTCATAGAGGTCGCCGGCGCGATGTTTAATGATCTTCGCGTCCGCATGGCCATCGTTGTCAAGGACCTGCATCTCAGGACCCGTGGAGTAGGTTGCGTTGTATTTAGGATCTTCGTGGACGTTGAAAATTATTCCGCTGTTCCCGCCTTTTGAGATCTTCCACTCCATTTTTAGGTGGTAGTTTTCAAATTCCTCATTCGTTACCAGGTCGCCGCTTTGTCCGGCTGTTTTATCGCTTGCATCCAGGTATAATGCGCCGTCAGTGATCTTCCATTTTGTCCCCGCGGAAGATTTACCATACGTGTGCCACCCGGTGGTTGTTTTTCCGTCAAACAGCTTTTGCCAGCCTGCTTTTTCAGAACTATTGATTGCATTTTTACCAGTACCACAGGCAGATAACAGCGCTACAGAAATAATCGCCAGACTAAGATATTTCATGTTGTTTATTTTTTTAATGATAGTATGTATTTCACCATTTCTTTAGCATCGTCATTACTGATTGACGGGTGCGGCGCCATAGGGATATCTCCCCAAACACCTGCTCCACCTTTTATTACCTTTCCGGCAAGCATATCGATATTCTCAGTTGTCGGCGGGTATTTGGCAGCCACCTCCTGGTAAGCAGGTCCAATTATTTTAACGTCAACTTTATGACAGGTAAGGCAGTCGCTTTGCTTGATGAGTTCTTCACCTTTCGCGGATCCGCCCGAAGCTACCGGAGAATCAGTGCCAATATTATTCACGTTTGTATCTGTGCCCGACTGTTGTGCTGTGGCGCTTATATTTTCGCCTGCTGATGTAGTGTCAACAGCCGAATCCACATCTTTGCCGGAGTTACAGGCCAGGAACACGCTGCATATCCCCAAAACGATTATTCTTTTCATTGTAGTATGTTTTTTAAAGGGTTTCACAGGCTTAACAGCCCGTACCATTAGATAAAGGTGAAATTAGTAATTATTATTATTAGATCCCGATAATTTTTCGGTTAAGCTCATCATTCCTGCCTCTTCCGGCAAAGTCATCAAAGGCTTTTTCAGTAACCCGGATGATATGGTCCTTAATAAATGCAGATCCTTCACGCGCACCATCTTCGGGATGTTTGATACAGCATTCCCATTCCATTACCGCCCATCCTTTATAATCGTATTGGGTCAGCTTGCTAAAGATCTTTTTAAAATCAACCTGTCCATCACCCGGCGAGCGATAGCGACCTGCACGGTCAGCCCAGCCCTGGTATCCCCCGAACGTCCCTTGTTTTCCTGTAGCATTAAATTCAGCATCTTTTACATGGAATGCTTTAATACGTTCGTGATAATGATCTATATATTCAACGTAATCCAGACATTGCAAAACGAAATGAGAGGGGTCATATAATAAGCATGCCCGGGGGTGATTATTCACTTTTTCCAGGAACAGCTCATAGGTTACGCCATCAAACAGGTCTTCACCAGGATGGATCTCATAGCACACATCAACGCCGTTTTCATCAAAATGATTGAGAATAGGCAGCCAGCGTTTCGCAAGTTCTGTAAATCCCATATCAACCAATCCCTCCGGCCTTTGGGGCCATGGATGCCAGGTATGCCACAATAATGATCCGCTAAAGGTGGCATGTGCTGTAATACCCATATTTTTGGAAGCCGTCGCCCCATATTTTAACTGCTGAACCGCCCATTCCTGGCGTCCTTTTGGATTATTGTGCAGAGATGCCGGTGCAAAGGCATCAAACTGAAGGTCAAAAGCAGGGTTAACAGCCACTAATTGTCCCTGCAGGTGGGTAGAAAGCTCGGTAATCTCCAGGCCGCATTCATTTACAATCCCTTTGATCTCATCCGCATAAGTCTTGCTTTCTGCAGCTTTTCGGAGATCAATACAGCGCGGGTCCCACGTGGGGATTTGTACACCTTCAAATCCAAGGCTTTTTGCCCATTTACAAATAGACTCAAGGCTGTTGAATGGCGCCTCGTCGCCTAAGAACTGGGCTAGAAATATCCCCGGGCCTTTGATAGTAGTCATAATTTAAGTTTTATATAGTATACGTAGTCCATTTCTCATTACTGGCATGGCTTTTTACCACATTGTCGATAAATGCCATTCCCCTGATACCTTCTTCAACAGAGGGGAAATCAAGCATTTCAGGCGAAGGTTTCGTTCCGTCAATTTTAGCTGATAATGTCAATGCGAAATTCCGGTAAAGGTTACCGAATGCCTCAAGATAACCCTCAGGGTGCCCACCCGGAGTGCGGCAATTATGGGTTGCGTAGGATGAGAGCCTATCGGTGTATCCAGCACCTGCCCTTAAGATCTCAGTGGGTTTATCGAGCCATTTTACCAACAGCGTATTCGGTTCCTGCTGCGCCCATTCAAGTCCGCCATTCTCACCATAAATTTTGATCTTCAAGGCGTTTTCTTCACCTGCCGCCACCTGGGATGCTGTAAGAACACCACTAGCTCCATTATCAAATTTTAGCAGTACATTTCCATCATCGTCGAGTTGCCTTCCTTCTACAACAATATTTAAATCTGCACAAACCTGGGTGATTTTAAGCCCCGAGATATATTCAGCCAGATGCGCAGCATGGGTACCAATGTCTCCCATGCTACCGCTTTTGCCTGATTTTTTTGGATCTGTTCGCCATGCCGCCTGGGCGTTACCTTCGCGTTCTGACAGGCGGCTTAGCCATCCCTGCGGATATTCAACGTAGATCTTACGCACTTTTCCCAACACCCCATCTTTAATCATCTGCTTAGCTTGCTTAACCATGGGATAGCCGGCATAAGTATGGGTAAGAAGCAAGGTAAGCCCGGTTTCTTCTACCCTGGCCTTAAGCTGCTTTGCTTGTTCAAGGGTAAATGCAATAGGTTTCTCAATGACCACATGAAAACCATTGTCGAGAGCCATCATAGCCGGAGCGAAATGCGCGAAATTGGGAGTAACTATGGTGATGAAGTCGATCCTTTGGTCCGCAGGTAATTTACTTTCCTTTTCGATCATTTCTTCAAATGTCAAATAAGTTCTGTTCTCCGGTAAAAATAACATTTTCCCACTGTCGAGCGCTATTTCGGGATTAATGCTCAATGCCCCGCAGGATAGTTCTACAAGCCCATCCATATTAGCTGCAATACGGTGGATCGCCCCGATGAAAGCATCCTTTCCACCCCCAACCATACCCATTCTTAATTTTCTGTTCATTTATTTCTGCAATTAAGTTGTTTCATACAATATATAGTAATAATACTATAAATGATTAAGAAGGTCTAATTTGAGATAAGAAATTCGAAAAAAAAAGCAGGAATATCACTTTTTACACTCACCCGCACACCTGATTAAATATGCCCTGTTTTTTATAAATCCAATAATTTGTATATTCCCAAAGTATTGATGTATCTTCTAAGGATTTTAACCAAATAAACATTTCTAAACTATTATGAACGAAAACATTAACAAAAGTGCCTTATTTAACGGCAGTTGTTTCGCACTGATCACCACCGCCTTTACTTTTTCTATAAGGGCAGGAATTTTACCCCAATTAGCAGAGCGATTCAGCCTAACAGCAGAGCAACTTGGATTTATCAATCTTATGTTTTTTTTAGGATTTCCAATTTCAATGATCATTGGTGGATTCGTTTATCATACGTTCGGTCCAAAAAATATTATGAAGGCGGCATTTGTAGCCCATACCATCGGAATTTTAATGACCATTTACGCAGGAGGATATACAGGCTTACTTGTTTCCACGCTTTTTATCGGATTTGGTAATGGATGTACAGAAGCGGCTTGTAATCCTTTGATTGCAGATGCTTATGCCGGTTCCAAAATGAATAAAATGTTGAACAGGTTTCACATGTGGTTTCCGGGTGGGATTCTTATTGGAGCCCTCATCTCCAAATTTATGACTGATTCAGGTTTCGGCTGGCAAGCCCAGATGTGGGTTACAATAATCCCTACGATTATTTATGCAGTTATATTTTACGGAAAGACTTTTGTTGAATCCCAGGATCAGGGAGCTATCTCTCTTACGAACAACTTTAAAGCTATGCTGACTCCTCTTTATTTATTTTTGTTTTTCTGCATGGCTCTAACTGCAATCACTGAATTCGGACCGAATCAATGGGTAAGTATTATTATGAGTGAAAGTGGCGCCAGTCCTATGTTGATTCTGGCCCTAACAAGTGGAACGATGGCGGTGGGTAGATTTTTTGCCGGCCCGGTTGTTAAATTATTTGGCCAGACCGGTATTCTTTTGACTTCAGCCATTTTATCAGCCATCGGTATTTATATGTTCAGTGTTGTTACTGGTCCCCTTGCGTATGTTGCAACAGTCATATTTGCTTTGGGCGTATGTTATTTCTGGCCAGTAATGGTAGGAGCGGTGGCCCAGCGAGCTCCTCTAAGTGGTGCTTTAGGGCTGTCTATTATTGGCGGAATAGGGATGTTTTCTACCGCAATTTTTCAGCCTATTATTGGGAGCTGGATTGATTCTGCCAGGCTGGCAAACACCGCTGAGGGTCTTACAGGGGCACAATTGGAGCTTGCTGCAGGTCAGGATACTTTGTCAAAGCTGCTTATCTTCCCTGCCATACTGATTGTTTTATTTATCATATTCTTCTTCTGGCAAAAGCAGACGAAAACGGTAGCTGCAGCCCATTAGTAATAAAACTGCATACGCATTAAATAATAAAGTGGCTGCCCCAACAATTAAGGCAGCCACTTTTTCGATCATACAATGATCGGGCGTAAATGTTAATTATTTACGATGTAAAAAGCTTTTTGTAAAACTGAAGGCCTTCAATTGCGATCTCGTCAGAGCTGTCGGCTAGTGGTCGCCATATGCTTGCAGCCTTTATTTTTTTCTTCAATAATGCAGTGAAAGGTATCTAATTGTACTTTAAGGTTTGGGTGGGCAACTTCTTTCACCAATGAAATAGCCTGATCTTTCGGCGCCAAATGCTCCGCTGATCGTGACCTGTAGCCCGGTCTTTCCCAAAACCCATACCTACAATAACTACAGTAATTTTTTTCTCGTTCATTTTTAGCCAGTTTATTATATATGTTATAAAGTATTGTATTTCTATGGCCGCCCCATCTGTAAAAACCTGAAAGTTGCGGGATCGATTATCATTTGATCCGCCCCATCTTTCACTTTAACAAACTTTGATTTTACCAATACTGTAGCTCTTGGCGATACTTTTGAAGATGAATAATGTGTGTGAAACACGTATTGCAAATCGCCTCCTGGCCCTTTAAAGAAATCGCCATGTCCGGTTCCATTGGCGTTCATATTATCCCGGCTGATTATGGGGTTATTTTCATATTTTTTCCATGGGCCCAGCGGAGATACAGATGTTGCATACCCCACCGCATAATTGATATTACGAAAATCGTTGGCAGAATAAAAGAGGTAATACAGTTTATTATGTTTCATTACGGTTGGTCCTTCAGCAACCGGCCACGCTGCGTTTGCTGTGTTCTCCCAGGGTTGAGTAGCGCTAATACACTCTACGGCTGTGCCCTCAACAATATCTGAAAGATCATCTTTCATTTCCACCACATAAATCCGGTTGCCGTTGGCTACTCTTACATGATAAAGATAGATCTTGCCATTGTCTATAAAAATAAAAGGATCGATCTGTTTGCCTTGTCCGGCAACGATTTTGAACTCTTTTTGCACAAAGGGCCCAAGAGGGCTCTTGCTTTCGGCAATTGCTATATGCTCGTCTGCCGTGTATGCCATGTAATATTTATTATTATGTCTGAAAACCTGCGGAGCCCAGAAGCCTTTCGAACCGTAGCTGTCGCCCTTCAGGAGTGCATGCCCGTTTCGCCTCCCTATAGGTCCTTCCCAGGTTTTCAGGTCTGCTGAACGGTAAACCAGAAAGCCATTATTACTTCTGGTCCCATAGAGATAATACATTTTTTTATCGGCGAATATCGTTGGATCCGCCAGTAGTATCGTATCTGATTTTGCCGCTCCCGGGAGCGATATCTGCGCAACAGATCCTGTATGGACGCTACAAAATATAATAAACAGAACTAAATACGGTTTCATTTTTAACTCAAAGCATTTCATAGTGTTAATTTATTAGCCTACCGCTTGGCAACCCATTTTACTGCGTTACGTAAAAGCGTTTGATAGTTGGCGATATTGTGAGACTCGGCATCATGGCCAAGTGCTATTGCAGCCGTTTAAGACCATGCAGGTTATCAGCAACACACAAGCTATTCTTCCCATTGGTAATTATTAAAAACTTTTAGCCGGTAACAATATTAAATTTTATTACAGGTCAAAACTTACTACATATTATCTAATTATTACTATTTAATATCATAATATAGAGCAAAAAATCGAGAATTAGGATAATATTATCCGTAATGGGCCGGACTTTGGTTTTAATATGGTTTAAAGGGTTGTTCATGATAGGTTCGTTTTTTAATAAGATTGTTTATTTTACTTTGGGTTATCGATACTGATGCCTGATTTTACCGGGATCCCGAAGTTAGGGCTACCGTCTGGATTCCAGGTGAATTTCTGGGCGCGCGGTGAGCGTTTTTTTCCACAGCCCTGTCCGGGTTCTGAGTTGGCATGGTATAGAATCCAGTCTTCCTTCCCATCCGGGGATTTAAAAAAGGAATTATGGCCTGGGGCATAAATTTTATCTTCAGGGGATTTTTCAAAAACAGGCTCATTTTTCTTCTCCCAGGATGCAGCTTCAAGAAGGTTATTTTTCCCCTTAAAAGTAAGCAGGCCCAGCGCATAAAAATCCGTCCAGCACCCGCTTGCAGAATAGACAATAAATAAGTTTTCCCCGTTTTTTAAAAATTGCGGCCCTTCATTGACATCTACATGTGGAGGATTTTTGGGATCATTTAAGTCGCCGTTCTTTTCCCAGGCATAATCAGGAGTCGAGATCATTACTCTCTCAGACTCTATGGTCCATGGATTTTTCATCCTTGCGATATAGATATTTTGTCTGCCATTTGTATCGCCTTCCCAACCGGACCAGACCATATACAATTGTCCTTTGTACTTAAAAACATTTGCATCGATAGCCCACTTATCTTCAGACGCTGCTACTTTACCTTTAAAGGTCCATTCGCCTTTAAACGGGTCATTGGAAGGATTTTCAAGAACATACATCCTGTGATTTTCGTTTTTGCCATCATCTGCCGCGAAGTAGGCGTACCACTTACCTTTGATGAAGTGAAACTCAGGGGCCCATAAGCTTTTTGAATAGACTTGCCCGGCAGGTGGAGTCCAGATGGTAGTTTGTTTTGCTGATTTAAGATCTGCCAGGTTTTTGGTCTTCCATAATGCAATTTTATTTCCCAGCGTATGTGTATAATAATAATGGCCTTTCCTGTAAAAACTAAAAGGATCGGCACCTGAAGGTAAAAGAGGGTTGGTAAATGTATTTTCCTGGGAAAATCCAGTAAAAGCAGTTAAAACTATAACACCGAACAGATATATTTTCTTTTTCATGATATGTAAATTACTTATTTGCAGAGAATATAAGCAGCCATTTTCTCAATTTCTTCCTGACTAAGTGCACCTTCCCAGGCAGGCATGCCTTTTTATGGCTACACGGGGCTTTCCACTAATAAATGCACTTAAACTCACTAATAGTGCACTTACTGTAGTCAATAAATATTTTTTTTCAGTCGTGCCTATTGGGTTCATTATTTATAAGTACTGCTTAAAGAACTGTGTATTAATTTTTCTGTTTTCCCTATTCCAGCCAAACCTGTTGTGTAAACGCACCGTTGGCTGCAATATCCCACAGCTCTACCCTAACCCATTTACGGTTCTTAAGGTTGGCGTGAAATGTGAATTTCTTCTTGCCAAAAGCCTGCGTACTATTCAGGTTGATCCTTTCCCGGTAAACCTGTTTTCCATCACCCGAAATGATCTCTGCAAAGTTCAGGGGAAATGTTATTCCAAACCTGCTTTTTACTAACTAAGCCGGCATCGTAGAGAATGGCTGTAGAATCAATTTCTGTGGCCATTACAGCCGCTATATTCAACAGCGGGCTGCCATTGTATAAGGTAATTTCCAGCGAACCCTTAAAAGAAGCTGCATTTACTTCTGCTATTCGTATAACAGTCTGCGACCCTGCGCTGGACACGCTGGCATTACGTTTGTCGAAATTGACAAGGTAAGATTTGTAAGGCCGGGTAGGGACCCTGTCAAAGAAAACATCCCAGCCACCACTTTCATTACTTAATGTTCTTTTACCCACAGTTAGAAGGAAGCTAGGGTCAAGGTCTGTTCCGATCTCGGTAAAAGCGCCTGATCTGCTCAATTGAATGCTCTTGAGAAGCGGCTTGTCCTTTTCCAGATCAAGCACAATCTTACCCCGTTCTGATCCTTCAACAGGCCAGCTAATACTTAATAGGGCATTTTTCACTTCCGATTTTACTCCATTCTTCTTATGAAGGCCGGAAAGGTTGACGGGTACCTGGGCTTTTACACTCAGGCAGCTTATTAATATCAATAACAGCGTATTTCTAATCAGCATATAATTTTTTAAGGCGATCAAATCTGTTGTGCGATGAGCGTCACATCACGTTTGTATTAAATAGAATTAAATTTTAACGACTGCAGCAATGGTCTTCTTCTGACGGTTTTATCTGCCTTGATCACGATATAAACGTCATGCAGCTTCGCATCAGTAACCGGTTGCAAATTGATCATGGAGGTCAATTCTTTAGGTGTACTGCCGGAACTTATCTCTGTAGTTCCGATAAGCCTGCCGTTTTCTCCATCTAATCTTACTTCAACCGTATAAACAGCTTGGTCCGGGGCATTGATGCTTGTAAGATCCAAACTGTTGATGCTTGTAAGATCCAGGCTGCTCAATTTCATCCAGCCGTTTGTTTGAGGATAAACGATAAATCCCGTAGCGGTTGAATCTTTCAGGGGAAGGCGTGTGCGCTGGATTATTTCTCTGGCATTAATTAAATTACTTATAAGATAAATAGTTATCGATGTAGTTAATGGCTTCATTCCTGCTGCTCCTTGATCGGTATAAACGGCGTTCAGGTTGAGCGTGGTGCTTTCAGCGCCGGCATTTGTTTCCGGCATGATCCGTCCCTGGACGGGCAGAGTGGGCTTGCTGGCAGTTTTGTTCCCAAGAGATAATACCCACCGGGCAATTTTGCGGGCGTCAGCATCCGGCATGGTTGGATGAGCAGGCATAGCAACCTCTCCCCATACACCGCCCCCACCTTTAATGATCTTGGCTGATAGATAACTGACAGCAGCAGGGTCTTTCTGATATTTTTCTGAAACCTGGGTATGTGAGGGGCCAACGGATACCCCGGTAACTTTATGGCAGGCCTGACAATCGGATTTAAGCATTAAAGCCTGCCCCACAAGAACCTCCGATACTTCCTGGTGCCCCAATGGTGCAGCGGCCATATCTGTTCCTTTAGTATAGCTGTTTGAAACATATATATTATCCTTGTTTACTGTTGCTCCCTGGTCGCTAACTACAACCTGGTAATCTACCGGCTTGCCGGGGAAGTAAAATGTCTTATTGTTCTTTAAGACAATATTAAGTTTAGGCTGTGTATTGCCTGCGAATACCACGGTTTTCGTACTTACGGTGCTTGCTTTAACCTTGTCAATAACCTGAACACTTACCGGGTATTCACCGGCTTTTGTGTAAATATATTCGACAGAGGGCTGAGTGGTGGTTTTTTTAATACCATTTCCGAGGTCCCAAATATACGTGAGCTGATCATTATCAGGGTCACTTGTTTTCACCCTGGCCTGAAGTTTATACGGCAGGATACCACTGGTATTGCTAATTACCACTTCATCTATCTTCGGCGGCCTGTTACCTGAGATATAATCCAGGCGTACAATAGCAGCATCAGTATTTTTAGCAAACCAGCCTTTACCATATTCCAGAACGTATAGTCTTCCATCCGGGCCGACTTCCATATCAATAGGCGAGGCGAAAGAGCTTCCAGCCATAAAAGGTTCCATATTTTCATAGTCGCCGTTAGGCTTCATGCTTACGGCCTTGATCCATCCCCGGATCCAGTCGTAAATAAAAAGTTTATTATTGTAGTAGTCGGGATAGCGGCTCTCTTTGGGAAACAGCTCACTGTGGTACACAGGTCCTGCTTCGGCGTTCCTGCCGCCAGAGCCTAACTGGGGGAATTCCCTGGATTCTGCATAGGGATACCATATAAACGCAGGAGACACAGGCGGAAGGGTCTGCAGGCCCGTATTATTTGGTGAATTATTTAAAGCCTTCGCTTTATCAAATAGCTCACCGCTTACACCGGTTTTATAGTCATACTGTCTGTATGCATAATTATTGCCTACAAAAAACGGCCATCCAAAAAAGCCTGCTTTCCTGGCCTGATTTACTTCATCATAACCTCTCGGCCCTCTTTCGGGAATATCTGCCTGGGCATCAGGACCAACTTCACCCCAGTATAGGAAATTTGTTTTACTGTCAACAGAAATACGGTAAGGATTACGGTTACCCATTACATAGATCTCCGGCTTTGTTCCAGCGGTATTAGGCGGGAATAAATTTCCTTCGGGAACCTCATAGGTACCGTCGGGCTTAACCCGTATCCGCAAGATCTTGCCTCTCAGATCATTGGTGTTTCCGGCGCTTCTGCGTGCATCATATTGCTCCAGTCCCGGACGGTTGTCAAGAGGGGCAAAGCCTTTATTGGTAAACTGCTGCTGCGGAACGTTGAAAGGAGTGGAATTATCCCCTGTGGATAGATATAAAAGTCCGTCAGGCCCAAATGCCACAGAACCGCCTGTATGACAACAGATCTCCCTTTGTGAATATAACTGTAAAATGATTTTTTCGGATGATTTATCGAGTTTATCGTTTACAAACTTAAATCGTGATAAGCGGTTTACGGAAGTATCTCTCGGACTGTAATAGATGTAAACGAAGTTATTTTCCTTGTATTTAGGATCCGCCGCGATGCCCAGGATTCCCTCTTCCGCATTCACGCCTGGTACTGAAGTTTTAAAATACACATCCAGTGAAGAAACCTCACTGATGCTTTTTGTTTGCTCCTTATATAAAAGGATTTCACCCCGGCGCTGAACGAGCAGAATATCAAGATTTGGCAGGATGGTCATTTCTGTCGGTTCGAATAAGGTGCCGCTTGTTAATACATTACGCACAAACCTGTTCTCTTCAGGGGCTTTTTGGCTGGTAGCCTTGGAATAATTCAGAGTTGTATTGCTGCCAATAGCATATTTAATCCCGCCCAGTAAATGTTTCAGGTATAAGGGATCCGCATAAGATTCAGGCGTATGTCCCATTCCGGTGTAAAATGCCCGCCCCCCATCAAACTGCTGATACCATGAAATAGGATGGTTATTTCCGTTGGTCCCGCCCTGATAACTTTTTTCATCGAGCGATGCCAGTACTTTTACATCGGGGTTCAGGTTTTTGTAATTATACCATTCGTCGGTGCGTTTCCATTTTTCAGGCAGATGGCTTGTCGAAGCATTTGTACGGTCTGTTACGTTAACTACAGCCTCCTGTGTTTTGGGATGACTTAAAAAATAACCTCCTGCCAGTTTTCCATACCACGCCCAGTCATACTCCGTATCCGCAGCAGCGTGAATGCCCGCATATCCACCCCCGGCCTGAATATATCTCTCAAAAGCTATCTGCTCCGGACTGTTCAAAATATTTCCTGTTGTATTAAGAAACACTACAGCGCTGTACTTTCTCAGGGAATCCTCACTAAAATATTTTGCATTCTCCGTTGTATCTACCAGAAAACCCTGCTCGATGCCAAGTTTAATAATTGCAGCTTTTCCTGCCGAAATAGACGCATGCCGGAATCCTGCGGTCTTGCTGAAAACCAGTATCCTGGGTTTTACAGATTGCTGTAGCATGCTGAACGATAACAGCGACAGTAACAATCCTGCAGCGATCAATAATTTGGTTGGGTTTTTCATTAAGTTATACGTTATAAGTTTTGGGATCTGGGGTCATTTAGTTTCATATTCTGCCGGTCACGTTCTTTTATTTTGTCTATAACGTATAACGCCTTACTTAATACTTTCCAGAGTATGAATTTTAAAAATAAAAATATACATTTATTTAATACAAGTAAAGTAATTTACCATATTGAAAAAGATATTTACAAGGTTTTATCAGTAAAATGTGACGACTTCGTGTATAAATTACACCAATGCCTTATATTCAGCTGTTTACAATTCTGTTACATTTTATTATTTATTATTTTATTTATAGTTTCAATGATTAAATCAATCTTTTAGGTATGAACCCGACCAACCGTATCAAATTATCACTAATGATGTTTATGGAGTTCTTTATCTGGGGGGCATGGTTTGTTACTCTTGGGACGTTCCTGGGAAAAAATCTCGCTGCAGATGGCACTCAAAGTGCTGCAATCTTTTCGACGCAATCTTTTGGGGCAATTATAGCCCCTTTCATCATAGGTTTGATTGCCGACAGATATTTCAATGCAGAAAAAATACTTGGGGTTTTGCATCTTATTGGTGCTGTTCTAATGCTTCAAATGTATAATTCAACCGACTTTGCAGGATTTTATCCATATGTTTTTGCCTATATGATTATGTTCATGCCCACCCTTGCGCTGGTTAATTCGGTGTCGTTTAACCAGATGAAAGATCCCGAAAAGGAATTCTCCGCGATCAGGATCTGGGGAACAATTGGATGGATCGTGGCTGGATTATGTATCAGCTTTCTTTTTCATTGGGATTCGGCCGAAGGTGTTTCAGAAGGGCTTCTGAGAAATACATTCCTGATGGCCGGCATAGTTTCCGCCATACTGGGGGTATTCAGCTTTACCCTTCCCAAAACTCCTCCAACGGTGGTTAAAGGTGAAAAAGTGGTCCTTTCTGATATTTTAGGACTTGACGCGCTTAAACTCCTCAACAATAAGAACTTCCTGATATTCTTTGTCTCATCTATCCTGATATGCATTCCGCTGGCATTTTACTATCAGAATGCCAATCTTTTCCTGTCAGAGCTGGGAATGGAAAACCCTACCGGAAAAATGACCATTGGCCAGATCTCGGAAGTATTATTTCTTTTACTCTTACCTGTATTTTTCACAAAATTCGGATTTAAGAAAACAATACTGGTAGGTATGCTTGCATGGGCTATCCGCTATGCATTATTTGCATACGGAAACGCAAGCGATCTTAGTTTTATGCTGATCATTGGGATAGCCCTTCACGGGATATGCTATGATTTCTTTTTTGTGTCAGGCCAGATCTACACAGATTCCAAAGCAGGGAAGAAATACAAAAGCGCAGCGCAGGGCTTAATCACTCTGGCGACCTATGGTGTAGGCATGCTGATCGGTTTTTGGGTTGCTGGCTTGGTGAGCGACATGTATAAGATCTCTGACACTCAGCACGACTGGCAGAGTATATGGCTTGTAGCAGCTGGCATCGCTGCCGCGGTCGCGGTATTGTTCATGTTAACGTTTAACCAGGGCAAAGAAGATACCTTGCGAAAGGCAAACTAAAATTAATCTGAAATACAATGACTTCTAATCAACATCGCCGGAAGGCTATTAAAACTATTCTCGCCGGAACAGCAATTTTAGGTTCAGGAGGTATGATGACTTCATTCAAAGAAGGTAACAATAACAAAAGATCAGCAATGCTTAAAGGGAATATCAACCATTCTGTATGCAGATGGTGTTTCAACAATCTGTCTGTGGATGAACTTTGTATCGCAGCAAAAGCAATCGGTATCAAGGCAATCGATCTGGTAGGTACTAAAGACTGGCCGGTTCTGCAAAAGCATGGCCTGGAATCCAGTATGTGTAACGGAGCCGAAATAAACCTTGTGAATGGCTGGAACGACAAGCAATATCATTCAACACTGTTGAAGAACTATTCAGATATGATCCCCCTTGTGGCGAAGGCAGGTTATAAGAACCTCATTTGTTTTAGCGGAAACCGGAACGGCAAAGATGATGAAACGGGTTTAAGCAATAGTTCAGAGGGTCTGAAACAGCTGATGGCGATTGCAGAAAGGAACAAGGTGACTATCGTCATGGAGCTGCTCAACAGCAAAATCAACCATAAAGATTACCAGTGCGATAAAACAGCATGGGGTGTTGAGCTGGCGAAAAGGGTAGGCTCAGAAAATTTCAAATTGCTTTATGATATTTATCATATGCAAATTGATGAAGGGGACGTTATCAGGACGTTAACAGACAATCATCAATACATTGCACATTATCATACTGCAGGGGTTCCGGGACGCCATGAGCTGGATGAGCTTCAGGAGCTGAACTATCCTGCCATTATGAAGGCTATTCTTGCTACAGGCTTTAAAGGATATGTTGCGCAGGAATTCATCCCTGTAAAGGCGGACAAAATAGGCTCTTTACGGCAAGCCGTGGAGCTTTGTGATGTGTAGGAAGGTAGTAATTAGTAATTGATAATTAGTAATTGAATCAGTATAGACGTCCTGAACTTAATACTTACAATTTAAAACTTACAACTTAAAATGGCAGATAACACTTATGATGCAATAGTAATAGGCTCCGGAATTAGCGGTGGCTGGGCGGCCAAAGAGCTGACCGAAAAGGGCCTGAAAACTATCATGCTTGAGCGCGGGAGAAATATCGAACACGTAAAAGACTACGTGAACGCTACAAAGGCTCCCTGGGAGTTTACTCACCGCGGAGGCAGAACCCAGGAGATGATCAATAACTACCCGGTTTTGAAACGGGATTATCCTCTGAATGAAAAAAACCTTGATTTTTGGGCCAGTGATAAAGACAGTCCGTATACGGAAATTAAACGTTTTGACTGGTACAGGGGTTATCATGTTGGCGGCCGGTCGTTGATGTGGGGAAGGCAAAGTTATCGTCTGAGTGAAATGGACTTTGCGGCTAATGAGAAAGAAGGCATTGCTGTCGATTGGCCTATCCGTTACCAGGATCTGGAAAAATGGTATGGCTATGTAGAACGTTTCGCAGGAATAAGCGGTAATCGTGATGGATTGCCTCAACTGCCTGAT
>JBBJNR010000092.1:0-11559 GCA_037719315.1 Daejeonella sp.
CACGCACAGTGCTGTGAGAGGCTTGGGCTGAAATGCCCTTGCCTACTCGACTTTGCTTATTTACTAATTTCCCTCTCCCTGAACAACTTCTTATCCGCATAAAAAGTACCAAAAGGAATAAGTGAGGCAAGGAAACTGAGTGCCACTTTTAACATTGGCCATTTATACACATAAGCCACATTAAATAAAAGCACCGTGTATAAAATAAAGAGCAGGCCGTGAACCATTCCAACCACGTAGTTCGGACCGGGAATTCCGTATTTATATTTTAGCACCATTGTAAAACCAATAAGGAGAAAGGAACATCCTTCTAAAAAAGCGATGAGTCTGAACCGGCTAAGGGGATTTTTCAACATATACGACGGGTAAATATCGGTTGGAAAAATAATCAATGGGTATGAACTAATCTAATACGTCTTCATGAAATCCAAAATGTAAGCATATAAGCTGTTCCCTTTGAAAAACATCTGAGAAATCATCCCAATATGTTTCTTACGGGGTATAATCCTGAATTCCGTTTTTTTATTAGTTGCCAGCAGCCCTTTGTGTAATCTTTCTGACTGGATTTTGATTGCCGGATAAGTACGTTCACCTGCAAAGATCAGATATGGATTATTTACATTTTCCAGATAATTTAGAGGAGAACCGGTCTTCCACATCTCTGTGTCCCTTGAAAAGGTATTTAGAAAACTATTAGTCTGTCCATTATCTTCTGCCGCGTTAAGATATTCGAACATGTCTAAGCCAAAGGCATCATTAAGGATCAGGCCATGAATGGGGTTCCTGATTTTTTGCTGTTTGAAAAACCTTGGATCAGAGTTTATCAGGGCAGCCAGGTGACCTCCTGACGAATGTCCCATCACAAATATTCTTTTAACGTCCCCTCCATAATCATTTATATTAACGCTTACCCATTTCAAAGCCTCTGCACAGTCAGCAACCATTTTCTCATACTGATGGATTGGGCTCAAACTGTAATTGATGATCACCGTTACCACATTCTTACGGGCCATATTGCGGCCAAGCCACCAATAACTTTCCTTTTTACCACTGTTCCATGAGCCCCCATGAATAAAAACCATAACATCTGAGGGCTGAGTTTTATCTTTGGGATAATACACGTCCAGAAGATTTCCCCGGTCAGGAGCAGGACGTGTGGAATAAGATATATCCCGTCGAATGGAGATCCCGGCTGAAGCCCTGTGCTGAAAGCACGCGAGAGTGATTGACAGTATAAGTAATTTTAGTTTCATTTGATCAGCGGATCTTTTTCTTTCGTAAAATGATTATAAACCAGTCTGTCAAGGAAAGCAGGAAGAATCTTATTTAAGAATACCGTTAATTTGCCCTGTCCGGTCATGATAAGCGTTCTTTTTCGCCTTTCCACTCCTTTTACAATTAGTAAAGCAACCTCTTCTGAAGCCATCATTTTACCCTCTTCCATACTTGTATCCCCCTGCGGGCTGCCATCTTTGATCAATGCCGCATAACGTATGTTGGACGCGGTAAATCCCGGCGAGGCCACCATCACATGCAAGCCTGTTTTCAGGTTTTCAACTCTTAATGCTTCAAGAAACCCATTCAATGCGAATTTAGATGAAGAGTAACCGGTTCTGCCGGGAAGCCCGCGGTAACCCGCTATGGATGAAACGCCTACAACTGAACCCCTGTTCTTAATGAGTTCGGGCAAAGCATATTTAGTACAATATACTGCGCCCCAGAAATTTACATCCATTAGGTTGCGTAATACATTCAGATCGACGTCCTTAAACAATGCACGCATAGAAATGCCCGCATTATTAATGAGCACATCTACGCGTTTAAACGTGAGGATAGCCTGGCCGATCAGGTTTTTACAATCACTCTCCTTTGATACATCGCATGAACATGCCACAGCTTTTATACCGTAACGCTTTTCAAGATCCTGTGCGATTTCGCAAAGAACCTCATACTGGCGTGCCCCCAAAACGAGGTTAGCCCCCCTTCTGGCAAATTCCTCTGCGCAGGATCGTCCAATGCCAGATGAGGCGCCAGTGATTATTATTGTCTTATTTTTTAGATCCATCAGAACGTAACGTTTTTGGGCTTGACCGAGATGAAATTATCTGGCAATTGTATTCTCATACGGTATCCTGGTAACAATCGACCGCCCAAGAGTGATCTCATCCACATATTCAAGCTCCCCACCGAAAGCGATTCCCCGCGCAATAGCACTGATCCGGATACCCGAGTCTTTTAGTTTTTTATACAGATAAAATATGGTGGTATCCCCTTCCATGGTTGCACTTAATGCCAGGATCACTTCGATAATATCGCCTTTATCTACACGCTCGATCAAACTGCCAATGTTCAGATCTGAGGGGCCGATTCCGTCCATTGGAGATATTAATCCCCCCAGCACGTGATACACTCCCTGGTACTGCCCTGTATTTTCTATCGCCATTACGTCCCTGGCATCTTCTACAATGCAAATAAGAGTTTTATCACGTTTAACTGCGCTACATATTTCGCATATGCCCTGATCTGAAATATTACCGCACGATTCACAAAAACGAATTCCATTCTTAAGCCGGAGAAGAGTATGACTGAATTTTTCAACATCGGCCTTAGGCTGATTTAAAAGATGCAGAACCAGTCTAAGAGCTGTCTTCTGACCAATACCCGGCAATGTTGCAAACTCATTTACTGCATTTTCCAGCAGTTTGGAAGAAAAATTCATAGTACAAAACTACCCTTCTTTGTTTTAGTAAGCAAATGCACAGCTTTTATGCTGATAAGTTAATCCCAGGGGACGAAATAATATCTTCTTTAATTATAATCTGTGAGTTTCAGTTAAAAAATATAAATAAAAATTATAAAAATATTCAAAAAATATAATTTTTTGAAGGCTGAAATATGAGTCATAATTAATGAAAATTATAAAAACCTAATGGAATAAAATTCCTTTTAACAGTATGTTTTATAAAACTAAATATATTCCAAGCCGGACACCTGATAGATCATGAAATTATTAGCTGATCCGCTTTTTCAAGCTCTTTTTAATTCACCGGTACCCCGTATTATAGTGAAGGCAGATGCGCCTTTATTTACGATAATCGTTAATAATGATGCTCATAAGCTTGCTACAAATCTACTCGGGAAGGACATTTCAGGAAAATCGGTGTGGGAAGTCTTTAATCCGGCAGAAGCAGGGGGTGAAGGGGGAAATTTGTTGATGAATGCCTTGCTTGAGGCTCAGCAAAGCAACCAGACTATTTTCATGCCCCCTTTTAGATATGATATGATTTCGAGTGACCGAATTAATTTTGAGATCAAGTGGTGGCAGCTGGAAATTATTCCGGTGCCCGGGACTGATGGAAAGCCTGAATTCCTGATGGCCGCCACCCATAACATTACAGAACAGGTATTGAAGCAACAGGCTATAGAGGAAGGACAGCGAAGAGAGAAAAATCTGAATAAGAAACTTACTGAACGAAATGAAAATTTAAATGCCCTTAATGAAGCTTTGATTGCTGTTATAGAAAAATTAAGGGTCTCCAGGGAAGAATTGGAAACACTCAATACTGAGCTCGAAGATATTGTTTCAACACGGACGAGGGAATTAGTCTCGAATGAAGCAAAGTTTAGAAACCTCATTGAGCAATCACCTGTTGCTATAGCAGTTCTGACAGGAAGTAAGCTAATTGTTGATTCTGTCAATTTTGAAATGCTTAAGATCTGGCGCAAGGGGCAGGATATTATCGGCAAGCCAATCATAAATGCATTACCCGAATTGGAGGGGCAGCCTTACCTTCAAATATTAAGCAATGTGCTTCGTTCAGCAACTCCGTATTATGGAAACGAAGTTGAAGTGACCCTATTTCATAATAACAAACCGGAAACGGGTTATTTAAACTTTATCAATTATCCTATTAAAGATAAAAACGGAAATATTCAGAGTATTATGGTGGTTGCTACTGATGTAACTGAGCAGGTATTGGCCAGAAGAAGTATAGAAAACAGCGAATCCCGTTTGTTTAATCTTGTCATGAAAGCTCATTACCCGCTGATGATCCTGGGAGGCCCTGACTTGATCGTGGATATAGCAAATCAGGAGATCGCAAATTTATGGAGCATGCCATTGACGGAAATAACAGGCCGGAAATTATTGGACATCCTTCCTGAGATTAAGGAGCAATCCTTCTCTGATATATTAAGAAGAGTTTATGAGACGGGGATCAGTTATGACCAGAAGGAGGAAGTATTATATCTTGACACACCTGAAGGGATCAACATAAAGTACATTAACTTTTATTATGATCCGTTATTCGACAAGCAACAAAAGGTATCAGGTGTTATCGTTTCAGCAAACGATGTAACTGAACAGGTGATCTCAAGAAAAGAGCTTGAAAAAGCTTATGAAAAGGCCAGTCTATCAAAAGAAGCAGCAATGCTGGGCACGTTTGACATGGACTTCGTGAAAGGTATTATGGAATGGGATGAAAGATGCAGAGAGTTATTTGGAATTTCACATCACAATATCGTCACTTATAAAGGTGATTTTTTACCTGGTTTGCACGAAGATGACAGAGAAAGAGTGAATAGCCTGATCTCAAGTTTATTGCGTAAAAATACCAGCAACGGAGATTATGATGTAGAATACCGCACCATTGGAAGGGAGGACGGGAAGCTACGCTGGGTTAGAGCAAAAGGAAAGGTATTTTTCAATGAACTGGATAAGCCGGTACGATTTATAGGTTCCACACTCGATATAACAGATCAGAAAAGAGATGAAGAGCGCAAGAATGACTTTATCGGCATGGTAAGCCATGAACTTAAAACACCGCTTACCTCTCTTAATGCATATATGCAAGTTCTGTATGCTAAAGCTAGAAAACAGCATGACGATTTTAGTATCGCTGCTCTTGATAAATCAGAAAAGCAGGTAAAAAAAATGACCACCATGATCAACGGATTTCTTAGTCTGTCAAGACTGGAGTCTGGAAAACTTTATCTTAATAAAAAGGAATTTAATTTAAATGAACTGATACAGGAAGTTATTGATGATATGGTGCTGCCTGATCCGGGCCATAAAATTTCTTTTATAAGTTTTAAAACCTTAAGGGTTTTTGCCGACAGGGATAAAATAGAACATGTTATCTCAAACCTCTTAAGCAATTCTGTGAAGTATTCCCGCGAAGGCAGCACTATTGAAATTAAGTGTGAGATAAGGGATAATTTAGCCTTGGTGAGTGTTAAAGATGAAGGAATTGGAATCAGTAAAAGTGATCTCCCCAAATTATTTGACCGCTATTACCGGGTTGAAGATAATAACACAATATACATTTCAGGTTTCGGTATCGGACTTTATCTAAGCGCCGAGATCATTTACCGGCATAACGGAAATATCTGGGCAGAGAGTGATTTAGGGCAGGGTTCCACCTTCTATTTTAGCCTGAGCTTGATTTAGGAACACGAAGCGCCTGTATTTATGATCTACGTATGAATTGATGCCCATCAGCGGGGCAAAGCTGAATGATTTGATATATTAAGAACTTAATTATTACTTTAGCCCCTTATCTAAATTAAAAATGGAACCTTCGATATTATTAAGTTTTCTAATAGGGTACTTCCTGTTGTTAATAGCTGTATCATATTTTACGTCTAAAGACTCCTCAGATAATTCGACATTCTTCACAGCCAACAGAAATTCTAAATGGTATCTGGTCGCATTTGGGATGATCGGCACAGCCCTCTCTGGCGTAACGTTTATTTCCGTACCTGGAGAGGTTGGTAATCCTGCCGGGAATGAATTTAAGTATTTCCAGTTTGTACTTGGCAATGCCATAGGCTTTATAATAATAGCTACCGTTCTTCTGCCGCTTTACTATAGGATGAAGCTAACTTCGATCTATACCTATATCGAAGAAAGACTGGGGACATACAGCTATAAAACAGCAGCAAGTATTTTTCTGCTTAGCCGTACAATAGGCTCTGCCTTCCGCTTGTATCTTGTTGTTATCGTATTGCAAAGGTTTATTTTTGATTCGTATGGTGTTCCTTTCTGGGCAACTGTGCTTATCTCGCTGGCACTGATCTGGTCATATACCTTCAAGGGAGGATTGAAAACAATCATTATAACCGATACTCTCCAGACCGTGTTCCTTGTTTCATCGGTAATACTTACTATATATTTTATTTGTTCCAGCCTTGGCTTAAATATTCCCGAAGCCTTTGAAACCATCAAGAATAGCGGTTATTCAAAAATCTTCTTCTACGAGGATTTCGTGACCAGTAAATTTCATGTGAGTAAACAATTACTGGGTGGAATCTTTGTAACTATCGCGATGACCGGTCTTGACCAGGATCTAATGCAGAAAAACCTGAGCTGTAAAAATATTGGCGAAGCCCAGAAGAACATGTTCACTTTCACCGCAGTATTTGTCATTATCAATATTTTCTTTTTGAGTGTCGGGGCATTATTATACATTTACGCTTCTAAAAACGGTATTTCTATACCTGTAGATGCAATAACCGGAAAACCCCGTACAGACTTTCTGTTCCCGGAAATTGCTTTTAACCATCTGACTCTTATACCCGGTGTTGTGTTCATGCTCGGACTAACTGCTGCAACGTTTGCTACGACGGACTCTGCACTTACCGCCCTAACAACTTCCTTTTGTGTTGATTTCCTTGGATTTGCCAAAAAAAAGGACGTAAACGCGCCTTCGGTAGTACGGACGAGACATATGGTCCATGTCGGTTTTTCGCTACTGATGTTCTTCGTAATTATTTTGTTCAATGTGGTAAACAATGCCGCTGTTGTTAGCGCGATATTTACCGTTGCTTCGTACACTTACGGACCATTATTAGGCCTGTACGGCTTTGGCTTATTCATGAAGAACCGGGGCGTCCGGGATAAACTGGTTCCATTTATTTGTTTAATATCTCCGGCTTTATGCTTTTTTCTGAACTCAAATTCTCAAACCCTAATGGGTGGTTATGTTTTTGATAATGAACTTATCGTGGTTAATGGATTAATAACCTTCGCCGGCCTGTTAATTATCAGCAGGCCCACAACAGCAAAAACACAATTTTAATTGATTGAGTTGATATGACGAGTGATGAAAAAATAAGAAGCGCCTTTGAAAATAAGAACTGGCAGGAAATAAAGGTGACCGATTCCTGGCAGATCTTTAAGATCATGGCCGAATTTGTAGATGGATTTGAAAAGCTGGCTAAGATAGGCCCTTGTGTTTCTATTTTTGGATCCGCCAGAACAGCTACAGAAAATAAGTTCTATAAACTCGCAGAGGACTGTGCCCGGCTGCTCACCGAGCGCGGATATGGCGTTATATCAGGCGGCGGGCCCGGAATCATGGAAGCGGCCAACAAAGGAGCATTTGAGGCAGGCGGAAAATCTGTAGGATTGAATATTGAACTACCTTTTGAGCAATTCCATAATAAATATATCGATCGCGATAAGATCCTTGAGTTCGATTATTTCTTCATTCGTAAGGTTATGTTTATGAAATACTCTCAGGGCTTTATTGTATTACCCGGAGGGTTCGGAACTATGGACGAGATGTTTGAAGCCTTAACACTCATACAAACAGGTAAAGTAGCTCGCTTCCCGATTGTGCTTGTAGGTAAAGATTACTGGTCTGGTTTAATGGAATGGGTAAAAAATACCATGCTGAATGATGAGAAAAACATCAATGAAGATGACCTGAACCTTTTCAGGCTTGTGGATACCGCTGAAGAAGCAACAGAACATATTTTCAGATTTTATGATAAGTATGTCCTTAAACCAAATTTCTAGCATGAAGTAAGAGATTTATCTCTTTCCGACAATCACCTTGTCCAATGTTTCCGTGCCGAAATATTTATTTGCCAGGACGAGAAGAGTATCAGGACTAATTGTCCTTACGGTCTCGATATAGTTCTGATAATAATCATATCCCAACCCTGAAAAATAAATATTTTTAAACTTGTCGGCATGAGACATCGCGTTTTCCAAGCTGCCCAGCATCGATCCCAGCATATAATTCCGCACCAGCGATAGTTCTTCGATACTGACACGTTCCTGCTTTAAAGTATTTATTTCCTTGTTTATTTCATCCAGGGCCAAACCGCATACATCAGCGCCAACTTCAGAAGCGATAAAAAAGTAACCGGAATTTTTCATAGAGACCAGGGCAGAGCCAATCCCATAAGTATAGCCCTTATCTTCGCGAATATTTGCCATAAGACGCGATCCGAAATAACCCCCAAGGATAGTATTTAATACCTGCATTCCCGGGAAATCAACATGCGACCGGTTGATAGCGAGCTTTCCCAAGCGTATCGCCGATTGTATGGCATCCCCTTTTTCTATATAATGCTCCTCACCGTTGCCGGGTTCGAAATTAAAAAGGTTCTGAGAAATTACCCCGCTCCCCTGCCAGCCGGAACCAAAGAGCTTATCTACAAACCCTGATGCCTCAGCAGTTCCCTTTCCCGAAATGACGACCGTGCAATTTTCAGGGCGATAAGCAAGTTTAAAATATTCTGTCAACTGATCCCTGGTGAGCCTGTCATAATCTTCAGCCCGGGTATCATAACCATATATGCTATTCCCGAAAATCACATTGTTAAAAATCTTACGGCTTAAAAAATCATTCTTCTCCAGGTTAACGCTTAACTTTTGCTTCTGATTGAGAATCAATGTGTCAAGCTCGGCCTCCGGAAATATCGAATCGGTTAGAATCGCTTTTACAATAGGGAGAGTGGAGGATAAATGCTTCGTGAGAGAGTATAACGTTACGGACGATTGATCATTGGAATAGTCTGTTTGCAGAAATGCCCCGTAATAATCTACTTGATCAGCAATTTCAGACGAAGTAAGCCCACTAGTACCCTCATTAAGCATAGTATTTGTAGCATATGACTGTAATGGCTTTTTTGCATCATAATTAACATTTTCGAATATAAATTCAATACGCACCAGGTCTTGCCCCCCTCCTTCAATATTAAAGATCTTTAGCCCGTTGCTCAGAACAAGCGGGGCTGCTTCAATCAGATCTATATTTTCTACCTGTCCGAATTCCGGAGCCGCGGTTCTGTCAATCATGTTCGTGTGCTAAGTAGTATAATGTGGATGAGTTTTCCTTACGGAAGATATTTCTCGCCTGCTCAAGGATTTCAGCTGCACTGACTTCCAGATACTTCCCCGTCTCGGAATTAAGCTGTTCTGCATCACCCAGAAGCTCGAAATAAGCAAGGTTCATTGCCTTGTCCAGGAGGCTCATTTCAGAAAATATCATCGTTGATTCCATCTTGTTTTTAACTTTCACAAGCTCATGCTCAGGTACTTCTTCATTCTTTAACCGCTCGAGTTCCGTCCATATAGCAGCTTCAGCAAGCTCCATAGAAATCCCTGGCAAAGGTTTTCCTTCCAAAACAAACAAACCCGCATCAAGGCTTCCGGTCAGATAAGCGTTAATTTCACTGAACAGCTTCTGATCTTTTAATAGATTTCTGAATAAACGGGAAGAATTTCCCCGCGAAAGGATATCGGAAATAAGGTCCACGGCGTAATAAGCAGTATCTGTGCGCGAAGGCATATGAAATACTTTATAAATCGCATTCAGGGGGACATTTGCTTGTACGGTTTCATTACGCTCGCTTATCTGCACTTCTTCAGGCGGCAGACTACGCTCCGGCTTTTTATCACCGGGTATATTTCCGAACCATTTTTCCGCAAGGCGTTTGACCTGCTCTAGCTTTATATCGCCCCCCACAACCATTATCGCATTGGATGGATTGTAATGCCTTGTAAAAAAAGCCTTAACATCATCAATGCTCGCATCTTCGATATGCTTAAGCGACTTCCCTATCGTAGCCCACTGATAGGGATGCTTTTCATAAGCTAAAGGCCGCAGCTTAAGCCATACGTCACCATAAGGCTGATTGAGATATCGCTGTTTAAATTCTTCGCTGACCACATTCCGTTGAACCTCAAGGCTCTTTTCAGAAAAAGCCAGGCTCAGCATGCGGTCGCTCTCCAGCCAAAAAGCTGTCTCCAGATTTACGGCAGGAAGGGTAATGTAGTAATTCGTGATGTCGTTACTTGTGAAAGCATTATTTTCTCCTCCGACCCGCTGTAAAGGTTCATCGTATGAAGGAATATTGACGGAACCTCCGAACATCAGGTGCTCAAACAAATGAGCAAATCCTGTTTTCTCCGGATCCTCATCTCTCGCACCGACATCGTATAAGATGTTTACCACCGCCATCGGCGTAGTCGGGTCTTCATGGACCAAAACTCTAAGTCCGTTAGCAAGGGTAAATCTTTCAAAAGAAACCATAAAGCGTTGTAAGTATTCAGGAGGCGAATTTAGGGAATTTTTAGAGTTGTTGGCTAAGCGGTACATTATAAATACCAAGCTTACTTTATGCTGTATAAGTGCTATTGATTTTTATGTGATTTATAAGGCTGCAATCTACTAAAGTATATCTTTCCATGAAGGTTCGTCTTTAAACCAAAACAGCAGTTCATACTTACTTAGTTCATACCCGGAAACAGAATAGTTCTTCGCTCCCCCAACTCCATAACTTCCTTCTCCCTTCAGGGACACGATTAATGCTCTATTGGATCTTACCTGCTCTTCATTGGAGATTTTGCCATTTATGTAAAAAGCAGCTCCTCCCTGATGGTTGAGTGTCGCGGAGACGCTTCCTCCTGGGGTAGGATTTATATAAATCTGATCGTAAAGGCTACCATCTTCATTTTTTAATTCGAGGCGATTGTAAAACACACTTTTGGATATCGAACTGATTTTTTGCAGATTTTCCTTCTCGATAGTTCCGATATAAATTATTTTAGTATTCTTTGTTGAGATATCTACACAACCATCTTTCGCTATTACTCCATATTTATCTACCAGCATCCTCGGGCAGATAAATTGTCTTTCCGGCAATACATTTATTACTAATCTTATATAAAATTTCCGTTTTATGATACTTCCCATCAATAATTACCAAGGGATGGTTACCAAGTCCGTCTAAGCCGTCAATTACACTTATTCTTTGTTTTACAAAAGCGTTGAGTGGTAAATTAGTAGAAGTTTTTGTGTTTCCCGGTTAGCAAACACCAGGAAACTTAGTACAATAAGCGGCAAAACCAGTACATACAGCAATTTCTTTAAATTTTTCGAAGGCTTACCGAATATCATGAATATCCGCCTGCTGAGAGGAAATTTATTAAACTGATTACTTAACTGATCGGTTCCTGGAACAGCGAGTTTTAGGATCAGATCCGCATACATTTCCTTGCTCGAGCTTTTTGTCATCAGTTGATCTACTTCATATTCGTGATTAGCTTCTATAGCGTTACTGAATGCATAAGCAAACGGATTAACCCATAAAATAATTTGCGAAACTCTTGCTATAATCTTATCTGCGGAATGAATTTGCCTAACATGAACCATCTCATGTTGCAATACCTGTTGAAATTCGAATTCTCCAAGCACTTCTTTATTTATAAATCAATAGCGTCCTAAACGCTGAAAAAGAAAGGGAGTTTTTTAACTCAAAGTT
>JBBJNR010000093.1:0-11319 GCA_037719315.1 Daejeonella sp.
TTTACTTTTCCCATAACCGGTTCTTTTAATCCTTAACTTAATAGCATTGGGGGCGCACATCTTTACTTGTTTTGCCGTTCCTGCGATTGCCGGTGCTGCGTTCGACCTCATTCAAATGGGTTTCCATTTCGGCCTCCAGAGCTGCATCCAGAAAACTTTTCAGTAAAGGAGCAAAGGCTCCATCCTTGCCGTAAAGTGATTTGCCCGAGCGTAGTTGCTCAAGGGCTTTACGTTTCATTTGCTCGTAATCGAGCGGTTCTTCTTCTTTCATTTTAAACTGTGTTAAAGGTAATTATTTACACTTTGACACAGTTTATTTTACACTCTCTCTTAGATGTTATAACCTTTCTTCTCAGGGAATATACAGAAGGATCGCGAATCATTATGTTTTTGATAGTTTTGTTTTTATAACCTGTGATGTACTTGTTGTAATAGTCTCCATCGTATAAAATGTCATGATGTAGCCTTCTATAGTAGAAGGGTTTGATAATGTGAAGTGCCATTGAAAGCAACGTCAATAAAATAGGGATGAAAAGCACCCACCCAGGTATTAGGCCGAAAAACTTTCTTTTCGTAAGAAAATTATTACATTGGCTAAACCTAAAATATCTTTCACATTTCATATGAATAATTACGAGTGGCTTGATAGGAAAACTCCGAGGTCTGTTGATCAACTAAAACTTTGGCCAGAAAACCCGCGACTGACTCCTGGCGAACATCACCTTACGCTTGCAGATTACGCCGAGGATATTACTTCCGAAGACGCAGAGAAGATCGGTTTTTTTGATCTTGCTAAGGCGATTGCTAAACAAGGGTTTATTCCTTTCGACCCTATTGTAGTTTGGCAAAATCCCGATAATGAAAAATTCTATGTGGCAGAAGGTAATCGTCGGGTGCTGATTTTAAAACTACTGAGAAACCCAGATAAAGCTCCAAGACAGTATCGGGGATTTTTTAGGAATTTATCCTTGCAAATCAGTAAGGCCTCCATTGCAAAAGTGATGGTGAACGTTGCTCCATCATTTGACGAATCTATTTGGTATATAAACCAGCGAAATAATAACAGCAGTTTACAACGGTCTTGGGGAAGAGTTCAGCAACAAAGATGGGTAAGCGATCTCTACACTAGATACAATGGCGATTTAGACATTATAAAAGATATAACCAACATAAAACAAGGAGAACTTGAAAGTATCATTAGAATACTAAAGGTCAAAGATTTTGTCTCGATCCCAGATGTCCAGGCATTGCTAGATCCCGAAATTCGAGAGAAAGCAATATCGAGAAATTTCCCAATTACAATAATTGAGCGCATACTCACTCCGGATGTAAGGGACCGATGGGGATTAGTATTTAACGGGACTGAAGTGGAGATCAACTCTAATAAACCAAGCTTCTACATTCTATTTGCGGACTTGATAAAACGGATCGTTTTAAGAGATACTGAATATAAAGACTTGCCGGGTCGAATAACTACTCGGACTGTAACCACCCATTTGGACGAGATCCTAGGTGTTTTGCCACAAGTTAATTTTGAACCTGAAAATGTCGAGCCGGAAACCCCTCCCGGTGCAGATGAGACACCACTATCGATCATGCCCGAGGAGACTGTAACCCCGGTCGTTGTTACTGTGCAGGAACAAAGGGCAATCGTGATGAATGATCCAAATCGGACCTTTCTAATACCAGATTTTTATTTGATCAACACAACTAACCATCGATTGAATGAGTTGTTTGTTGAACTTCAGAAAATCCGAATGACCTATAAAAACTGTATCGGAGCCAGTTTGCGAGTCCTTTTGGACTTAGCCTTCCTGAACTATATTAACAATGAGGGTATAGAGGCGGCATTGTTACTAAGTTATCATAAACGTCATCTTAGAGAAATCACTTTGAAAAAGCGGATAGAGTACATAAAGACGAATCACTTATCCGACAATATTCAAACAATTGCGGTCAGGTTACTTAATGAAGATGGAGAATACAGTTTAGATGTACTAAATGGCTATATTCATGGAACCGATATTCATTATTTGACGAAGCCGTTTTTAAATCAATTTTGGAATTTTTTATTCCCTTTAATGGTCGTACTTTTGGATATTAGAGAGAAGAATGTTTAATTCACCCTTACGATATCCTGGTGGTAAAAATAAGCTGGCAGCTTTTTTTGCAAAAATCTGTATAGATAATAATATTACTGGGCATTATATTGAACCCTACTCAGGGGGCGGTTCGGTCGCACTTTTTTTGCTTTTGGAGGGTTTCGTTCAGAATATTACAATTAATGACATGGATCGCTCCATATACGCATTTTGGTATTCGGTCTTAAATCACACACAAGAACTTTGTACTCGAATACAAGATGCAGACCTTACGGTCGAAAACTGGCACATTCAAAAGGCATTTCAAGATTCTAAGGAGGATTGTAACTTAATTGATTTAGGGTTTTCAACCCTCTTTCTAAATCGAACGAATAGATCGGGAATCATTACCGGGGGCATCATCGGTGGCGTTGAACAGCGAGGAAATTATAAAATTGATTGTAGGTTTAACAAAGAAACTCTAATTTCAAGAATTAAGAATATTGCTAAGCATAGAGAAAATATTCGTCTGCTACACATGGACGCTATAGATCTTATCGACCTTATAGAGACGGAACCCAATCCTCAGAATGCTTTTTTCTACTTCGATCCACCATATTATAATAAGGCAAGCTCCCTTTATATGAATCATTACAAGAATGACAATCATCTAGAGGTTAGCAATAGAATTAAGAATATTCAGGAAATAAAATGGGCTGTCTCGTACGATGATGTTCCTGAAATACAATCTTTATATGCCGGATGCAGTAAAAAAGAATATTCATTTAAGCATACAGCAGGTGTCAAGAAAACAGGGATGGAGCTCCTGTTTTTTAGCTCCAACTTAATTCAACCAAGAACCCCGGACGAATGGAATCCGATTTATTTTAGATTACGAAAATCAAAAATATTCCACCGTCCAGCCAAGATTGGTTATAAAGGAATTAGGAATTTCGATCGGGTTAACCAAGGTTCTCTTCTATTCGTCAGCAACCAAACTTTCCAATAACAAACCGTAGGCTTTTCAAGGGGACTACATCAGGTTTCAATCGCCTCATTGATTGTCCTGCGGTACCGTAAATTTGAAAGGTTCTTATCAGCCCAACAACTTCGTTAATCCCATACTACTTTCAGAGAACTGATATACGCAGCCTTGGCTTGCGGCTGGCTAAAATGCCATGATTGTAAGTACAAATACATGAAGCAGCTTTATTTGAAATGACAATATAAGATCCTTTATAACTGGTTAACATGCACAGCCTCCCCCAATAACCTTACTGAATGAGCTTTTCCAATCGCCTCATAAGCCATTTCAATCAAATGTTCTGAACAGTTGCCTGGGACCGTAACTTGCCAGCTTTTTTCTATAGTCAACCGTTTACAACAAAACGCGTCCCCATTATGCAGTTCCACTAAAAAGTGTATTTCGTTCGCCGGCTGATTATCAAAATAAAAATGGTGTGACGTAGATGCTTATCGGTAGGCTATCCTTGTTAATGATCATTTCCATAAATCCACAGTATGTGATTATGAAATTAAGCTTAGTGTTGAATTATATATCTATAAACGATTATACGGTAGGTTCTGACGTTTTTACGGTAGGAAATAATAGAAAAGAACTATTTTTTTGAATACACGTTCGTGTTACCTTTATGTTGATGTCTTCTAATTTGGATTTCTCCTGGCATACGTTTTAAAGCATTGGAGATAGATGTACCTCTATACACCCATCCTAATTGCTCAAAGAAGGATTTAATTTCATTTATTTCTTTTGGGTCATCAATGAAAGGACTTTGTAGAAGCTTAAATTTAACAGCAAAAACTATATTAGGTTGCTTTTTTAAAAGAGTAACGTTATTAGGATTTCCTTTGTGGTATTCAATAAGACGTTCCCTGAAATTGATAGGAACTTTGATTTCGCTACGTCTGATATCTTCGAGCTTGTAATCGAATAAGTCCAGGATTTTATCCAGTAAATCTAAATTGTGACTGGTTTTTCCAGCTTCGATATTAGCAATACTTCTCTTTGAAATATCGACTAAAGTAGAAAAGTCATGCTGGGATAGTCCTGAAGCCTCTCTTAAAATTTTGATATTTCCACCTATAAACCTGTTATGCGACTGTACCATCGATCAAATTGATTGATGAAAATCATTTCATTTAGTGCAATTATTTGTTTTTATTGAAATAATTAGTACATTTATACATACATAAACAGGTATTAATAAGAGTCTTGCAACTCCATTCTGACGCCAGTAATGCAAGACAGCAGAATAATACCCATGTCTATATGTAGATGTATTATATTAGTGCATCGAAATAGATGTGGGGTCTGCTGTAAACCCGCATTACCATAAGGCGTCAGAACCAATTGGAGTTGTGGTTTGCAGACCCCACATGTATTGAATCCGCAACCGGCAAGACTCGTATGATAATTACATATGAGTACATCAAAACATCTACCCCGAATTCCGGAAACAGCGATCGAAAAGCTGTCTACATTCTGTTATTCTTACAGTTTGCCGGAAAATGATGAATTGTTCTGCCAGTTATTAACCACCCTGATCAGTGGCAACTATGCCACCCTCAACAATTTTTCCAAGACGTGTTTGCCTAATTATTTTGATGCCCTGGAAAATATGTTGCCGGCGGTGTGTATGCTGAAGGATGAACGTGCGCAACTTCAGCAACAAAAGGAGGAGCAGAGTCATGTTAGCAGTAAATGGGCAAGGCTGATCTGCCCGCCGGAGTGATCGGAAGTCGGATGCGTAATCCGAAAGGGGAACCGGCCCGTACCCGGACGAGAGTTAACTTCTACTTCTAAACAAATTAATTCATGAAAAAAACGATAAAATTAATCGCTATGGCCGCGCTTTGCCTTTTTTTAAGCGGAATACCATCAACCATTAAAGCTCAGGTTACAGCCCTGAAGATAGGAGGTAAGGTGCCAGATGTGACGATAAGCAACATCCACAATTATAAAAGTAGTACGGCAAAGCTTTCAGATTTTAAAGGGAAGGTACTCATTCTCGATTTCTGGGCCACCTGGTGCGCGGCCTGCCTTAAAAAGTTCCCTCTACTGGACTCGCTTCAGGCTGAATATAAAGAAAAGCTACAGGTGCTACTCGTAAATGACATGAATACCGGGGACGCCGATGGGAAGATCCATAACCTGTTCGAAAAGAAGAAAAAATTATCAGGCCGTGGCTACGCTTTGCCCTATGTTATTCGGGATAACCAGCTTATGAGTCTTTTTCCGCATAAGCTGCTGCCTCATTACGTGTGGATTGGTGGCGATGGCCGCGTTCGAGCCATGACCTCTTCGGCAGAACTGACCCGTGAAAATATTATCCGGATGCTTAATGAACAGCCAACAGATCTGGCTTTAAAAAATGATCTGGATACCAAGAAACCACTGTTCCTGTCAGACGAAGTTCCAACTTCCGGCCTGGTACAGTATTCGATATTTCTAAAAGGCAAAATAGACGGCCTAGGTAGCGGCAATCTGTATCGCCATGACGGCGAGTTTCTTTTTGGCCGCGCCATGACCAATACTACGCTTCTGGGCATGTTTAAAAGTATGGCAACCGCCCTGCTAAAGGGGTATAACCAAAAGCTACTGCTGTTGGAAGTGGCAAACCCTGCTGCCCTTAAACCGGAATCTGGACTTGCCAGCAGCGCCTCCTGGCTAAAAGAGAACCTCTATACCCTTGAAGCAATTGTCCCTGTTTCTCAGAGTGAAAAGCTTTATCCGTTTATGCTGGAGCAATTGAATCAGTTTTCCGGGTATACGGGCAAAATAGCAAGTCGTAAAATTCCAAGCCTGGTGTTGTTGATACCTGAAGGGAAATCGCCTGTTATCAGTCGAGGCGGTCAAAGCCGGAGCATTTCTTTCCTCAGCGGTGAATTTCATATGCTAAACCGCCCGGTAAGCAGCCTGGTTAACAGCCTAAATAATATCGAAAGTATCGATCTGCCCGTCATTGATGAAACCGGTTTTGCCGGAAATACCGACATAATCCTGTCGGGCTCTGCAAACATTCCTAAGCTGCGCCGTGAATTACAGTCGCAAGGTTTTGATCTCGTAGAGGCTGAGCGCGAAATTCTGGTCTTTGTAATAAGGGATCAGACACCTTCAGATCACCAATAATTAACCTTAAATCCATTTATATGAAACGAATTTTATTATTCTGCTTTATGCTGCTGGCTGTACTCACCACCAGGGCGCAATACAAATTTAGTGGTAAGGTCATTGCTGAAGTTACCGGCGCCGCTCTGCCGGGCGCAACAGTTAGGTTTAAAAATACCACTGTAGCCACCATAACCGGAAACGACGGCTTGTTCTACCTGGAAGCTGCCCAACGCGCCGCAATTCTGGAAGTTAGCTTTGTGGGCTACACTTCACAGCAAGTGACCCTCACGCTCCCCTTAACTGAAAATTTAGTCATCGTTTTGAAGACTCTTGAAAATGTTCTGGAAGAGGTTACGGTGTCCACGGGTTACCAGGATCTTCCGAAAGAAAGGACTACAGGGTCTTTTGAAGTAATTGATAAAAGACTGTTCAACGAACAGGCATCAACTACCGTACTGGGGCGGCTCGAAGCAGTAGCTAACGGACTTATCGTGGACCGCGTAACCAATGCTGCGGGCCGCATCATGATCCGCGGGCTTAGTACCATTCGCGGCCCGAAAGAGCCGCTGATCGTTCTGGATAACTTTCCTTATGAGGGAAGCCTGGATAATATCAATCCAAATGATGTAGAAAATATCACTATTTTGAAGGATGCTACCGCAGCATCTATATGGGGTACCCGCGCGGGCAATGGGGTGATTGTGATCACTACCAAAAAGGGGCGGTTGAATCAACCGCTCACCATCGATTTTAATTCGAATGTGACGGTGCAGGATAAGCCAAATCTGGATTATAGTCCGCAGATGGCCTCCTCAGATTTTATCGATGTAGAACAATTTCTTTTTTCAAAGGGCTACTATACCAGCCAGATCAGCTCCCCGTCGCGGCCCGTGCTCTCGCCTGTCGTTGAACTGCTTATTCGCCGTGCAAGTGGAAATGCGGCCACACAAGCGCAGATTGACGCCGAAATTAATTCATTACGCGACATTGATGTGCGGAATGATTTCGACCGCTATCTCTACACACAAGGCATTAACCAGCAATATGCCCTTGGCGTACGTGGTGGCAGCAACACCATGAGCTGGAATATGTCGGCGGGCTACGACCGGAATTCAAGTGTATTGTCGGCAGATTACAGCCGCCTGAATATTCGCCTGCAAAACACCGCCCGTTTGGTAAAGGCCCTGGAGTTAAATACCTCACTATACTACACACTGAGCGGTAATACTAATGGCAAACCCCGGTTACGGACAGATTAATTCTAAAAGCGGCAACCTGTATCCCTACGCACGTCTGGCGGATGATCAGGGACAGGGTTTAGCGATACCGCGCGATTACCGTTCGTCTTATCTTAGCGGTTTGGGCTATGGGAAGCTTCTGGACTGGACTTATGTGCCCTTGGAGGATTACAAGCACACCAGCACGGAAAATAAGATAGCTGATATGATGCTTAATACGGGTTTGAAGTATACCCTAAATAAAGCGTTCCACTTGGACCTGAAATACCAGTATGAGCGGCAGCAATCAACTGCGAATACACTACAGGATGAGGATAGTTATTTCGCCCGGAACCTGGTCAATTTGTATTCGCAGATTGCGGGGCCTGTAGCGAGTGTTACCTACAAAGTTCCGCCCGGTGGTGTGATGGATATGTCAAACACGCTGCTTAATTCGCACAGTTTTCGCTCACAACTTAATTTTGACCACACCCGCGGCAAACATGAAGTGACCGCGCTATTAGGCGCCGAGACACGGCATTCGGGGAGCAGTAGTAATGGCCGCCGCACGTATGGATACAATAAACTTACATTAGGTTCAGGAAACGTTGATCAAACGGCAACCTATCCCTCATTGGTCACCGGTGAGCGGACCTTTATTCCGGGAGGTGATGCTTTTTACGGCACGACCCGCCGGTATATATCGGCTTTTGGCAACGGAGCTTACACCTACAATTCAAAATATACCCTAAACCTGAGCGTACGCAGGGATGCCTCAAACCTGTTCGGGGTAAGCACCAACGAACGGTGGACACCACTGGGTTCGGCTGGTATAAGCTGGAATCTTTCGGAAGAGCCGTTCTACAAATCAGATTTTTTGCCTTATCTCAAGCTGCGCGGAACTTACGGGTTTAGCGGCAATTCTGATCCAGGCATGACGGGTGTAACGACGATTGAATATCAGAACACGTCACCTTATACACTGATGCCAAGTGCCCGGTTTGATAATTATGCTAACCCTGAAGTGCGATGGGAAACTGTTAGAATGCTGAATATGGGGTTAGATTTTTACACGCGGAACCGCCGCTTATCTGGCAGCCTGGAATATTATACCAAAAATGGAAAAAATCTCTTTGCGCGTTCTCCGTTGGATTATACCGCGGGCATAGGCAATTCCATTCTCAGAAACGTAGCCTCAATGAAAGGCCGGGGTGTTGATTTTGATCTGACCAGCCTCAATACTACAGGGACGCTACGTTGGACGACCAACTGGAACCTGAGTTATAATAAAGACCGGATCGAGGATTATTACCCGGAGTCGCTGCGTGGAAGTACCTTTTTGCAAACCGATGCGGGCATTTCAGGTGTAAAAGGTAAGCCCGTTTATTCAGTTTTCTCCTTTCCCTGGGCGGGGTTGGATCCTGCCACCGGCGATCCGCGCGGTTACCTGGCCGGCGCAGTGTCAAAGAGCTATAATGAACTTACCGGCCTGAACAACCTGGTATCTGATCTGAGCTATCATGGTTCAGCATTGCCCGTGTTCTTTGGCTCTGTGGGTAACACCCTGAGCTATAAAAACTTTTCGCTATCGGCAAGGCTATCGTTTAAAGCGAACTACTATTTCAGGGCGAAAAGTATTGAATACGGCGCTCTATTTGCCAGTTGGAACGGGCATTCTGACTATAGCGCCCGCTGGCAGAAACCCGGTGACGAAGCTGTTAACCAAATCCCCTCTATCGTCTATCCTGCAGTGAGTAATAGGGATGCTTTCTATAAATTTTCTGAAGAATTGGTGGAACGTGGCGACCACGTGCGGCTGCAGTATGTGAATTTCTCATATACCCTGGGCGGCAGCTTACTGAAACGACTGTTATTAAAAGACATGTCCGTATATGTCAACCTAAATAATGCCGGTATTCTTTGGCGCGCCAATAAAAAGGGGATCGATCCGGAATATATTAACAGCGCATTTAACCTGCCGCCTGCTAAAAGCGTCACCGCTGGATTGCGTGCTAATTTTTAACTTAAAATCATCAAGATGGAAACAAAAAAATATATTTTAACAGGTCTTCTGGCAATTGCAATAACGATAAGCGGTTGTGAAAAATTCCTGGATGCAAAACCTGATCATAAATTGGCCGTGCCGGAAACGCTGACCGATTTGCAGGCTTTGCTGGATAACTATTCCGTGCTAAATACCTCAGAATCTAGTTCGGGCGAAGTAAGTGGGGATGATTATTACCTTACACCAGATGTTTGGGCTGCATTGGCCAGCGAAGATCATAAGCGCATGCATACATGGCAAAAAGATCTTCTTTTCACCACTCAGCTAAACGACTGGCATTATGGCTACCGGAGGGTGTATTATTGTAATTCGGTGCTTGAGCAGCTTTCGGGCGCTGTTGGATCTGCCGCCGATCATCAAAATGTGGAAGGGCAGGCCTTTTTTCACCGCGGCAGAACCTTTCTTCAAATGGCCTGGTTATGGTCATTGGCTTGGGATGCCAAAACTGCGGACACAGAACCGGGCATTCCACTGCGTATGAATTCTGATTTTAATGAAACGAGCCGGCGTGCCAGCATCCGTGACAGTTATGAGCAGATCATCAGCGACCTGAAAGCTGCGGCACGCCTGTTGCCTGTTACCAGCCTTCACCCAATGAGGCCATCCAAACCGGCAGCTTATGCCATGCTTGCACGAACGTACCTTTCCATGGGCGAATATGTGCAGGCAGGGTCCTACGCCGATTCCTGTTTGCGCCTAAAAAGTGAGCTGCTGGATTATAACAACTTGAATGCGGCAGATACCTATCCTGTACCGCAATTTAACGCAGAAGTAATTTTTGACAGTTATACGCCACCACCTGCACCGCTAAGCATGTCGAGGGCACGTATAACTGATGCGCTGTACCAGTCATACGCAGCCGATGATCTGCGGAAGACCATATTCTTCCGTAATAACAATAATGGCACTTTTGCCTTTAAGGGCAGTTATGACCAAATTCCCTTGTTTATGGGAATTGCCGCCGATGAGGTTTACCTTATCCGTGCAGAATGTTATGCCCGTGCCGGGAATACGGTCGACGCTCTGAAAGATCTGAATGTGCTTTTAATAAAAAGGTGGAAGAAGAACACGTTTACACCTTTAACCGCCGCCACATCTGTAGCTGCACTGAATCTAGTGCTTTCTGAACGAAGAAAGGAACTTCTCATGCGAGGGCTGCGATGGTCTGACCTTAAAAGGCTTAACCGCGAAGGTGCAGCGATAAGCCTAAGCAGAGCAGTAAACAATCAGGTATATGTTTTGGAACCGAATGATCTCCGTTATGCGCTGCCTATTCCTGAAGAAGTGATCAGTTTGACGAACATGACCCAGAACAGGAGGTAAGGGGCTCAAAATGCCTGCGTAACATCTGATCTTGAAAGGATGCAATAAACAACAGGGGTGCATTGCTCGCCCCTGTTGTTAATGCTTGATTATTCAGCTTCGCGTCGTGTATCTGCAGCAGCTGTTACCTGGCTTGGACTATCACTATACTGTGATAGTATATAATCATCCAGCAATTGTTTTGTATTGATCTCTGCCGGAGTTGATAATTTACATGGAATATCTACACCTGATTCACAGGCGGTTGGCGGTGTTCCACTTAATTCATATTGAAACCCGTCGATAACATCGGCACTGGAATTTCCCATAAAGGTCCATTCTGTTTCCAATACCTGTGGAGCGGGTTTAAATGCAGTTTGAGTAAACGCTATAACTACACCGAGAATAAGAGCCACTAAGCCAATTTTTATTTTTATCGTTTTCATACTGTTGTTTTTAAGTATTTAAAATCAATAGCGTCCTAAACGCTGAAAAAGAAAGGGAGTTTTTTAACTCAAAGTT
>JBBJNR010000016.1:0-47569 GCA_037719315.1 Daejeonella sp.
TTCTTAGCAATTTAAGCATAATTATAATATTAAAAAAGTGCCTAATTCAATAAAATTTATATAACAGTTTTAAAGCTGATAGGATGACTTGATATTCCAGAATACCCCTTTCCACAAGGCAGCACAATGTTTCCACTCTCCCTTTAAAGCGTGCGCCGCCGACCTTTTAGGAATAGCCAAAACCAGGAATACGAAGTAACTAGACCATTTCTGAACTCCAAAAAAGTTTCTCCGGATAAAAAGGAGCCTGTTACGGTTGATGTAATAGGTCTTTAACAATGAAGACTTGCCTACTGATATAGATTCTTTATGATAAATAGAAGACTCGCCGATATAATGGCAGCTATAACCTTGCCGCTTAATCATCTCACACCAGTCCAGCTCTTCATAGTACAAAAAGTATATTTCAGGCATTAAACCCACTTTGTCAATAACTGTTTTTGGCACCATCATCGCAGCGCCATGAGCCAGGTCAGTCTCAGACGAGCCATCAAATTGCCCAATATCTGTCTCCATACTTCCAATACCGGTGTTACGGCCTGTCCATGGATTTATTTCCGTAGATCCGGCATATTGTATCATATTATCGGATCCGTAAAATATTATTTTTGGCGAGGCTACTCCGGCGGAGCTATTGTTTTCAAAAAGGTCCACCAGAGGGCCGATACAATCGGGAGTTACTTCAGTATCATTATTCAGAAAAAACAGATATTTGCCGGCAGCTTCCCTGATAGCCAGGTTGTTGCCGCCCGCGAAGCCCAGGTTTTTTTTTGATTTAATCAGCCTTATCTCAGGATATTTATCCTTGATGATTTGCGGATCATGCTTTGGCGAAGCGTTGTCGACTACAATAATTTCAATATTTTTGTAACTAAGGTTTCTAAGAGATGCCAGCATTTGGCAGGTTACTTCCGGCTGATCATAATTAATGGATATGATAGATACTAGAGGTTTATTCTTCATGTTGATCAGCCTGTATAAGTTCGCGATCTAACCTCGGTCCCAGGAAAATAAGCACCCATGAAATATTAACAATCATGAGGGAAGGCATGTCATTAATAATTTCGTTTCCGTAACTGGCGAAGAAGATACCAGCGGCACCGGAACATAATGCAATCAGCTTAAATCGTAATTCCTTATTTTGGATGTTCCAAATAATGCCGCAGCATTTACCAAGAATATACATCATCATAGAAAACCAAAGAATCAGGCCAACAATACCGTACATTACCCATACTTTCACCCAATAGCTGTCCGGAGCTACCTTGGAAAGAAATTTATCCGCGTTATATTTGACACCCCAAAATCCGGTCACGCCCAGCCCGCCACCAAAGGGCCTGGTTTTTAAATAATCCTTTAGAATTTGCTGGTTGATAAAGCGGGTATTTAATGATGCATCCTGCGGGTCGAGAGCGGTTCTTAAACGAAAAATCTCATATTGTCCGTTACCAATAGTGGTAAATTTCAGCACGCTTACACCTGAAGCAACCACCAGAATTCCTATGATCAGAATCTTGTAGTTCTTGGTTAAAAAGATAGCTACTATTCCGCCGATAATGAGTGCAAACAACGCTCCCCTTGTACCTGATATAAGCATCCCGTAAAACAAAATTGCTGATAAAAGAAAAAGGGAGATTTTTTTCCACCACTTAAATGGTCCTAAAGCAAGTATAAAGGCTACCAGGCCAATATGAGCCTGCGACACTCCGAACTGGCTTGCATTGTTGAAGAACGAAAACACCCGCAGACGGCCCCATATCAGGTGAGTACCTGCGCCCCCATTGTCTAAAAAACTTTGTTCCCCCGGGGTTAAACCCACAAACATTTGTCTCATACCATACAATACAGCGATGAACGAAAATGCCATAATCAGCTTAAGAAAATAGTTAAGATGTTTATTCTTATTAAAAAACAAAAATGTCAATGGTATAAATAATACAGGATATAGGCCAGAAGTTCTGATCTCCTGAAGCCAGCCTGCCACGCTTGCTCCGGCCGGATTGGCAATTTCAAGGACACTGATTATGAACCATGCCAGCATGAGATAAAACAGATCATTGTTAAGAAGGCCCCATTCATAATTCCTATATTGCACGAAAGCGGCGACCAGGGTAAGCAGAAGAAGTATTTCAATGCCAACTCCAAAAGATAAGCCGTCTGCTTCCCGTACAAGAATAAAAAATAAGAAGCAGTAAGATATCGTAGCGATAAACCCGGCAGCAGGATTCTTAAATATTCCTACAGCCAGCGATGTAACCACCGCCAGGGCAATTAGCGATACCGGGACTACGGAGCCGAAATGCGCTGTCAATGCTCCTACAATCAGTGCAAATGCCAAACCTAAGAGAAGAATCAGCCCTTTCTGAAATATTTCCGGCAAAGAAATTATGTATTGCCTCATAATTGTAAATTAAGCGCGGTTTAAATTCGGACCCTGATAAGTGCGTCGATCGGCTTAAGCATACTTCGGAGACAGTAATGGGGTATTGTTATTCAATTCACCCACTTTAACTTTATTGAGTACCCAACCCATGAATCCTTTCTGGTTCTTCATAAATGCCACGAAGTCTTTATCTTCCTCAGATAGCGTTTTCCCGGCTTCGAATACAGCTACATTTTTGTCGGTAAACAGTAACCATTCTTTAGCTTTATTGCTGTTACCCATGCTGTTAATATCAATTATAATGATATCAAATTGATTTTTCAATGCCTCAAAACCAGCTTTGAGGGTTTTCTCATTCTGAACTTCCAACAGTGAACCGTTATTTGATTTAGTATTGAGAACGGTGATGTAATCTTCCCTTTCAATCTCACGCTTCACCAAGAAATTCTCGAAGAACTGCGCCGGGAGCTCTTTTTTATCAATTTTTGGCTTTTCAAAATCACTGCTAATCAATAAAACCTTTTTATCGGTCATGGCAAAAGCGTAGGCCAGGCCTATCGAGAGAAATGTCTTACCTTCTCCGGATTTCATGCTGGTGATGCCCACCACATTTTCGTCGGCAGATAACTGATGATCTATTTCGAATCTGAGAGATCGTAGCAGATCCTTATAAACTGTAAAAGTCGATTCATCAGAATTGTTCCAGATCTTCTGCAAGTCCATTCCTGGTTGCTTCACTAATGTAAGACTTCCTAAAACCGGGCTTTGTGTTGCCGTAGCCAGTTGTTTTGAATTATTGATAGACCTGTCAAAAAGATAGATCAGCAATAAGACTGTAAGCAGCAGAAATAAAATCGAAACACCTGATAGCGAAGTATAAAGTAACCTTTTAGAGGTTAACGGTAATCCGGGAAGACCCAATTGTACTATTTGTAATCTAAGTCCTACGCTTTTTTCGATATTCCCCTGGTTAAACCGCTCAAGGACCTCTAAATATTCTTTAGTTGCCACATCAGCATCCCGTTCATACCCTTGAATTCCTGCGTCAAAAGGAACTAATGAGTTGTATTTCCCTTTTAATTGAGCAAGCTCCCTGTCTATTGACCGGATGCTATTCCGTGCAAGATCTAAAGAAACATCCATAGATCTTTTTTGCTCCAGCAGATTTTCCTTTGCTACTTGCGGATTATTCAGGTACCTGTCGGATGTTCTGGAAACCTGCGTCGAAAGTAAATTCTGCAGGGAGTCAATTTTCCGTTTGTAAACCGGGCTAAAATTTTCGTCTACATATCGCTCATTAGCTATTTGCAGCTGGCTTCTGAGATTAATAATATCATTATTATCCTTGACAACCGTGCCGCCGGCGTAATTGTCGCTTGAGCTGTTTAACTTACTGTTAATACTAGCTATGGCGCCCTGATTTGACTGGATTTCTCTTATAGCCTGTGCTTTTCGCTCTTCATATGCTGATATCTGCGCATAAAGTATGTCGGATTGTGTTCCCAGATTTAACACGCCATTCTCCATCTTATAATCTTTAAGCTCTGAATTCTTGGTATTCATCGACTGCTCTTTATCCTTCAACAGCGAATCAAGAAGCGCAATTGACTTCGCCTGGTTGATATCTACAGTCTGTTCGTACGTGTTAATAAATTGGTTTGATAGGGTATTAACAGCGAAAGCAGACAAGAGTGGATCGGTAGAAACATAATTTACACTGATAAAATCACTGTTTTCGTTTCTGGTTACCTCCAGCTTTTTGCGGATACTTTTTTCATCGTACCCCATAGAGGTTAGGATATCAAAGAATTTAATCTTCCCATTATCTTCTGCCGTTATGGAAGACTTCTCATATAACTTCGTAGTAAAGAATGCGATTGCTTCTTCCTTTTCGGATGGACTTAAACTTTTTACCTCGTCGCTCAGCCGTACGAAGGCGTTCTGAGGAGATTTAAGATCGTGGAGAATTAAATGATAGGAAAGTATGTCTATCATTTTTTTCATTTTCATCATTTCGATAATGCTGGAGAATTGCTGATTTATCCGGAAATAATCCATATTCTGCTCAGATGTCATCTGTTGCGACTGGTCTGCCAGGCCGGTAGAGAGCTGAGCTTGTGATTTATACTCTTCGGGGAGATCTTTAACCAGTAAATAAGTTACTCCCACAGTCAGCACCGGCAGTAAAATTATTAACCATAAATACCGCTTTAAAAGCTTAAATAATTTTTTAGTTTCCATTTTGTAATTAATTTACCTGCTCTAATTTTCGTCCTATTATTTCTTCCAGCGCGTCTTTAGCCTTCAAAAAATCTATTTCGGCTTGAATCCGGCTCGAGTCTGTTCCGGTAGAACTTATTCGTGAGGTATTGTAGGCCTGAAGGGTTATTTCCCCTTTTTCAAATTTGTACCGCATATCGTCGGCAACCGTTTTATTATCCTGTGCGGATTGAGTTTTTAATTTCAACTCATTGAGCTGTAGTATATAAGCATAATACCTGCTTTTAACTTCATTCGTTAAAATGGCATCATACTCTTTTTCTTCCAGTTGTGCAATTTTTAACTCTGATTGGGCTTTCCTTATTTGATAAGGCTTTTGAATGAAAGTTCCAATATTCATATTAACTCCGAATTGAAAGCCATTAACAACGAATGGATTTGTTTGGGAAAAAGCAGTCCCATCGTTAGGACGGTAGATATAAGAAGCATTAAAAATATCTAAATATGACAGTTTAGCTGCTGGTACATCAGTTTTTACTACTTCCGTGTTTAAGGCCATGATTTGCCTCCTGGGGTAATTATCCTTTGCAGACTGGATATATTTTTCCAGCTGTGTATAATTGATTTGAGAGACAATGGACTGCTGTCCATAAGTTGTTGCCATGCCTGAAAGGATCAACAGGCATAGTAGGGCGTTCTTTTTCATTGTTTTGGCAATATTTATTTGTTTTTTATCGTTAATAATTTATTAGTTTATCCGGCGCTACACTTTTTCTTTTTGAATCAATGCAGGGAAAGTTTTAAGGATTATTTTGACATCCATCGCTAAAGAGAAATTAGCTGCATAATAATTATCCAGTTGTTTTCTTTCTATTTCAGACATATCCTTCTTTCCTCGTTTGCTGATCTGCCAAAGGCCTGTAAGGCCTGCAGGGCCCAAAAATCGGGTAGACCATTCATTGGTTGTCAACAACTCTGCTTCATATAATGGTAACGGTCGGTTTCCAACTAAACACATTTCGCCTTTAAGCACATTCAGTAACTGAGGAAGTTCATCAATACTGGTGTTTCTAAGGAAGCTTCCAAGTTTGGTAACCCGGGGATCATTCTTTAGTTTAAAGAACGCTGCATTTCCGTATTGGTTACTTTGAAGAAGCGTGCCCACTTCTTTGTCAGCATCAGTCCTCATCGTGCGAAATTTGTAGAAATCAAATATCTTGTAGCCTGTGCCAACCCTCTTGCTGGTATAGAATACATTACCCTTTGAATCCAGCTTGATTAATATGGCCACAATCAGCAATAGGGGACTTAAGAAGATCAGGGCTGTTGCCGATATCAGGATGTCAATAGCCCTTTTTACCAAGGGAATACTGTAATCCTTTTCCGGCAAGGCCGGGATATGGCTTATGTGGGATTTTAAGACTGCGAAAGTGTTCAGAAACGTAATTCTTTCTTTCAGGTCCTCGAACGGAATTGGATTTACATAGCAATCGTTTACCCCCAGATCAAATGCTGTCTTAATGATCTTGGGATCATGCTCAGGCAATATAAAGATAATAGCCAGGCTCCGGGTATACCAATTGTTCTTGATCGTTTTAGCAACCTGGACGGTGTCATGGAAATTTTCCGGGTTGACTTCGATCAGTATAGTTGAGTTTAGTTCAGAAAGGGAAAAGTTTTCCGCGATCGTTGATAAGTCAGAAAGGCGGTTCGCGCGTCTTAGTCTGAATTCAGGGCTCTTAAAAGCCGTTAAAAAAGAATCTTCGTTCTCGTTTATGTAGTAGAGTATATTTATATTATCGTTCATAACAGGTGGGGCAGATGTGAAAAAATGATTAATTAGTTTAGTACGGATTTGATAACGTCTTTTAAATAGGTAGGATTAAACGGTTTGAGCATGATCCCGTTAATGATATAGGGAATCCTCGCCTGGATATTTTCAGAAGAATCGGAGCCCGATAAAACGATGACTGGAATGTTCCTGAAATAACCGCTCGTTTTCAAAGATTTAATGAAATCTACGCCGCTAAAGAAAGGCATTTCCATATCTGATATAATAAGATCCGGGATTTCGCCGCTGTTCAATATCGAGAGCGCTTCAATTCCGCTCTGCCTGATAATCGGATCATATTCGTCTTTGAGAATAAATTGAAGTAGCTTCAGGACGCTTACTTCATCATCCACTATTAGAATTTTCTTCTTTTTTATGGGGATACTGGTAAATGAATAGTTTTTCATAGTGAGAGAATTAAGATGCATCATCAGCTATGCAAGATATATGCCAGAGCTTTTATATCTACTGTTTGCAATAGCTGAGTGGAACAGCTCAGCTTAAGGCGAGCGTACGATGAGATAAACAGACCAACATTTCGCATCGAATTATGTAGGTGGGCACAAAATGCCTTTGAGAGTGTTAAATAGACACTATTAATCTAAAATTGTCAGGGTTTAGCCAGTGACATGAGGCCTTTACCCTTATGATGCGGTTTTTTTTATAATCTTTATTTCAGTTATTTTTCCGAGAAAATGTTGTACAGTTTATCGTACTTTTTGTATCTAAAAAAAACATAAGGCCTTTCAAAATAATAATCCGGCGTCCGCTTGCTTGTGAAACAGTCTATCAATTTCCGGATGATACCCGGGGCTTTGCAGGTTTAAAATTTTCGCGATGACCGACGGGCTGCCTGACGAATTTGAGATGCCATTTCCGTGTAAAATTGCTCCTGATTTATAGCAGATTTGAAGAGATAATAATTTTGAATATAATTTATATCTTCGTCGGATATAATATAATCTTTAAATCAGAGCGTAAACACAGATGAGGATAGCAGTAATTGGGACGGGATATGTTGGTTTAGTAACGGGCACATGTCTGGCTGAAACGGGGAATTCGGTTATCTGTGTAGATATAAATGAGGAAAAGGTAAGAATGATGCAGGCATTTAAATTACCTATTTACGAACCTGGCCTGGAGCTTCTCTTCCTTCGCAATATTGAGCAGGAGAGGTTGAAATTTACTACAAACCTCGAGGAAGCCATCCGGGACGCGCAAATTATTTTCCTGGCTTTACCGACTCCTCCGGGTGGTGATGGTGCGGCCGACCTAAGTTATGTGCTGGGTGCTGCAAAAGATATTGCAAAGCTGGTCAGGGATTATAAAGTCATTGTCACCAAATCTACTGTGCCTGTCGGGACTGCTGATAAGGTAATTCAAATTTTCAAAGAACATACCTCTGTAGAATTCGATGTGGTATCAAATCCTGAATTCCTGCGTGAGGGAGTTGCTGTAGATGATTTCATGAAACCAGATCGCGTGGTAGTCGGTACCGAAAGCGAGCGTGCGCAAAAATTATTGGTAGAGCTTTACGGGCCTTATGTGCGCCAGGGAAATCCAATTATATTCATGGATCCCCGTTCTTCAGAGCTGACAAAATACGCTGCGAACTCGTTTCTGGCTACGAAAATCACCTTCATGAATGAAATCGCCAATTTATGTGAACTTGTAGGGGCGGATGTGGACGCAGTGCGCAGAGGAATTGGATCTGATGAGAGAATTGGAAAACGTTTCTTATTTCCGGGAGTGGGTTATGGAGGAAGCTGTTTCCCTAAAGATGTTCAGGCCCTTGCCCAGTCGGCGAAAGAAAATAATTACGACTTTAAGATCCTTGAATCCGTGATGGACGTAAATAGTACGCAAAAGATCCTCATGGTTGAGAAAATGAGGAAATATTATAAAGGTGCAGTAAAAGGTAAAAAGATCGCTGTATGGGGGCTTGCATTTAAGCCTGAAACAGATGATATACGTGAAGCGCCATCGCTTTACATAATAGATGAACTGTTGAAGGACGGCGCTGAAGTAGCGGCATTCGATCCCGAGGCGATGGATAATATTAAGAAAATCAAAGGGGATCAAATCACTTTCGGTGAAAATCAGTACGATATCCTTGCAGACGCAGATGCTCTGATGATCATTACCGAATGGTCAGTGTTCAGAACTCCTGATTTTGACAGAATGGGTTCACTCATGAAGCATAAGGTGGTATTTGACGGACGTAATTTATATGACCTTCAAAAGATGATTGATTTGGGGTATTATTATAATAGTATAGGCAGGAAGGTTATAAGTCAATGAAAGAAAGGAAGCGAATACTGATCACCGGCGCAGCGGGTTTTCTGGGATCCCATTTATGCGATCGCTTTGTTAAGGAAGATTTCCATGTCATTGGGATGGACAACCTGATTACCGGTGAACTCCGCAATATTGAGCATCTTTTCCCTCTCGAAAATTTCGAGTTCTATAATCACGATGTCTCAAAGTTTGTATATGTATCCGGCCAGCTGGATTATATCCTTCATTTTGCATCGCCGGCCAGCCCTATAGATTATTTGAAAATCCCCATTCAAACCCTGAAAGTTGGGTCCCTGGGAATCCATAATCTTTTAGGATTGGCCCGATCTAAGGGATCAAGACTTTTGATTGCCTCTACATCCGAGGTTTATGGCGATCCGACTGTTAACCCGCAACCGGAGGAGTACTGGGGTAACGTAAACCCTGTAGGTCCGCGCGGCGTATATGATGAAGCTAAGCGTTTTCAGGAAGCCATGACCATGGCTTACCATACTTTTCACGGCTTGGAAACCCGTATTGTAAGGATTTTTAATACCTATGGGCCCCGGATGAGATTAAATGACGGGAGGGTTTTGCCAGCGTTCATAGGGCAGGCATTGAGAGGAGAAGACCTTACCGTTTTTGGGGATGGCTCACAAACCCGTTCTTTTTGTTACGTAGATGATTTAGTTGAGGGAATCTACCGTCTATTATTTTCTGATTACGCCCAGCCTCTAAATATTGGAAACCCCGATGAGATCACAATCAGGGAATTTGGAGAAGAGATCATAAAATTGACTGGAACCAAGCAAAAAATGGTATATCATGAGCTACCCACTGATGACCCTAAACAGCGTCGCCCGGATATTACCAAAGCACGAAAAATACTTAATTGGGAGCCTTTGGTAGGCCGGGAAGAGGGTCTTAAAATCACATACGAGTATTTCAAATCTCTGCCTGAGAAGGAGATTAAACATAAAGATTTTACCTATTACAATAATAAATAATGTCGTCAAAAAAGATTCTCGTTACAGGTGGTACAGGTTTTATAGGTTCTCACACAGTTGTTGAGTTAATTAATGCCGGTTATACACCCGTAATTGTGGATGATCTTTCAAATTCGTCGCCCCGGATAATTGATCAGATTGAAAAGATCACCAGTATTAAACCCGAGCTTTTCACTTTTGATCTTTGCGATCAGAATAAGACAAGGGATTTCGTCCATCAGCATGCAGATATCGAGGGTATTATTCATTTTGCAGCATATAAAAGTGTAGGAGAGTCAGTTCAGAATCCTCTTAAATATTATCGGAATAATATCTATTCCCTGGTAAATCTTTTAGAATCCCTGGCTGGCCGTCACATTAATTTTGTATTTTCATCAAGCTGTACCGTCTATGGCGAGCCGGATTATCTGCCGGTAAATGAGGAGGCCCCTGTAAAAAAGGCTGAATCACCTTATGGGAATACTAAACAGGTTTCAGAAGAGATCTTACAGGAAACTACCAGGGCAAATGAACATTTGAAAGTAATAGCGCTGCGTTATTTTAACCCGGTGGGGGCACATTCTTCCGCACTGATCGGCGAGCTGCCAATCGGCGTACCGCAGAACCTGGTTCCTTTTATAACACAGGCTGCTATTGGAAAACGTGGCGATATTACGGTGTTTGGGAATGATTATAGTACTCCTGACGGGACTTGTGTTCGTGATTATATCCATGTAGTCGACCTGGCTAAAGCCCATATTGCCGCCTTGAAGAGTATGGAACAACAAGTTACAGACGACCGCTTTAAAGTTTATAATATTGGTACGGGTAGTGGGAGCTCGGTTCTCGAGGTGATCCAGGCTTTCGAAACTGCCACAGGGGTCAAATTAAAGTATTCGATTGGCCCGCGCAGACCCGGCGATGTGGAGCAAATCTTTGGAGAGGTGGGCAAAGCAGCGCGTGAATTGTCGTGGAAAACAGAACTTGACCTTTCCGAGATGATGAGCTCTGCATGGGCCTGGGAGAATTATATCAAACAAAATCCGATGTAGAAAGTTTAATTCGAAACTTACTTAACTCCATCCTCTTTGAACCCCTCGAAGTACGGATGCGAATCAAACATTATGCAATGAAAAAGATATTGATTACCGGTGGTGCGGGTTTTATTGGATCACATGTGGTACGGCGCTTCGTTAATTCATACCCTGACTACCAGATAATTAATCTGGATAAGCTCACTTATGCCGGAAACCTTCTTAATTTACAGGACATTGAGAATAATAAAAATTATCGATTTATAAAGGGTGACATCGTAGACTACGCATTTATCGATCAATTATTCGGAACAGAAGATATTCACTCAGTTGTACATCTTGCCGCCGAATCTCATGTCGACCGTTCGATTAGTAATCCGACAGAGTTCGTGATGACCAACGTAGTCGGTACAGTGAATCTTCTTAACGCTGCCAGGAATGCCTGGAAAGATGATTACAGCAGCCATCGTTTTTATCACGTATCCACAGACGAAGTTTATGGAAGCCTTGGGGATGAGGGACTTTTTCATGAAGAAACTGCGTATGATCCTCACAGCCCGTATTCAGCCTCCAAGGCAAGTTCTGATCATTTTGTAAGGGCCTATCATGATACCTATGGAATGGACACGGTTATTTCGAACTGTTCTAACAATTACGGTTCGTTTCACTTCCCCGAAAAGTTGATCCCATTAGCTATTAATAATATAAAGAACTCCAGGCCTATACCTGTGTATGGTAAAGGAGAAAATATCCGGGACTGGCTCTGGGTTGAGGACCATGCACGCGCGATCGACATTATATTTCATGGGGCTTCATCAGGAAGCACCTACAATGTTGGGGGACATAATGAGTGGAAAAATATAGATCTGATCAGGCTGTTATGTGAGATTATGGATCAAAAACTTAACCGCGAGCCAGGGACTTCTTCCACACTGATCACATTCGTAACTGATCGGGCAGGCCACGACCAGCGTTATGCGATCGACTCCTCAAAGCTGCAGAACGATCTGGGCTGGACGCCAAGCCTCCAGTTTAAAGAAGGCCTGGAAAAAACTGTCGACTGGTACCTGGAAAACGAAGAATGGCTTCAAAATGTAACCTCCGGAAATTATCAGTCATATTATAATGAACAATATTCTGAAAGATAATTTGTGAAAGGTCTGAGGTAGGTCTGACGTCTGATGACTACCGCTGATTACCGATCAGGGATCTCTGACTGCTGATAGCTATTCATCTGCTTCCTTACCGATCATCTGCAGGATCCCCGCGGTTACCAGGGCGCCAAAAACGTAATAGCCTACTGTCATTATTTTCCTTTTATTAGTGCCGGCAGCAGGTTTTTCATTTAATCCCATAGTTTCCGGAAGTTTTAAAGCAGCTATGCCCGCCGATAGTCCCGATCCCAGAGCTTTTAAGATGAGAAACTTTTTTTCTCCCATTCCTATAGCCGAAAAATAAGTCGTATTACTGAGTATGTCACCGGCAAGGGTGACCTCATAAAGTTTATCTCCTGTGAGGGCTGGGAGATCCAGCGCCCTGATAGATTTTTTCACCGCATCCTCTCCAAGCAGATCCAATCTCGGTGCCTCCGGGTCAAATTTTCTAATAGTTTCATGTAGTATATTAAGCGCTGCCGCTCCGGCAAAGCCTGCAATTAGAGATTTCACAAGATCCATAGGGTTGTTTTTTTGAAATAACAAAGGCACTGGGGATTAGTTTTAGGAAATAACAATCAGGCAGAAGGTTTGAATCGGAGGTCAGGGGTATGAAGTCTGAAAGAAGCCGTAAATTATGAGATTCGCCTTTGAATGATCATATTTATTATAATTTTGATCTCACTATTCAATGCTATCGCATGCTATTTAAAACCATCATGGCATACTGCTCACAAACAGGAATGAAAATGCTCATCATAGCTTCATTGCCTTGAAAGAAAATCTATTCAAAAATGAACTCTAATATACAAAATCTTTACGATATCTCTTCGAAGCCGGCAAGGCGTATCATAGGTTTGATGTCGGGGACATCATTTGATGGCCTGGATATAGCGCTGTGCGAATTCCATGGAAGCGGATTGGGAACGCAGGTCCATATCCAATATTTTGTCACCAGGGAGTATACGCCAGAGTTTAAGGAAGATCTGAAGTCGATCTTCGCTAAAAAGCTCGCTAACCTGGAGCAAATAACATTGTTAAACGCTATTATCGGCAACTATTATGGGGAACTCATTCTCGAATGCCTCAAGGAATGGAATATTTCTCCCCTTGAGGTAGACCTGATTGCGAGTCATGGACAAACTATTTTCCATGCCCCGAAACATCAACATGGAATAGCCGGATATCCTAATGCAACCTTACAGATTGGTGATGCGGATCACATTGCTATGAAGACAGGCATTATCACGGTAGCTGATTTTCGTCAGAAGCATATCGCAGCAGGCGGAGAGGGCGCGCCGTTGGCCGTGTATGGAGATTACCTTATCTTCTCAAGCGCTACTGAGAACCGGATTATGCTGAATATTGGAGGGATCGCAAATTTTACATACCTCCCTTCCGGACATTCAACCGGGTTCTTTTCTTCCGATGTTGGTCCGGGAAATACCTTAATGGACCAGTTCGTACAGCTCAATTATCCGGGAAAATATTATGATCGGGATGCCGAAATAGCAGCTTCAGGAACAGTTAATGAGGGTTTACTGCAGTCTTTGCATGACCATCCATTTTACAAGGCAGAATTTCCTAAAACTACAGGTCCGGAGCTGTTTAGCTTAAGTTACCTGAATGATGCCATCACGAGATCAGCGGAATATAGTATCTCAAATGAAGATATTATGGCCACTCTGGCAATGTTTTCTGCAAGAGGTATAATACAAGCCATTGCCGCGTGTGTGGCTGGAAAGGGTGGATTTGAGATCTATTTGAGCGGGGGTGGAATGTATAACCCGCTGCTGGTCCGCTACATTGAGGAATATTTTGGCCGGAAACTGAAATTCACCTCCGACCTGGGAATTAATCCGGACGCAAAGGAGGCGGTTCTATTCGCCCTCCTCGCAAATGAAGCAGTAGCGGGCGGGAATACGCCATTTGGAGATCGCCGGGGTGTCCCCACAGTTTCTATGGGTAAGATAAGCTTTCCGGGATGAAGAAATATCTGTTCACACTCTTATTCCTGTTTATTCATGCCAGAGGTTTTTCTCAGGATCAAAACACATTAGGCAGAATCCGGGAAGCTGAGCGCAGCGCCGTATTATTGAATAATAGTAAAGGGATCGTTCCGCTAAAAAAAATCAAGTACCTTAAAATAGCAAGCCTGGATCTCGGATTCAAAAATTCGACTGTTTTTGATAGCATATCCCGCAAGTATTGGGCTGTTGAAAGCTTTAGGGTAGATACCCTCAGGGCCGTGAGCGGGTTTAATAACCTGCATGACCGACTGAAGCTATTTAACCTGGTTATCCTTAAAGTATCTTCCGGCACGATATTTAATCCTGCTCTGGTCTCATTCATGTCAGAACTCGAAGACCAGACCAATGTGATATTTGTGGTATCAGGACCGGGTTCGACCTTGGGCAAGCTGAATAACTTTAAGTCTCCTATTATTTGGAATACGTATGATAACAGCGAAGGGGCTTCCATTAGTGCGCAGGTTCTTTTCGGTGGAGTAGCTTCCACAGGAAAGCTGGACTCGGACCATAGCAGTAATTACAAGAGAGGTTCAGGCTTTGAAACGCGGAAGATCCGTCTGGGCTATTCAATCCCCGAAGCCGTATCGCTTGGCAGCCGTTTCATACCCGGAATTGATTCTATTGTGAAAGAAGGGATCGCTTCGCATTCAGCTCCGGCTGTAGTGATACTGGTTGCCAGGAATGGTCAGGTGATATTCAATAAGGCCTATGGCAACCACACCTATAATGGGTCCGTGCCTGCGAAGCCTGATGATATTTTTGATATGGCATCAGTTACAAAAATTACAGCGACAACACCAGCCATCATGCGACTTTATGAACAGAAAAAGCTGGGTCTGGATAGTCTGATCAGCAAATACGTCGCTTCGACGCGCGCTATTTCCGATAAAAAAGATATAAAAATTAAAGAGGCATTGCTTCATGAGGCCGGTTACTACCCGTACATTAAATTTTATGAGCAGTTGAAGCCAGGGGATATGAGTACAGATTCCTCTGCCGCTTACCCTGTAAAGGTTGCAGACAATTACTTTCTCCGGGCCAATTACTTTCAGGAGGTCATGTGGCCGCTCACGTTAAAATCAAAGGCTGATACCAGGGGAAGGTTCGTTTACAGTGATATCAGTATGTACATGCTCAAAGAAGTAATAGAAAAGGCCGCTCATCGGAGTCTGAACGAATATACGCAGACTGAATTTTATCTTCCATTAGGAATGCAGTCCACTGGATTCCATCCGCGTTACCGGTTCGACCGTGAACGGATTGTTCCAACAACTGAGAATGACAACTGGTTCAGAAATATGCTTGTTCAGGGATATGTAAATGATCCGGGAGCGGCTATGGCGGGAGGAGTTGCCGGACATGCAGGCTTGTTTTCCAATGCAAATGATTTAGCTATCTATTATCAGATGCTCCTTAATAAGGGGCTTTATGGGGATGAAATTTTCTTCGATCCTGGCACGGTGGACCTATTTACATCCCGTCAATCGAAGGTGGGCAACCGGGGATATGGTTTTGCAAGATTAACAGAAGCAGAAGAGAAATCCGGGAAAGGGTACCCATCTCAGCAGGCATTCGGTCACAGTGGTTATACCGGAACTTATGTTTGGGTAGACCCGGAGTACAACTTGGTCTATATCTGCCTGACTAACAGGGTATATCCTGACGATAACAAAACATATGGAGTGTCGAAAATAAATTTAAGGACCAGGGTTCTGGATTACATTTATGAAGTTATGATCAAGCGATTTTAAGAATGTTAAACGTTAAAAATACTTTTGGCTTTTTTAATAACTTTTTCCAGATCAATCCCCTTACCGAGAACTCCTTTAAACAGGTCTCCTTCCGATCTAATCCGGTCGACCGAATTAAATATCGTGAAATCCTTCATCTTTAATCCGGGTTTCACTTCCTCCCAGTGAAGTGGCATGGAAACGGTAGCTCCGGGCTTGGGGCGTAAAGAATATGGTCCGGCGATGGTCGCCCCGGGGCGGTTCTGAAGAAAATCCAGGTACATTTTTCCTTTACGCTTGGCGATCGTACGTTCCAAGCTGGTGAAGTCCGGGATTTGTCCATGAACAATATTTACAATTATCCTGGCAAACATCTGGGATTGATCGTAAGAGTATTTAGCTTCCAGCGGGATATAGATATGTATTCCTGTGGAGCCGGAAGTTTTGCAATAACAGGGAACATCCATGGCATCGCAGACTTTTTTAACCATCAGTGCAGCCTCAATAACCTGGTCGAACGTGTTTTTGTCGGGGTCCAGATCTATAACGCAATAGTCGGGCTCATCCGGAGATTGTATCCTGCTGAACCATGGGTTCATTTCAATGCATCCCAGGGAAGCCATCCACAGCAAAGTGGCTTCATCAGTGCCTACCAGGTATTCTTTATGCTCATCTTCACCATTCACATATGGAAATGTCTTCACCCAGTCAGGAGCTTTTCCTTTCACATCTTTCTGGTAAAAGCTTTTGCCATGAATTCCGCCAGGAAAACGGTTCAGAGATTGAGGCCTGTCTTTAAGGTAGGGCAGAATGTATTCTGATACCTGGTAATAATAGTTAAACATATCGCGTTTGCTTACCCCATCTTCAGGCCAGTACAGTTTGCTGAGATTGTTAAATTTTAGTTCATGACCGCACACTTTACGAACTTGTGTCTCGTCTTTTGGATTTAACAGCGTTTTCCGGGTTTTACTTTTCGGTGGACTTACAGCATTGTGATGGGTTGATCGTTCCTCTTCACCGATGAAAGTTTCCATATGCCCGGCAAGTTCCCGTGTTACATCTTCAGCCCTCTTATCAGAACGCATCCCCTGAAACGATGGATGGCGAAAAACACCATCACTGGTCACTTCCGTATAAGAGACCTCGCAAACAAGCTCAGGTTTAAGCCAGGTTGCTTTGGCTTTGGGCGGATTAGGACGAAACCGTGAAGGTTTGTTATAGTCCGGCTCAGTTGAGAAAGGGCTTTTATCAGCTACCAATTGTTTAAATTCTTCCAGCATTTCTTTTTGCTGCTTGAAGGAAAAGCCTGTTCCAACCTTGCCTGCGTATTGCAGTTTATTATTTTCATACACTCCGAGTAATAGCGAGCTAAAGGCTTTTGTAGTATCTTCATTGCGCGTGAACCCTCCGATAACAACCTCCTGTCTTTTGCTGACCTTTATCTTAAACCATTCCCTGGAACGCATGCCTGGGGAGTATAAACTATCAGATTTTTTTGCGATAATGCCTTCCAGACCCATGCGTCCTGCGGCTTTAAAGAATTCAGTACCGCTTGCATTGAAAACTTTACTGATCCTGACATTGTCGTCGTCGGCCGGCAAAATTTCTTTAAGGATGTTCTGCCTTTGAACCAGGGGCAATTGCATCAGATTTTTTCCCTCATACCAGAGCAGATCGAATACATAATAGACCAGTTCGCCATCGGCTTCACTTCTCCAGTTCTGAAGACTGCCGAAATCTGATACTCCTTTTTCGTTTAATACCAGGATCTCCCCGTCTACGACGGCATTGATAGTCCACCTGCTCAATATCTCATAGATGGGATAAAATTTCTCGTTAAAACTTTTATTATTCCGGGACAACAGTTCAACCTCACCCTTGCTGATGAATCCCATGGCGCGATATCCATCCCATTTTACCTCGTAGATCCAGTCTGGGTGGTCGAAAGGCGCATCAACGAGAGTTGCGAGCATGGGCTTTATCCCTTCAGGCATCCTGGCTTTGCCTGCGTTTTTTAAGATTGCTGACGTGTCATAACCGGGCCTAGCGTGATTTTCTTCTTCACTGGCGGTCCCATCGGTTTTTTCCTTCTTTATTTTTTGCTCATGGCCCTGTTTCCAAACCTTCTCACTCGTTTTTTCCATCATTTCGATAGTTTTACCTGATAGAATTGATTGATCTTCTTTTGTGATATCCCGCGAAGAAGCATACTCATCTTTGTGCTTGATGAGCAACCATCCGTTTTCGCCCATACCATGTGTCTGAACCAGCGCGTACTCACCTTCAAGCTTATTACCATGGAGCCTTATCTTGAGTGATCTGTCTTTCAGTTGTTTCAGCAAATGCTTTTCCTGGGCTTTCTTTCCTTTGATTTCCTCGATAGGTTCGTACGTTCCTTCATCCCAAACGATCACTGTACCACCGCCGTATTCGCCCTGAGGAATAATACCTTCAAATAAGCGATAATCAAACGGATGGTCTTCAACCATCATGGCCAGGCGCTTTGTTTTTGGATCAGTTGAAGGGCCCTTTGGAACAGCCCAGCTTTTCAGCACACCCTCCATTTCAAGCCTGAAATCATAGTGCAGACGACTGGCATCATGCTTCTGGATCACAAAACGCAGTTTGGTTTTATCCGTGCTTTTACCTGATTTAGGTTCTTCGGTCTTTGTAAAATCGCGCTTTTTGTTATATTTTTCCAGGCTCATGATTGTCCGTTTTATCTTCAGCAGATGTTCCTTGCCTTCGATTGAACATTGTAATACAAGAAAAGTTTATTGAATCCTTAGGATATAAGGTTTTCAATGAGCATATTTATCATTCCTTACGACTGGATCTTCCGGCTGTGGAATTGCGCGCCCAGGTTGTCCAATCTGGAAGCAAAAGCGTATTAATTGAAGGGAAATTAGCTCAGTTGGTTTAGAGCACTACCTCGACAAGGTAGGGGTCGCTGGTTCGAGCCCAGTATTTCCCACGGAACAAAGCCTTTCAGATTAATTTCTGAGGGGTTTTTTGTTGTTCAGGCTTGGCTTAACTGTATGTAAAAGAAAATCGAAGAGGGGTAGGCTCGGCTAAAATACCTAATTCTGAATGGAATATCCCCGTAGCAGTTGCTGATGAAGCTGAACAAGATATCCTGAAGTTATCGGTACATTGAGGAAATCAACAATGAAGGGATATGCTTTAGCGCGCAGGGAATCATCAGAATCAACGGACTGAGAGGTAATAACGATCTTGGTCTCTCTGAATAGGGGCCATATTTCTTGAGCAAATTTTTCGAGAAATTCCCAGCCATTCATCACAGGCATGTGAAGGTCAAGGAATATAACACGCGGATAGATAGTCTCTAAATCTTCAGAATTGTGAATAATTCCGAAGCAGTAATTCAAAGCTTCCTGCCCATTAGATTTTTCCACTATTTTTTCGGAAAAGTTAGATTTGCTTAAGGTTCGTTTCAGAATAAACAGTGTAATATCACTATCATTTATACATAAAACTTTATTCAGTTTATCGGGTGTCATGGGTGTATAGCCAGTTTAACAGGTATACGTAATCTCTCCATTAAAGTTTCATGTCGATATTTTTTTTTATAAACCGATAGCAGGAGCTTAATAATCAAGGTCAGCGCAATATAATTTCATGCATTTATAAGCTGAATTTATTATTTTTGTGAAATTATTCTGCATGAAAAGACTTTTACTGCTAATTCAATGCTTACTTGTTTTAGCAGCGTATGGTCAGGAGAATCCTTTAAATATTCCGCGGAATTTTAAACTTGCGAAGGGCTTAACCGAAAGGAATTATTTACCGAATACAGTTATCGTAAAATTCCGTTCAGGAATAACATCAAGCCAGATCCGCTCTGCTACCACAATCCTGAAATCAAATACCCTAAATATTCAGTCTGTGAACTTAAAAGAGATCAATCAGCTCTTTAAGGGTTCTTTACAAGCGTCAAACCTGTTATCGCGGCCGGGTAATATCGATACAATTGGTATTGATCGCATTTTTGAAATAAGTTATGATAACAATGGCAGGGGAATAGAGGACGTTATTAATGAAATATTAAAAAATCCAATAGTTGAATACGCGGAGCCGAGCTATATCTATCATACGAGCTACATTCCTAATGATCCGCTTCATATCACTTCACAAAACTATCTCCGGCAAATTCAGGCAGATCTAGCCTGGGATGTGATCAGAAATTCTGCAGGCACCGTGATCGCCATTGTAGATTCCGGGACTGATATGGATCATGTAGATTTGAAGGCAAATATTCTATTGCCAGGGAAAGACCTGGTGGGGGCAAGTTTCAGCACCCTTATTGAAGACAATGATCCGGATGTTAAAAGCGATTCTGCTGATCATGGCGTTCGGGTCAGCGGTCTCGCATCAGCGGTTTCCGATAATGGGACCGGGATAAGCAGTGTAGCATTTAATGCAAAATTATTGATTGTCAAGGCTGGGGCTGACAATAACGCAACGGCTATCTATCGCGGGTATGAAGGTATTAAGTACGCTGCCGACAATGGTGCAAATATAATAAATTGTTCCTGGGGTGGTACTGGGGGAGGCGGATTTGGCCAGGATATCATTAACTATGCTATATCCAAGGGCTGCCTGGTTATTGCAGCTGCGGGAAATGAAAACTCAACTGTGCCCGAGTATCCTGCTTTTTATACCGGCGTTATGTCAGTGGCGAGTGTCAATGGTGCCGATCGAAAAAGCAGCTTCTCCAATTACGGTAACTATGTTACGATCTCTGCCCCGGGCGAGGTGTTTACGACGGCCAATAGAAATAATTATACAACTGCGAGAGGCACCTCCTTTGCTACTCCAATAGTGGCTAGTGCTGCAGCGCTGGTAAGGAGCAGGTTTCCCGGCTTTGACATGACCCAGGTGAGAGAACAGCTTAGGGCTACAGCGGATAATATTGATGCCAATAATTTAAGCTTTCCCGGCCTTCTTGGCAAAGGAAGATTAAATGTTTTTCGTGCCGTAACTGAAACCCCGCCATCGGTCAGACAGCAAAAAATAGCTTTGGTTGACAAAGGTAAGGGTTCTATCCCGCCGGGTGACACCCTGCGTATATTTTTGGACCTTAAGAATTTTTTATCGCCGGTTACAGGACTGACAGTAAAGCTTAGTTCTGATAATCCTGATGTTCAGGTCATAGATGAGCAAATAAGTATTGGCTTCCTGGGGACACTGCAGACCCGCACAATGGTCGGCGCTTTTAGGGTTTATATTAAACCAGGTGTCTCGGACAATGAGGAGGTTACTTTTCGGATTACGTATACAGCCGCTGGTGGCTACAGCGATACTGAGCAGTTTGCAATACGTGTTGCCCTGGATTACCTGAATGTTGAGGTGAACAAAATATCAACAACTATGACCAGCAATGGCCGCGTAGGATTTAGCGAACCTGATGCAAGCATGGGACTGGGCTTTATTTATAAAAATGAGCAGTTATTGTATGAGGCGTCGCTAATGATCGGGAATTCTGTTACGAAAGTGTCTAATAATACAAGAAACGACTCTGGAGGATTTGATGATCATTTTAACAAAAAGATTCGCGCCGGGCGTGTCAATGATGTTCAGGCCGCTTTCAAAGGACTGTCGGAGTTTGACGATTCCGCAAACCCCGATCGCTTAAATATATCTGTAAAGCATACGCAGACTGCTTTTTCTTCAGCGCCGGACGATAAATATACCATAGCAGAATATGATATCCGGAATACAGGATTAACAGTATTGAATGGGGTCTATGCAGGTATGTTTACTGACTGGGATGTTGACGGTTCGGGTGGGGATGTTACAAGGTACGATCCCTTATACAGAATTGGCTATGTACATCCAAAATCAGGAGGAAATATCTATGCAGGCGTGAAACTGTTAAACCGGGAAGTTGCGGTCGCTTATTACCCGATGTCAGATCAGATAGTGGGGGATCCTATACAAGATGACGGAGGTTTTAGCCTTGGCGAGAAATATCAGACCCTTTCAAGCGGAATAAAAACCCTGTCTCTGGGAGAATCATCGGCGAGTGGGTATGACGTAATGTTTGTAAGCGGATATGGTCCTTATACAATTCCAGTTAATGGGTCTGTAAAGGTAGCTTTTGCTTTCATCGCAGGGGATAACCTGGCCGATCTTCAGGCTAGTGCCCAGGCTGCTGAAAGAAAATATGATGAGCTCAATAAAACCGGCACAATGCTTGCCGACGAATTTGTTTTGTACCAAAATTTTCCTAACCCCGGGAATAACCAGACAGTTATTAGCTTCACTATCCCAAAAACGGCAACAACTTCTATTATACTCTACAACTTAATCGGGCAGCAGGTGAAAGAGCTTGTCAAAGCGCGTTTGACCCAAGGGGCATATAGCATAACCGTTGATCTTTCCGATCTGGAGACGGGTTTATATCTATACAAAATGCTTTATGAGGGCAAGGAAAAAACCCTGAAGCTGATTGTTGCAAAATAATCAGCACCTGTAGCCGGGATACACTGCACCTTAAGTTGTCGTATTATAACACATCCGGCACCTCGGTTCATAACTCTCCTGCTCACCCAATAAGATCCTGGCTTCACTTGCAACTGTTCGAAAGGAGTAGGTGGCTGGCCCTCCGCATTGCACACATACAGCATGGACTTTGGTTACCAGTTCCGCGATAGATAGCAAAGCAGGCATCGGGCCAAAAGGTTTTCCCTGAAAGTCCATATCCAGTCCGGCTATAACCACTCTGATCCCTCTGTCGGCGAGTTTATTGCATACTTCAGGGAGCTCATTATCGAAAAACTGGGCTTCATCTATTCCTACCACTTCGGTATTCGCCCCCAGTAGTAGGATTGAGTTTGCACTCTCTACCGGAGTTGAATGAATAGAGTTCAGATCGTGAGATACCACAGAGGTCTCATCGTAGCGTGTGTCTGTTTTGGGCTTAAATATCTCTACATTTAATTTTGCAATCTGAGCCCTTCGCAGTCTTCTGATAAGTTCTTCAGTTTTTCCTGAAAACATCGATCCGCATATAACTTCAATGCTTCCTCCCAGTTCTTTTCTTCGCTTAAAATTATGCTCACTGAATAACATCCGTCCTATCGTTGGTTTTTTATGTGACTTCTAATATCTGAATTAGAATTGTAATTAATGCGCTTTCGACCTATTATAGCAATAAAAATTGGCCTCCATTATTAATTATTGTAATTATCTTTGAACCAGCCGCCTAAAGCTAAAAAGCAATGCGTTCTGTTAATGGCCAGGCTAATATTATTCTTTATGATGAACAAGAAAGAAATTTTTAAGAAAGTAGGGGGCATTGTATCAGAATTACATGAGCAATATGAGTATCTGTCCCAAGGCCCTGACAACCTGAATGAGCTTGAGCTTGAACTGTTCTCGGCTAATGCAAATTTCCTTTCAGACCATATAGCAATTCTGGTTAAACTTAATAATAACGCTGGCAATACCGGCAAATCTCCAATTATACCCGCTACTTTGGAAGGCTCAGTATCTGACCGATCAGCGGATGCGGAACACAGGTTCAATCTGCCCCTGGTCGGGGAAACGGAGGATGAGCTGCGTCCCGGCGACCCTGATGCCCGGAAAGAATCAGCTTTGGACTTTGAAACGGAAACAACCGCTAAACCGGCAGACCTGCCATTAACCTCGGGGGAAAAAGGGATCATCGGGGAGGAAACTACTTTTAAGACCGGTACTGCTTCTGAAGAGGATGAATACGAAGCCGGACATAAGCAAAATACTTCCGATGAGGGGCCGGTGATAAAAGAGGTTACCATTTCGGAAAGAACAATAGCTATTCCTGCAGAGCAAACACTTCAGGACAGTCCTGTACCGACAGTAAACGATTTGCTCTCGAAAAATGCACCTGCTGAAACACTGGGAAGTCAGTTTAATTCCCGGCAAGTAAGAGATCTTAAAAGTATGATCAGCCTGAACGACAAGCTCTTATTTGTCAGAGACCTTTTTAATGGTTATAGCTTGGCATACAGTGAGGCTATCGAGCTTCTCAATAGGTTTGACAGCGTGGAAGCTGCTGAGAATTTTCTTAAGCAAAACTATGCAGCAAAGAACAACTGGAAAGATAAACAGGATGTCGCTGAGAAATTTTATGAATTGCTGGGTCGCCGGTTTGCTAGATAATTCCCATCCTGTTTGAATCCAGTTTCAGCAGAATAAAAAGTAAGATTGTAAAACTCCACAAAGAAGATCCCCCGTAACTTAAAAAGGGAAGAGGAATTCCAATGACAGGAATCAGGCCTATCGTCATTCCAATGTTGATAAAAAAGTGGAAGAAAAGAATTGAAGCAACACCATAACCATATATCCTCGAAAAAGGAGACCGCTGCCTTTCGGCGATAGTTACAACTCTCAGGATCAGGAACAGGTAAAGGCCAATAACCACAAAACATCCCGCAAAACCCCATTCCTCACCAACTGTGCAAAAGATAAAATCAGTACTTTGCTCAGGAACAAAGTTATACTTTGTTTGAGTGCCCTGAAGGTAACCTTTGCCCCACATTCCCCCTGAACCGATCGCAATTTTGGATTGGTTGAGATTATATCCTATACCCCGGGGATCGTTAATTTTCCCCAAAATGACGTCTATACGGTTCTTTTGATGCGGTTTTAAAATACTGTTGTAGGCAAAGTCTACCGAGAATATAAATACTATCGAGAACAGTACCCCAAATCCCATAACTGTGATGACCTTTTTATTTCTTCGGAAGAGATAAATAAGGGATCCCGCAAGCAATATAACACCCGCGAGCACGTAGAACTTATTATAAAGCACAGTGAGAATGAATAAAACAATCGACAGGCCTTCAATTATCAGGAAATATCCCGACAGGCCCTCCCTGTAAAGCACGAAAATCAGCGAGCTGAACGTTAGAGCGGACCCTGCGTCTGGCTGAAGCAGAATTAAGGCGGTGGGTATCACGATAATAAACGCTGCGACCATTTGGGTACGGAGGTCCTGCACCTTTATTGTGCTTGAGCTAAGATACCGGGCAAGCAATAAACAGGTTGCAAATTTGGCAAATTCGGAGGGCTGAAGCCTGAAGTTTCCTATGGGAATCCATGCCTGGTTACCACCCACATTTCTTCCTATAATTAACACCAAAATTAAAAGGACCAGGGTGATCCCATAAAAGACCGGTGAAAAAGCAGTGAAAAACTTGCCGTCAAGCAGGAGTATGGCAAAACCGATGATAACCGCGGAAACTATGAAAATAAGCTGCTTTCCATAATTGGTATCCAGATCAACAATGCTCGGGTTCTCAGGATCATAAACCGCAGCATGAATGTTGAACCATCCGATAATACATAGGATAATATAGGTTATGATTATAAACCAGTCGACGTTAAAAAAGAGGCTGCGCTGATTATTCATTTTTCGAAATTGTTGAAACGGGCTTTTTACTCCGTTCTGTCACTTTTATGCTGTCCGATTTAACCTTTTTAGGAGTTTTTGGCTTTGCAGGCCCCCCCGGCATCAAATTGGCCTCGAACAGCCGATCCATGTAAATCTTGGGTCTCGATATAGAGTTGGTGAGATATTTTTCAACCAGTGCACTTGCTATTGGCGCCGCCCACGTTCCTCCAAATCCTCCATTTTCAACTACAACGGCAATCGCAATTTTAGGATTTACACGCGGCGCAAAAGCCACGAAAACGGAGTGGTCTTCTCCGTGTGGGTTTTGCACAGTACCAGTTTTCCCGCACATTTCAATGTTTGGTATTTTCGAATACCAAGCCGTACCGCTCGGCTGATTCACGACCCCGCTCATGCCTTCTATGACCACATCAAAATACTTCTCATCAATGCCTGCGCTATTCTTTATGGTATATTCATCCTTAATAACTTTTTGATCCCCAATAGCTTTAATCAGGTGTGGTTTATAGAAAAAGCCCCGGTTAGCTACAATTGCCATTACATTTGCCATTTGAAGCGGGGTGATCCCGAGCTCGCCCTGGCCAATTGATAGGGAAATTGTATAGGACGATCCCCACCTGTCACTTTTAAAACGTTTGGTGTAGAGCTCGTGGGTCGGTAATAGTCCCTTTCGTTCACCCGGCAGGTCAATTCCAAGCGGGCTGCCGATCCCAAACGCTGAAACAGCGCTGTGCCATCTTTTATATGCATTTACGGGACGTATACCAGAATGATCGATCATCCGGCTATACGTATAGCCGTAATAGGTGTTGCAAGACTCTTTAATAGATGCCTGAAGGTCTACAGATCCGTGAACGTGGGTGCATTTCATCCATCCCCGTCTTCCATAACGATAGCCGCCCGGACAGAAAAAGAAGGTTTTTTCATTTATGAGGCCAAACTGCTGTGCAACAAGCGCATTAACGACTTTGAAAATAGAGCCGGGCGGGTATTCGGCCTGAATGGGACGGACAAACATCGGCTTATAGGTATCGTTCAGAAGGGCCATGTAATTATTGCCCCGCTGCCGTCCTACCATCAGGTTAGGATCGTATCCGGGACTACTCACGAAAGACAGTATTTCTCCTGTAGCAGGCTCAATTGCCACGATACTGCCAATTTTATTTTTCATTAACTGTTCGCCCATCTGTTGCAGCTCCTTATCAAGAGATGATATCATATGCTCTCCGGAAACAGCAAGGGTATCATATTTTCCATCAGCGTAATGCCCTTTAGGACGATTTAAGGCGTCCACCATTAAGTTTTGGACACCCCTTTGTCCTCTTAAAAGCTCTTCATATGATTTTTCTACTCCGGTTATGCCGTGGTAATCACCCTGATTATAAAATCCGTTGGAGTTTTCTATTACTTTTTGATTCACCTCACCAATATATCCCAGAAAATGTGCTCCGATACTGTCGGGATAGCGCCGAACTGTTCGGTTTTGCACAAAAAAACCTGAAAAATCCGAAAGCTGTTCCTGGAATGAGGCGTAAACCTGCACGGATAGCTGTTTCTCAAAAATTGACGCCTTATATGGTGAATAAGACCTCACTTTTTTAAAACGCTTGTCGAAGCCTTCCTTATCGATGCCAATAAGTGAACAAAATTTGAGGGTGTCGAAATCTTTAACCTCACGGGGGATAACCATCAGATCATAAACAGGTTCGTTTTGCACCAGTATCTTTTCCTTTCGATCGAGGATAACCCCTCTTGCGGGGTAGACAGCCAGCCTTCTCAGCACATTATTTTCAGCTGAAAGGATATACTCATCGCTGATTACCTGGATATAGAACAGCCGCAAAAGAAGGATGATCGTAATAACAATAAAGATCCCCTGTACGACAAATTTCCTTGCAAAAAAACTATTCATTAATCGACTTTCTAAATCCGGGGATGTGCAATAAACTCTTGAATGTGTTAACGTACTGATCTCCGAAAAATTCTATTTCTTCTTCTGTATAAGACCGTAAAAGTAATAAAGAATTGTCGTCCTCAACATTCTTTTGTCCTGGCGAGCGCAGCGCGGCAATCTTCCATCACAGGTCTGATGCCTTGCGTGTTGAGATTGCCGCGGTCGTGCCCCCCCTCGCAAGTACAACGTAGCATTGATAAGTTTCACATTTCGTTCTGAATGATAGGATAATAACTCGGCAAGATTATGCAATGTCGATCAACCCTTTAATTACCTTAAATTGACGAAGACTATCCCATTTGCAGTTCTAAATGGGTAAATTTGAACATGAATTCTGAAACCCCGAAAGAGGATCATAAAATCCCTCAATTATATGCTCTTCTCAATTCCAAATGCCCCAGATGCAGAAGAGGAAATGTGTTTATCAATTCTATGTATGGATTTAAGGCACAAAAAATGAATGAGTATTGTCCACACTGCAATCTTAAATTTGAGCGGGAACCAGGGTATTTTTACGTGGCGATGTTTGTAAGCTATGGCTTTAATGTGGTTCAGATGATCCTAGCGGGTCTACTAACTTACTTTATAACAGGAAATACTGAAAATCCGTGGCTCTACATGGGTGTTATTTTCCCTTTTGTATTTATCCTTGCACCATTTAACTACAGGTATTCGCGCCTTATACTTCTATATTATCTAACTCCGGGACTCCATTATAATCCGGGAATGAGTAAAAATAACAAGGCAATTCCCACCAAAGCTTAGCGTAGTTTTTTACGATAGAACACAAATTCTGTAATAAGAATTAGAATTGTACTGAAGAGACAGCTTAAAACAACCCGGATTAAGGTATAGCCGATTTCTGAGAACCTGAATGTTTCAAAGGTGAACAACACCAGGTGATGGGAAAAAGCAAGGATAATGGTGTAAAAGAGAAACCATCGAAATCCCATGATACCAAGCCTTGGCTCAGGCTCATTGTCAAAACCATCCCGATGGACTGTCAAACGGATAAACAAAATTCTTACAAAGGCCAAAATTGAACACGCCAGTGCGTGTAAGCCCAAGGTATCGTAAAAGACGTCAACTGTCAGGCCGGTGATGAACGCCAGCAAAAAAAGCAGCCCGTTAGGTATCCCGAAAGGAAGCAATAAGATAAACAAAATATACAAATAGGGGATGCTTAAATTATAGTATCCTGTATTTTTAAGGAGGAAAACCTGCGTAGCAATTAATAGTATAAAACGGATAGTATTTATGATCAATGCCCTTCCCATCATTCGATTTTGTTTAAAGCTTCCAGGGAGAGCTGTTCTGTAGAAAGAAGATTATGAATCACGTATACATATTGAAGGGCTGAAAAATCGGTAGCCAGCTTTACTTCAATATCCAAAGAGCTGCCGCCGCCTTTGGCTGCTGCTTTCGAAACCACTCCTATATTTGTTCCGGGGGGAAATAGCGAAAATTCAGAGGTTACCACCTGTGAGCCTTTTTTTATGATCAAATGGCCCTGGATATCTTTTAAAATAGCAAATCGCGCATCATAAACTCCCTCTCCCCATACAAGAGAACCAATATTGCCGTTGACGCTGGCGCTGATCTTAGTGTCAGTATGAAGAAGGGAGCGGATAGTTGAAAAATTTTCCGACACATTCATGACTATACCAACTATTCCGGACGATGAGGTCACACCCATGCCTTTTTTTATACCTTGTTTTTCACCGCGGTTAATGGTAATGTAATTATTTTTCTGGTGAATGGAGTTGTTGATGACCCTTGCAACGGTATACGTGTATTGCTGGTGTAGATTGGTATCGTTCACAGTTACCTTTTTAACGCTGTCGCTGTAGAAAGATGATTTCAATAAATTTCTGAGTTTTGCATTTTCTGCTGAGAGACTATCATTGGTTCTGCCAAGCACCAGGTAACTGCTGAATTGATTTACGCGCTCGTAGGTGCTTCCTATGATCTGATTGGATGAATTCCATACACTGGCGCGCTGATACGAATTATTGTTCACCATCATGATCAGGGAAATGGTGAAAAAGATGATCAGCAAAAAAAATGCGTTGTACTTACTGATGAAGAGCCAGAGGTTACGCATAAGGGATTAATTACGAATTTTTAAACTCTTTGTCAGAACGTAAAACGTACAACTCTTTATTGCATTAAAAACTTAAACGTACCAATATTTTTAAGTGCGATACCTGTACCTCTGACTACGGCACGTAATGGATCCTCCGCCACGTGAACCGGAAGTTTGGTTTTAGCAGCAATACGTTTGTCAAGTCCGCGGAGCAAGGCGCCGCCCCCGGTCAAATAAATCCCTGTCTGGTAAATATCTGCAGAAAGCTCAGGCGGGGTTATTTCCAGGGCTTTTAAGATCGCTTCTTCAATTTTGGATATCGACTTATCAAGGCAATGTGCAATTTCGGTATATGAAACGGTGATCTGTTTCGGAACGCCTGTCATCAGGTCGCGGCCCTGTACTGCGAAGTCTGAGGGAGGATCTGCAAGCTCTGGCAAGGCGGCGCCAACTTCGATCTTGATCTTTTCAGCAGTCCTGTCGCCGATCATAATATTATGCTGCCTTCTTATATATTGAACGATATCGCTGTCAAAATTATCACCTGCCACGCGAATCGACTGATCACATACGATACCTGAAAGCGCTATAACTGCGATCTCAGTAGTACCGCCACCGATATCGATGATCATATTCCCCATAGGCTCCTCTACATCGATTCCGATACCTACAGCAGCAGCCATAGGCTCGTGTATTAAATAAACTTCCTTCGCACCCGCAATTTCTGCAGAGTCGCGAACGGCACGTTTTTCAACTTCTGTTATCCCCGAAGGAATACAGATCACCATGCGTAAAGAAGGGAAAAACCACCCTTTACCGTTATTGATCATCTTGATCATACCGCGGATCATGTACTCTGCGGCATTAAAATCAGCAATAACACCATCTTTCAAAGGCCTTACGGTACGGATATTATCATGTGTTTTACCTTCCATCTGCATAGCCTGACGTCCGATGGCGATAACTTTGTTTGTTGTACGGTCAAAAGCCACAATAGAGGGCTCATCAACAACAACCTTATCGTTATGTATAATAAGAGTGTTTGCGGTGCCCAGGTCGATCGCTATCTCTTGTGTAAACCAGTTAAATAAACCCATTCTTTAAATGTTAGATGTTGAAAATGTATGCTAAGATAAACTCTTTTTGCGAATCATTATTGTTAATAAAACCTTCTGACTATTGCAGCAGAATTTTCTTTGATTTAGTGCTTAAAATGACGCACTCCGGTGGTAACCATTCCTATCCCTTTATTATTCGCCATGTCTATAGATTCCTGATCTTTTATTGAGCCTCCCGGCTGTAAAACCATGACTACACCGGCATCGGCAGCTATTGAGACACAGTCAGGGAATGGGAAAAATGCATCTGAAGCCATTACACTTCCTGCGAGATCGAAATGAAAAGCTTTTGCTTTAACTATAGCCTGCTGCAGCGCATCAACGCGGGATGTCTGTCCCACACCGCTCGCTATCAGGCAAGCCTTCCGGGCGAGTACAATTGTATTTGATTTGGTATGCTTTACAACCTTATTCGCAAATACAAGGTCTTTAAGCTGCTGTTCATCGGGTTTACGCTCTGTAACGGAGATCATATGTTCAGCGCTTTCCATCTTGAGATCCTTGTCCTGCTCAATAATGCCATTCAAAAGGGTCTTGAATTGTTTCGCAGGAAGTTCCAGGTCATTCCTTTTTAAGATGATACGGTTCTTTTTACCACATAAGATTTTTAGCGCATCTTCGTGATAGGAAGGGGCGATGAGCACTTCAAAAAAGAGATTATTGATTTCAGCCGCAGTCTCCGGATCGATCTCACGGTTGCAGATCAGCACACCGCCGAATGCCGAAACAGGGTCGCAGGCAAGGGCACATCTCCATGCATCAAGGATAGAATCGCGTGAAGCAATGCCACATGCGTTCGTATGCTTCAGGATTGCGAAAGTAGGGTCATCAAATTCATCGATGAGAGCAACAGCCGCGTCAACGTCCACAAGATTATTGTAGGAAAGTTCCTTGCCATTTAACTTATCGAACATTTTAGTCAGGTCGCCGTAAAAAGCGCCATTTTGATGAGGATTCTCTCCGTATCGAAGCGAGCTCACACTCTGCTCGCTGTATTTAAAAACAGGTAAGGGCTCTTCCTGGTTAAAGTAATTAAATATGGCAGTGTCATAATGAGAAGATATGTTAAATGCCTGCCGTGCGAAGGATTTCCGATGGGATAGCAATGTATACCCGCCATTTTCTGCCAGGATATTACTGAGCGTTGTATAGTCATTCTTTGAAGCGATGATCACCACGTCCTGGTAGTTTTTAGCAGCAGCGCGGATCAGGGAGATGCCCCCAATGTCAATCTTTTCGATAATATCCGCCTCTTCAGCGCCTGATTTAACGGTTTCTTCAAAAGGGTAAAGATCTACGATCACCAGGTCAATCCCCGGTATTTCATACTGACTGATCTGCAATTTATCATCCTGGTTATCACGGCGGTTAAGAATGCCTCCGAAAACCTTTGGATGGAGTGTTTTCACGCGGCCCCCAAGTATAGAAGGATAGCCTGTGAGGTCTTCAACTGCAATAACATCAATACCCAGCTCATGAATGAATTTTTCTGTTCCTCCTGTGGAATAAAACGTAACACCATCAGCATGCAGCTGGCGGATAAGAGGCTCTAAATTATCTTTATAATAAACTGAAATTAAGGCGTTTTTGATCTTAACAGGATGGCTCATTGAAGATTTTTATTTGAAGCCGCAAAGATAGTTTTTTTGATCAATCGGAGAGTGAAAAAAATGATAGAAATGAGGTCTGAGGTCTGAGGTCTGAGGTAATTTATTAAGTTACGAAAATTAAATTTTCAATTTTACACTAAATTAAGATTTCATCTTCTTCAGCAATTGCTCCACTACCCTGGGGTAATGCAGGTGCTCAAGCTGCTGGCCTTTAAATTTGATCATCTCAATGTCATCGGTCTCGTCGATGCGGAAACGTGACTGATGGATCACCTCACCATCATCAAAATTTTCATTTACAAAATGGACGGTGATGCCAGACTCTTCCTCTTTCCCATCCAATACAGATTGATGGACCTTATCGCCATACATGCCCTGGCCACCGTATTTGGGCAGGAGGGACGGATGGATGTTGATGATCTTGTTTGGGAAGGCTTTTAAAAGGTTTTGAGGTATAAGCCATAAAAATCCGGCCAGCACAATAACATCAATCTGAAGATTCCTAAGAAGCTGAACCACCTCATTTGTTTCAGTAAACTCATGTCTGTCGAAAATATGAGATGGGATCTCAAAATTATCGGCACGCTGCAAAACGTAAGCTTCAGGATTATTCGTGAGAATAATAACTACCTCTGCATCAGTGTGTTTCTTAAAATACTCCATGATCTTCTGAGCATTAGATCCGGAACCTGAAGCAAAAATTGCTATTCGTTTCTTCAAACTGGTTTGTTTTTTAACAAAGATATTATTTTGAGGGTTTCATGGAAATCAGATTTTCAGATTTTCAAATTAAAGATTCCCTCTTAAATCCTGTTCCCGTTCCAGCGCCTCAAATAATGCTTTGAAATTCCCGGCACCAAAAGATTTCGCTCCTTTACGCTGTATAATCTCAAAAAAGAGGGTAGGGCGATCCTCAACCGGTTTAGTGAAAATTTGTAAGAGGTATCCTTCTTCATCCCTGTCAACCAGGATTCCAAGTTCTTTGAGAGGTTCAATATCTTCTTCTATTGTTCCAACCCGTCCTTCAAGATCATCATAATATACTGAAGGAACCTTTAAGAATTCTACGCCGCGGTCCTGTAGTTTGGTCACTGTGTCCACGATATCACTTGTTGCTATCGCAATATGCTGAACCCCTTCATCTCCATAAAAATCAAGATATTCCTCCACCTGGGATTTCTTTTTACCTTCAGCAGGTTCGTTGATCGGGAACTTTACATAGCCGTTTCCATTGCTCATCACTTTGCTCATCAGGGCAGAATATTCGGTAGAAATCTGTTTATCATCAAACGTGAGGATGTTACGAAAGCCCATAACATCTTCATAGAACTTCACCCATTTATCCATTTGATTCCAGCCCACATTTCCGACACAATGGTCAACATACAGCAAGCCTGCCGGCTCCGGGTTGTAATGGCTCTCCCATTTCTCATATCCGGGCATGAAAAGGCCTTTATAATTTTTCCTTTCAATAAATAAATGCACGGTTTCACCGTAGGTGTAGATCCCGCTCATGCGCACTTCCCCATTTTCATCATCCAGGGTTTGCGGATCCATATAACTTTCAGCTCCACGGCTGGTCGTTTGCTTATGTGATTCATACGCATCATCCACCCACAGCGCAATGATCTTTACACCATCTCCATGCTTTGTCAGTTGTTCCGATATGGGATGTCCGGGATATAAAGGCGTGGTCAGCACCAGTCTGATCTTGTTTTGAACCAGCACATAAGATGCACGGTCTTTTACACCGGTTTCCGGCCCGGCATAGGCCAGGCTCTGAAATCCAAAGGCTGTTTTATAAAAATGTGCGGCCTGCTTCGCGTTGCCAACGTATAATTCAAGATAATCGGTCCCGTTTAAAGGAAGGAAATCTGTGTCCTGAGTTTTATTTGCTAATGTCTGAGTTTTCATAAAAATAAATAATTAGCGAAACGATGTTTCACCTATTCTACATTCTCCTGCCAGCTTTTGTGGTAACTTTCATCTTCAATGCTTACCGCATAATCTGTAAGCATTAACGGCTTAAATGGATCTATCATAACAGCCAGTTCTTCCGTTCGTTCCTTACCAATCGATTTTTCTACCGTTCCGGGATGCGGTCCGTGAGGAATCCCACCAGGATGAAGCGTTATCTGACCTTTTACCACACTTTTTCGGCTCATAAAATCACCATCTACATAATATAATACTTCATCGCTGTCGACATTACTGTGGTTGTATGGCGCAGGAATGGAATCCGGATGATAATCGTATTTCCTGGGGCAGAAAGAACAGATCACAAAATTATGGCCTTCAAAAGTCTGGTGAACAGGCGGCGGCTGATGGATCCTCCCGGTGATGGGTTCAAAATCGTGGATGGAGAATGCCCATGGATAATGAAACCCATCCCAGCCGATAAAGTCAAACGGATGGGTCCCATAGGTGTATGGATAGATGAGGCCTTGTTTTTTAATAAGTACTTTAAAATCGCCTGTCTCATCATTAGTTTCCAGGCCTGCAGGGCGTTTGATATCCCGCTCGCAGAAGGGTGAATGTTCCATCAACTGTCCCCATGCATTTCTGTATCGTTTGGGAGTTCTTATCGGACTGAAGCTTTCGACAATGAACAGACGGTTGTTTTGGTCGTCAAATTGCATCTGATAAATAGTGCCGCGGGGAATTACGAGGTAATCGCCATAGGCAAACTTAATACTTCCGAACCCGGTTTTCAACGTGCCGCTGCCCTGGTGAATAAAGATGACCTCATCAGCCTGGCTATTCTTATAATAATAATCAGTCATGGAGTGGCGGGGGGCAGCCAGAGAAATATGAAGGTCGCTGTTTATCAGGACAGGTTTACGGCTCTTTAAAAAATCATCTTCCGGTTTAATGTTAAAGCCGATCAAGCTGGTGTGCTTAAGGTGCTTTTCGCGCGCTATTTTAGGTTCGACGGAATAAGGCTCACCCAGCGATTTAACAATTGTGGGGGGGTGACAATGATAAACCAGCGAATAGAGACTGGAAAATCCTTCAGTAGAGACCAGTTCCTCGGCATAAAGTGTCCCGTCCGGTTTACGGAAAGCGGTATGTCGTTTATGAGGAATAGATCCTAATGTATGATAAACAGGCATAGATTAGAATTTATTGGTTAATATAATTGGTGGTATAAAGGTAACGATTTCTGTGAATGAAAGTTTTATGCCAAATCACAGCTGTCCCAGGGTTTGCATATAAACGTATTGCATTAACATGAAACATGTATTAATTAAATAATATTTACGTTGTGTATATTTGTATATGGCGAAAGCAATTGAGATAAATAAATCCATTGATCGTGTTCAACTGGATGAACAACTGGTTAAACTTGTTAAGAAACGCAAACCTATTGATCTTAAAAAATACGCTGGCAAAGTGAATTTTGAGGTCGATGGCTTGGAATATCAGTTAAAAATCAGGAATGAGTGGCGATAATATTGTTATTGATACTTCCTTAATTATTAACCTTTTTAATGGAGTTGAAGAAGTACAGGCACTTATCACCGGCCGAAATCTTTTTGTATCAGTTATTTCAGAAATCGAAGTGCTTAGTTTCCCCGGACTGGCACCCGCTGCAAAGCAATTATTAAAAGCCTTCCTGTCTGAATGTTACATCGTAGACATTGAGCCAAATATTAAAGAACTTACGATTGATATTCGGTCCAAGAGCAAAATAAAGCTTCCTGATGCTGTGATTGCTGCTACTGCAATTTACTTCGATCTGCCTCTTTTTACAATGGATAAGGGCTTTAACAGGATTAGCAACCTGAACGTTGTAATTCTATCTCTTTAGAAGACAAGTTGTACTATATGGCTTTGACGCTTTAGTCGGTGGCGATAATTAAGGTATAAAATTTACTGATTCAGTCTGATTATCAATAATCCTAATTCCCAATGTTGGTGAAGCCTTAGCGATTTGAGCTTATGTGAAATCATCGATAAACAGAATATCTCGTGCCTTACCTTCAAGACATGCATGCGCATCAACAACCGAAGTAATAAATTTTAATTTCTTTTCGGGATCACATGTTATCCACAAATCGTGAAGTATGTACTACGTTCCCGCCACTTTATCATTTTAGATGTAAGCTCAATCATATTTGTTATAACAAATGAAGCAGCATCTTTATCACATGGCTTATTATTGATACTTTTGGGTAAAGGCTTCTGGTAATCCAAATAAACTCCATATGGAACCGTAAGAAACGTCATTTGTCTCTTTTTACCCCAAGGTATTCCAACATATACTGGATATTCTTTGAGCCGATTTATTAGAATTGAATATTTAATTACTTATAAAGTGGTAACCTAACGATTTTTTTAGCTCACAGATGAAACCTTAGCTGAATTCACTAGTTTTGACTAAGCCGCTAACCAAATCGAGCCTCTATGAAACTAGTTTCTTATAAAACTGAAGACCGTGAACACCTGGGTGTTTTTATAAATGGACACATCTACAATCTCAATTCATGCGATAAACTCCTTCCGGATAACATACATGAGTTTTTGAACGGCGGAGAGGAATTGATGGAACGGGCGAAAAAAGTAAATACACAAATCAAATCGGGGAAACAGGAAGCAAAAGAAGAAATATTCTTTGAAGTGCTGGCGCCGGTGCCCCATCCAACATCTTGCCGCGACGGCTATGCATTCAGACAGCATGTGGCATCGGCACGAAAAAACCGTAGGGTAGATATGATCCCTGAGTTTGACCAATACCCGATATTTTATTTTACAAATCATAATGCCATTCAGGGCATTGGGGATATTGAATGTATGCCTGATCATTTCGAGAAGCTTGATTTTGAGCTGGAGGCAGCAATCGTAGTTGGTAAAAAAGGCAGAAATATTAAAGCGTCGGAAGCTGATGCGTACATCGCCGGTTACATGATCATGAACGACCTGAGCGCACGGACGCTGCAGATGGAAGAAATGTTACTTAACCTTGGTCCTGCAAAAGGAAAAGACTTTAGTACGGTTATCGGTCCGTGGCTGGTTACACCTGACGAGCTGGAAAGATATAAGACTGCACCAAAGGAAGGCCATACCGGCAACTCCTATGATCTTCCTATGAAATGCTGGGTAAATGGGATAGAGGTCTCTTCGGGAACTATGGGGGACATGGACTGGACCTTTGCCGAAATTATTGAACGCTGTTCTTACGGCGTTGATATTTTGCCCGGCGATGTGATCGGATCGGGAACCGTAGGTACAGGATGCTTCCTGGAGCTGAATGGTACGGGGCTGCTTAATGATCCCTCTTATAAGCCCCAATGGCTTCAGGCTGGCGACATTGTTGAAATGGAAATAACGGGACTTGGGAGATTAACTAATACCATCCGAAAGGCTAATACGGATTGGTCGATACTGAAGCTTAAAAAGAACAAGGATTAAAGAGCAAAGAATAAAGACATTTTTAGTAGAAAAAATCTTAACTGATCTTTATTAGTTAGTCTTTGTTCTTTAATCTTGTTCTTTCTTCAAATATGATATGCTAACACTAAACCCCTCAGATCTCAGTACCTCCGAGCTGCAAAACTACCTGCAGTACGCAATCGCGCCGCGTCCGATTTGCTTTGTGTCTACAATTGATAAGGAAGGGAATGTTAATTTAAGCCCGTTCAGTTTTTTTAATATGTTTAGTACAAATCCCCCGGTATGTATTTTCTCGCCTGCACGGAGAATAAGGGATAACACGACTAAACACAGTCTTGAAAATGTGCTCGAGGTGCCTGAATGCGTTATTAATGTGGTAAATTATGATATGGTCAGACAAACCTCACTGGCCAGCGTTGAATATCCCAAAGGTGTAAATGAGTTTATAAAATCCGGTTTTACTGCTTTAGCTTCAGATCTGGTTAAACCGCCGCGAGTAGCCGAATCGCCGGTTCAAATGGAATGTATTATCAGGCAGGTCATTCCTTTGGGTGAGAATGCAGGCGCAGGAAACCTTGTTATAGCCGAGATCAAACGAATTCATATCCGCGAAGAGATACTGGACGACTCAGGGAAAATTGACCAGGCAAAAATCGATCTTGTCGCCAGGCTGGGGGGAGATTGGTACTGCAGGGTTTCGGATAATCTTTTCAAAGTTGAGAAACCTGTAAGAACTGTTGGGATAGGTGTAGACTCGATACCTATAGCTATAAGAAACTCCATCGTCTTAACGGGAAATAACCTCGGACAGCTCGGGAATGTCGAGGTACTTCCCTCTGACGAGCACATAGAACTTTTCAAATCCAATGCTGAATTAAAACTAATCCTTGATTCAACCATAGGGGATTCTAAAAACCGCGAAAGAGAACTCCACCAATTTGCGAAGAGGCTGCTTGAGGAAGGCCGTGTCAATGAAGCATGGACAGTGCTGTTAAGCTAACAGCTAATTTTCACTGTTTAACATTTGATAAATGACGTTTACGGATCATCGCAATAATTGCCATTTATCCATTTTTTTTCTATCTTTGCCCGGCAAGTAATAACCCACAATTATTTGCCATGCAACTCGATCCAGAAAAATTCGTTTCCGAAGGTCTTACCTACGACGACGTACTTTTAATCCCCGCTTACTCCGAAGTTTTACCGCGTGACGTTGATACCAGCACTTACTTCACCCGTAAGATAAAACTGAATGTGCCTATCGTTTCTGCCGCTATGGATACTGTTACAGAATCAGGATTGGCTATTGCTATTGCGCAAGCCGGTGGTATCGGCATGCTTCATAAAAATATGAGCATAAGCGCACAGGCTGATGAAGTGCGTAAAGTAAAACGATCGGAGAGCGGTATCATCCAGGATCCGGTCACGCTGAACGAAGGTGCTCTGGTTTCCGAAGCGTTCCTGATCATCAAGGATTATAAGATAGGAGGCATTCCGGTCATAGATGCCGATAGAAAATTAGTCGGGATCATTACTAACCGTGATTTGCGTTTTCAGAAAGATATGACACGTGCTGTGCGTGATGTAATGACAAAAGAAAATCTGATCACCGCTCCGGAAGGTACTACCTTGACGGAGGCGGAACTGATCCTCCAGGATTACAAGATCGAAAAGCTTCCGGTAGTAGATAAAGACGGCCGCTTAAGCGGTTTAATCACCTTTAAGGATATTCAGAAATTCAAGAACTTCCCCAATGCCTGCAAGGATGAGCACGGGCGTTTAAGGGTTGGTGCAGCAGTTGGCGTAACACCCGATACCATGGAGCGCGTGGATGCCCTTGTTAAGGCTGGAGTGGATGTTATTACCATCGATACGGCGCATGGACATTCGAAAGGCGTGATTGAAAAATTAAAAGAAGTAAAGTCTAAATACCCAAATCTGCAGGTTGTTGTAGGAAACATCGCAACCGGAGATGCGGCCAGAGCCTTGGCCGATGCTGGCGCTGATGCCGTTAAGGTTGGTATAGGGCCTGGTTCTATCTGTACCACAAGGATCATAGCAGGCGTAGGCGTCCCTCAATTATACGCTGTATACGAATGCGCTAAAGCATTGAAAGGACGTGGAATCCCGGTTATTGCGGATGGCGGTATAAAGCAAACCGGTGATATTGCGAAAGCGATCGTTGCCGGTGCCAGTACGATTATGGCTGGGTCTTTATTTGCCGGGGTTGAAGAGTCGCCGGGCGAGACCATTATCTTCGAAAGCCGTAAGTTTAAATCATACCGTGGAATGGGCTCGATCGAAGCTATGGAGCAGGGCTCGAAAGATCGCTATTTCCAGGATGTAGAAGATGATATTAAAAAACTTGTACCAGAGGGGATAGTGGGTCGTGTACCCTTCAAGGGAAGCCTGGCGGAAGTCATGTATCAGTTGGTCGGCGGGTTGCGGGCCAGTATGGGTTACTGCGGAGCAGCCACCATCGCTGATCTTCAGGATGCCAAGTTTGTGAGGATCACTGCTGCCGGGATGCGTGAAAGTCACCCGCATGATATAACGATCACGAAGGAGGCGCCTAATTATAGCCGATAAAGGTTACCTGTTGCAGATTACCTTTGCGAGGCCGGGCTTATTAGAATTACGAATTATGAATTACGGATTACGAATTAACCTGATAAATTAAGGAAATGCTTTCAGCATCCAGCCTCTCCACCCAGACTTACAACGTACAACGTACAACGTATAACTTACCACGTATAATTTACCTATGAAATCAATAAGCGTATTCTGCGGTGCTAATTTCAATGGTGATCCGCTACTTCTAAAGGCTGTGCATCAACTGGCGGATGTTTTTGTCGAGAAAGATATTACCCTTGTTTTTGGCGGGGGAAGAGTAGGTGTTATGGGATTAATAGCTGATGCGGTGCTGGAAAGGGGCGGAAGGGCTATTGGCGTCATTCCCCGGTTCCTGATGGATAAAGAAGTAGGGCATACGGGGCTAACCGAGCTGATCATCACAGAAAACATGCATCAGCGAAAGCAAAAGATGGCTGATATCTCTGACGGAGTAATTACTTTGCCGGGCGGATTTGGAACACTGGAAGAATTCTTTGAAGTTCTGACATGGCTGCAGCTCGGACTTCACAACAATCCAATTGGCTTACTTAACGTGGATGGATTTTATGATCTGCTGATTAAGCAAATTGACCTTATGGTTAGAAAGAAATTTCTTAAAACGATAAATCGTAATTTAGTTCTCACACATTCTGATCCGGCGAGCCTTGTGGACTTAATGTTAAATTTCGACTCAAAGCCTGATGATGTATGGTTCCGGGACAGGAATTTAACATGAATTTAATTTAGTGGATTTAAGCACACGTATAATTTTGTAAGGCTTTGTACGTTAGTATGGAATGATTTTTGTGCTATAAAAACTTGATTTTTTCCACGTAAATCCTTAAAAATCAGCTAAAATTTTCTTTTAACTTGTCGTTAAAATGGCAGATTTGTTTAACTTTGCAGACTTTCAAAAGGAGTATTTATTCATAAATGAGACAACTCAAGATAACTCAATCGATTACCAATCGTGAATCCCAGTCGCTAGACAAGTATTTACATGAAATTGGTAAAGTAGATTTAATAACCGCTGAAGAAGAAGTAATTCTTGCTCAAAAAATAAGAGAAGGTGATCAGGCCGCTTTAGAAAGACTTACCAAAACCAATTTACGTTTTGTTGTATCGGTTGCAAAACAATACCAGAACCAAGGATTAACACTTGGCGACCTGATCAACGAAGGTAACCTTGGTTTGATCAAGGCGGCAAAGCGTTTTGATGAAACCAAAGGCTTTAAATTCATCTCATATGCGGTATGGTGGATCCGTCAGTCAATTTTACAGGCTATTGCTGAACAATCCAGAATTGTTCGTCTGCCGCTAAACCAGGTAGGTTCGTTAAGTAAGATAAGCAAGGCCTTTTCAAGGCTGGAACAGGAATTTGAGCGTGAGCCTTCACCGGAAGAACTGGCAGATAACCTTGAAACCACCGTTGAAAAGATCTCTGATACGCTAAGTAACTCCGGACGCCATGTATCCATGGACGCCCCGTTTGTGCAGGGTGAAGAAAATACTCTTCTGGATGTGCTGGAGAACAGCGATCCGAATACAGACAGTAACCTGATCAATGAATCCCTATCAGAAGAGATTAAGCGCTCACTTTCAACTTTAACAGAGCGCGAGCGTGAAATCATTGTTCTTTTCTTTGGGTTGAGCACAAACCATCCGCTTTCTTTAGAAGAAATTGGTGAAAAGTTTAATCTTACACGTGAGCGTGTACGCCAGATCAAGGATAAAGCGCTGCAGCGTTTGAGACATACTTCAAGAAGCAAAATATTAAAGTCGTATCTGGGTTAAGTTCAGTACGATTATTGAGTAAAGAGACTGTACTTTGTATGGTCTTTTTTGCTTTTTACAGATTTTCCGGCCGGCTGGGCAGCGCTATGTTTTCACATACGAGTTGATAAAATCTGCTGAATATGCCTTTATCAGGTACCTCACTCTTCGAAACTCATTCATGATCTGCTCTTCAGAGCCGCTGGCTTTCGCCGGATCGGGGAAGTTTTGATGGTGGCGTTCTACGGTCCCGGGGAAAAAAGGACATGCTTCGCTGGCGTTATCGCACACGGTGATCACATGATCAAATGGGATCTGAAGGTATTCATCGACATGGTTTGATGTATGTTTGGAGATATCTACACCATCCTCTGCCATTATTCGTATGGCCCTGGGGTTGACGCCATGGGTTTCTATACCAGCACTATAGATCTGTGCCAGATCTCCTGCAAAAGATCTTAGATATCCTTCTGCGATTTGGCTTCTGCAGCTGTTACCGGTACACAAGACTAATATATTCTTCATTTAATCCATAGCTAGCATTAACAGCATCCCGAACCCGGCGTGCAGCTTTCAGCCGAAACAACCAGGTTTTTCAATTCCACTTTGGGTTTTTCGGCTGGTGCACAGCATTCGTCTCCCGCTTCTGCTGTTCCGCAGCTTCCGCCTCTTCCAATCGCTTTGCATTGGGTAAGATCCGGCACCAGGTTGACAATCAGGTTCTCACCTTCAGCTAAAATATCATCCGGATACATCTGCCGGGTATCAAATTGAGAATTTCCAAACTCGATCTTGACTACACCAATTGGATTTAATGGTAATTTTTTTTCTTCTATAATGGACAAAGCTTTTCGAACTTTCATCGCACGTTTCTGTTGTTGTTCTCCGGGTTCCCAAAGCTGAACAATTACTTCTGTCCAGGTATTCACTACACCCCCGCAGTCTACTGATACGATAGGCGCTTGCTTAATTTCGGTGATATGATAAGAGGCATCAACCCATTTATTTTCAGCATACTGAAATTGAAGGTCAAGACCAGGATGCTGAAGCAATGTTTCCTTAAACAATTGCCAATTTAACGTTTGTGAGGTGTCCATTTTTTTGAAATATTAAGTTTAATTATTAGCAGCAGCCCGCCGGTCCCTTGTAAGCAGCAATAAAGTCTCCAAAATTGTCTTCAAGAATTTTCCATGCCTGGGGATTAATACAGTAGCAAACACTTACTCCTTCTATAGTCCCCTGAATCAGGCCAATATTCTTTAATTCTTTGAGATGTTGAGAAATTGTAGCCTGAGCCAGTCCAAGCTCACCAACAAGCTCACCGCATATACAGGTATTGGCTATCATAATTCGCTGAAGTATAGCTATCCTTGCCGGATGAGCCAGCGCCTTAAACAACATGGCCAGTCTGTTCTGCTCTTCCGTAAAAATCTCTGTTTTTGTCAATCCCATATTATATTGCAATATTACGATTGATTGGTGACATTTGCAAATTTATATGTTGCGGAGTGAAAGCTCAAAGCTGAAGTCGCGCATTTCCGTCCAGCCTAACCAACTGGCAACCCGCAACCCTGACCCACAACAAGGAGTTTCGGGTTGAGCTTAAGGGTGACAGGGTGCTGATGGCAGGGAAAGCCGTGACGTTTATGAGGAGTAAAGTCTATATCTAGCGACGATCTTCGCTAGAATTGCTCCCACTTATAAACCTAATACCTGTCTAAGCTTAGGGTACCCCGTCTTACTTACCGGAATTTTCTCTCCCGTTTTAAGAATAGCCAGATGTGACTCCTTTTCGTAAGGATCAATACGGGTGATCTCATCAATCTTTACGATGTAGGAACGATGAACCCTGACAAAGTTTTCTTCGCCTAAGAGCTTCTCAAAATATGCCATCGTTTTATTCTTAAGGAATGATCCTTCAGGCGTGTGGATCTTGACATAATCATCATCAGCAGCCAGGAAAATGATATCGTTTACCGGAATTATTTTGATCTTATTGCCAGTTTTCACCACTACGCGTTCATTTTTAGGCGATGAAGCCTGGATGTTATCAAGAATTTGAATAGTTGTCGCTTTGGTTTCAATGGTCTGCTGACTATCCATCCATTTCTGAACGGCTTTATCAAACCTTTCTTTTGTAAAGGGTTTTAGAAGATAATCAATTGCATGCTCTTCGAAAGCTTTGATGGCATATTCATCAAAAGCGGTTGTAAATATAACTGAGGGTGGCTGGTCAATGAGCTCAAGCATTTCAAATCCATTGATCTTGGGCATCTGGATATCCAGAAAGATAAGATCCGGATCATGTTGTGCAATGGCTTTAACACCTTCAAAGCCGTCGCTGCATTCCTGTAAGATCTCGATCTGTGGCCAGGACTGGAGATATTCTATCACTACCGAACGGGCCAGGGGCTCGTCATCAATTAAAATCACACGCATGTTTACACCTGAGGAATTTTTACTGTTGTTGTAAATATATGGGGATAAGATGTAGTTTCCAATAGATCGGTCCGGCCAAATAATAAATGTAAGCGGCGCTTAACCCCGCTTAACCCAAATCCTGTACCGTGCTTTGGCCGGGTAGTATCCGGGTCGTAAGGATTTTGCACAGTTACATGAAGTTCATTTTCAACACATTCGGCAAAGATGCTTATGGTAACTATTCCGGTCGTATCGTACAGGCCGAATTTTATAGCATTTTCAACGATCGGCTGTAAAAGCATCGGTGGCAAAAGTTTTGTTTTACAGGTTTCACTGTACGAGATTTCTGTGGACAAGCGGTGCCCGAACCTTACCTTTTCTATATCGAGATATAATTGCAGATGTTCCAGCTCGTCAATTAAGGATACCGGCTGCTGATCTTCTTTCTTTAAAGTACCTCTTAAGAAATCAGATAGCTGATGGATCATTTTACGCGCCTCCTCAGGTCTGCTTCCAATCAGCGCTGTAATCGAGTTTAAGCTGTTAAAAAGGAAATGGGGCTGCAGCTGTTGCCGGAGATTATAGAGCTCTGCGTCCCGGGCTAAGGTTTCAGCTTCAATTTTACGCTTTTCCGTTTCCTTTTGATCTTGCTGGGTATACCATACCACGCTCACCATCGACATCAATCCGATGATCAAAAGTCCGAGGAAGAACCTTACAGGAAGTGAATTGTAGAGAAATTCTGAATAATGCGGGTCGGTCAACACAATTGAATCCAGGGTCCAGTGATTTATGAGAAGCCATATGGATGCAAGGATAGCACAGTACATCAGCATCAGAAGGTACCTGTTTTTTTCCGGCCTGTAATATCGCAGGTTATTTCCAATAAGATAACACGCAATGGCAAGTAGTACCGTGCTTACGGAACCATCGATTAAAGATGTCTCCGGACTAAACCCGAACCAGAACAGGATGGCTGATTGCAATATTACACAGACTACGATGCATTGAATAACGATCAACACAATTTTACTCCTGGAATGTACCGGAGCGGCTTGGGAAGAGGACATGATTTGGTGCTGAGACACGGTTTCCGATGATTAAATAAACTGATGAATGATCTGTGTATTCGTGTTAGAAATACAGTGAATCAGAAACTCTTTACGTCTATTCCTCCGAAAATTGATGTACCCTGGATCACTAATACTTTATCTGCCGCAACATTTAATTGAGGGGGCCGCTTATCTTCAATACCTCCGAAAATGGCTACCATTTCAGAATGGACAGTCCAGTTTGCCGGAACAATAATCTTGGTGCCACCGAATACCTGTACAACTTCCAGATGAACCCTGCCATTGATATCAGACTGCATGAGGTTAATCTCAGAACCACCGAAAAAATTAACAATTTCACCTCCCTGGAAATTTTTGGATACGATATTCTTTTTTATGCCGCCAAATATGGATACAGACTCAATTTTATCCTCGGCGAAAGGACCCGGATTTGGGTTCGGCTGCGCCGGGTCAGACGGGCTGCCATCAACTTGCGACCACGTATTGGGACCATTGTCATTTTTTTTGTCCCAATTTCCAAAATTATCCAATCCTTTAGGGGTTTTTCGGCCCAGGATCATCCAGACTCCAAAAGCGATGATCAGCAGCGGCCAGAAGAACCTGCTCAGGTCCATATCGGGAAGGATTGTGTTGCTAAGGAAAACAACCCCAATAATGATTGGGACAAAAGCCGAGGGGCGGTTAAATCCCTGGCGGGCACCGATAAAGCACCCGATCATGATCATAAAAACAGGCCAGCTTAAGAGCCAGCCGGGGATAAAGAATATATTTAATGTTCTGAGTAATAATATACAGCCAACGCCAAGTAAAATTAAGCCGACCAATGCTTTTCCTGATTTTTGATTAGAGCTTTTTATATTTTGCATATCGTATGAATTTGAATCAAAACTATTGCATAAAACCCTGTTTACAAACAGCAAATAGGCGAGTTTACTATAGTTCTCGGTGAATGTCGGAAATTTGTCGGTAAAAAAAACAATTGCAAATTACGAATTATGAATTTGGGATTAAAATGGCTTGATTCCCGCCTCTCATATCTCACATCTCATATCTCCGATCGCTTTATTTTATTTTTATATACACGTGTTTAATATTGCCCTTGGCGGTTACCCTTTCATCAAATTCGAATTTATTCAGGCTTTTAATCAATGGAAGGAGCTTGGGATAGTTGTAGTTTCTGGAATCAAAATCCGGCTTCTTTTTAAGGATCAGGTTCCCCAGGTTTCCAAGATAAGCCCAGCCGTTCTCATCTTCAAGGTCAGAAATGCTATCACTGATAAGCCTGATCAGGTCTTTATCAATGGTATTTAGCGGCGCTGAGCTTTTCTGCCTTGTGTTTTTGGACTTTTTAACCGGCTGATTATCTTCTGGAGCTGGCTCATTATCCTTCAATATCTCAATATAAATAAACTTATCACACGCGGTGATGAACGGAATAAGGGTTTTCTTTTCTCCGATACCGATAACCTTCATGCCCGCCTCCCGCAATCGAGTAGCCAGTCTCGTGAAGTCGCTATCGCTGGATACGATGCAAAATCCATCTACCTTACCTGAATATAAAATATCCATCGCATCAATGATCATCGCGCTGTCGCTGGCGTTTTTTCCTGTGGAATAGCTGTATTGCTGAATAGGAGTTATCGCATTCTCTAAGAGTACTTTTTTCCAGCCGGAAACCGTTGGTTTTGTCCAGTCAGCGTAGATGCGTTTAAAAGTGGGGGTGCCGTATTTCGCAATTTCCTGGAACATAGGCTTTACGTTCGAATATGGAACATTGTCAGCGTCTATGAGTACCGCGAGCCTTAGATCTTTTGTAATTTCCATCTAATATTAATTAAAGCTAAAGGTAGGGTTCTTTTGGGAAGTTATACGTTGTACGTTTTACGTTATACGTCTTCTTTCCGACCTGCCACGCAAAACGTATAACGTATAACGTCAAACATTACTTCCTTATCCTGCTCTCATAAACCTCTATCCAATCCTTTACGCTAACCTTTCGCAAAAGTTCACCAATTAGCTTAAAAGGGATATGTTCCGGCTTTTTAAATCTGATGCAGCTTTTACCCATGTCGAGCTTGGAAGAACAATGCCTGGGATATTCTGACATAAACCATTCCAGGAGCGCTTTGTCTGCATATATACCCATGTGGTACAAAGCAATAAAGTTTTTCTGTGAAGCGAGGTTGATAAAGGGAAGCGGTAAATTAGGATCGCAATGATAGCCTGAGGGATATATAGAATGAGGCACGACATAACCGATCATTCCATAGCTCATTTGTTCACAAAAGCCGGAAGGAAGATTCTCGAGGACTACATTTCGTAACTCATTCATAGCACCTTTCCGGTCATCCGGAAGTGTTTCGAAGTACTCTTGGGTGCTCGCAGCTGTGCTCTGCATAATAATAAATTTATTGAATTAGGCTATTGACTAATAATCATTTTATATGTAAAGGGTGGT
>JBBJNR010000094.1:0-11087 GCA_037719315.1 Daejeonella sp.
GTCGGGATAGTGCGATGGGTAACAACCGTTCATATATTAGTGTTGGTGCGATGTGCAGGGACCGGCCTCCTGAGATTTGGCTTAAAGGCGCACTTTATTCGTTGCATTAACATTTCATACAGCAAGTGGCCAAGCAATCCGGAGAAGTGGCGCAGATTCACTCATTCTTTCACTGCCCTTCACACGGCTTGGATTGCACCGAAAGAATAAAGCGTGGATTTACAACAAATATCAGGAAGACGCGGCTGTTATTCACCTTCTGTTGTTTTTTAAGGTGTTCATGGTCTCCCTTTGGTCGGCATGCCTAATTCCAGCTGAAGGGAAAGTAGGTGCCCTCCCTCGGCATCAGCGGGCAGAGATAAATAAAATCATGTATTTTATTTTAACCCGACACCAGTGAATCAAGACCTATTAATGACCGTAATCGTAGAGACGCAAATTTTGCGTCTCTATGCCAAATCACGCTAATCGCTTAAGCCCGCTTACATCCTGGGAGGAAACGATGAGCGGAACCCTTTCTATGGTTACAAAACTTATATCCAGCCCAAAACCCCTTTCTTCAGATAAGGAGAACTTTTTCAGAATAAAATAATAGTCCATTGTGAATCTTTCGATAAAGCTCAGGACATTGGATTTGGAAAGGACTTTCTCCAATACAATAAACCTGAAATCGCCAATGATCTTGTGCTTGTTAAGCGAGGTATATTTACTTGTGATATCCACCTCCCCTTTTTTCACCAGTTCTTCAACAACCTTACGGAAAAATACGTTTATTTGCTGCTCAACACGGAAACCCAATTTAAAATCGATGCGGATCAGTTTGTTAGGGATAAGAAAATCTACTTCAAATTCTTTTGTGAACGGCTCATCCGTTACATCAACATGCACCAGCCAATATACGTCTGCTCGCTTCGGCTGCTTCTGCAGGATGGAATACATGATCTTTGATTCGATCTCTGAATTAAAGTTAGCGCTTGTCAGATAAACCAGCTGAGAAGCATATTTAGGTATCGACTCATCTTCACTCAGCTCTTTTAAAATAGGATAATAGGAATCAATTTCTACAAACTTAACAAAGCGGTTCTTAATCTTTCTGGCTGTTGACCATGCCCACATGACCGATAATAATACAGAAGCAAGCAATAATGTAAACCAGCCTCCATGCAGAAATTTAGCCATGTTGGCTACCAGGAAGCCCAGTTCAATAATCCCGTAAACACTAAGGAAAATGATAATGACGTAGTTGGGAAATTTTTTCCGTTTCAGATAAACAGATACCAGTATGGTAGTCATGAGAAAAGTTAAATTGATGGCTAAACCATAGGCCCCTTCCATATTAGCTGATTCCCTGAAGATAAGTACAACAATAATACAGCCTATCCACAAGATGGCATTTGTAGAGGGCACATACAGCTGGCCCTTCTGATTACTGGGGTAATTGATTTTAACCTTTGGCCAGAGATTCAATCGTACAGCTTCGGAAATCAGTGTGAACGATCCTGAGATCATAGCCTGACTGGCGATAATCGCTGCTGCTGTGGCAATGCAAATCCCGATGATCTGGAACCATTCAGGCATAATGCTGAAAAATGGGTTATCAAGTTTGCCTAATGTGTTTCCCTGATGCTGCCACAGCCAGACTCCCTGCCCGAAATAGTTTAACAAAAGACATGTTTTAACGTATATCCAACTAATACGAATGTTCGAGCGGCCGCAATGTCCAAGATCAGAATACAGTGCCTCTGCCCCGGTGGTACAAAGAAATACCGCGCCCAGGATAAAAAGTGCATTTGGGTTTGACGATAATAATACAAAGGCATAATAAGGATTGACAGCCTTTAGGATTTCAGGATATTGAACAAGATAAACAGCACCCAGGACGGCCATCATGGTAAACCATACGAACATGATCGGCCCGAAAGCTTTGCCAATGATAGATGTACCGAACCGCTGAATTAAGAACAGCAGCGAAATAATGACAATTACTATGGGAACGGTAGGGATATCTGCATAAATTACTCTCAGCCCCTCAATAGCAGCCGATATCGTAATTGGCGGTGTGATCATCCCATCTGCCAGCAATGCAGAGCCGCCTATCATTGCCGGAATAACAAGCCATTTTGCCCTTTTCTTAACAAGTGAAAAAAGCGATAGTATCCCCCCCTCGCCCCGGTTATCGGCCCGTAACGTTATGATGACATATTTGATGGTTGTTTGAAGGGTTAAGGTCCAGAATATACACGACAATCCTCCCAAAATAAGATCTGTTGTAATGACGCGATCTGCAACAATGGCTTTAAACACATATAACGGGGAGGTACCAATGTCACCGTAGATAATTCCTAAACTTATTAATAAACCAGCAGCAGAGAGTTTATGGAGATTCTTTAAATTTGACACATCGTATAAATTATGGCACAAAAGTACACCTTAAAAACAATTAAACAACGAATCAAAATTTGTGTTTAAAATGTAGCAGAATATTTATTTATAGGCTAACATTTTTATGCAATTAACGTAAACGATATTATTTTAGTTAAAAATTGTTAAAAACTTTATGGATGCCTGTTCGTATATATTATAAAGCCCTATATTTATCCTGTATTTAGTGCGTATGAGAAACAACTACCTTAAACTATTAGGAATAATCATGATTATAAGCGGCATGTTCATGCCAGGTTATTCTCATGGTTTCGCTGATACACAGGTATTGTCAGATACTTCTAAAGTTATCAAAGCTACTATATCTACTAAGATTACCGACACGCGTCTGAACAAGCCTGCCTATTTAAAAAATGGCGTAATGGTTGATTTTGTGCCATTTAAACCATCTAAGGATAAAGTTTTCGGAAACGCATCCACCATGAAAATTCCGAAATCCGGGGATAGCGACAAAATATTGAATAATGTTAAAGTCTACCCGAACCCGGTTTCCCACCAGCTTAATTTATCGTATTATATAAATAAAGATTCCAACGTTACCATCAAGATCATGGATGTGCTCGGCAATGAGGTCACTACATTATTTACGGAAAGGCTCTCTGCCGGTGATCAGGCAAATTCCTTTAACATAGCCTCCCGGCTAAACAGCGGTTTTTACTTTATTCGTGTGAGCGTTGGCAGTGAGATCATCACTAAACGGATATCTGTTCTTTAATAGATTTTCTCAATTATATCATCCTGTATTTATATTAGCGAAATGGAATCTGGCTGTGTTGATTTCCCTGATATGATCATAAAAATAAACCTGAACAATGAAGATCATAGCTATAGGCCGTAACTACGCGGAGCATGCCAAAGAATTAAATAATCCGGTACCAACAACGCCGGTCATATTCATGAAGCCGGATACAGCCCTGCTCAAAGATAATAAGCCTTTCTACCATCCTGAATTTTCTAATGATATCCACCATGAGATAGAATTGGTGCTGAAAGTTTGCAAGGAAGGAAAACATATAGCTGAAAAGTTCGCTTCAAATTATTTCGAGGAAATCGCATTGGGAGTAGATTTCACGGCCAGAGACCTGCAACAAAAACACAAGGAGAAAGGCTTGCCATGGGAACTTGCGAAGGCGTTTGATAATTCTGCACCGGTAAGTAAATTTCTACCAAAATCACACTTCTCAGATCTGACCAATTTAAATTTCAGACTTGAGCTTAACGGAAATAACGTCCAAACCGGAAATACGAAAGATCTGTTGTTCTCCTTTGAGAGTATTATCGCTTTTGTCTCCACGTATATCACCTTAAAAAAGGGCGACCTGATTTTTACGGGCACACCTCAGGGCGTAGGTAAAGTTAATATCGGAGATCATTTGGCAGGCTATTTGGAAGAAGATAAACTACTGGACTTCGAGGTTCGATAATTATCTTAAGACAAAAATGCTAAAACACTTTTATCCGCTATTTTTACTATTCTTATTTAATACAGCTGCTGCCCAGACAGACCAGTCAGAAGTCTATCCAATATCTTATTTCAGATATCCTTTGGATCTCACTCCTATAATTGCGGGAAACTTTGGTGAGCTGCGAAGTAACCATTTTCACTCAGGACTGGATTTCAAAACTAATCAGCGCGAGGGGTATCCTGTATTTGCTTCGGCAGACGGATATATTTCAAGGGTAAGGGTGCAAATCGGTGGCGGTGGAAATGCAGTGTATGTGACGCATCCCAATGGATATACAACTGTTTATATGCACCTGAAGACGTACAATGACCGGATTAACCGGACACTTAAGGCATATCAATACCGAATAGAAAATTATGACGTAGATTTTCCGCTGCTTCCTGTTGAAATTCCTGTAAAAAAAGGCGAAATAATAGCATGGTCGGGTAATACAGGTGGATCCAACGGGCCGCATCTGCATTTTGAGATCAGGGATACCAATACTGAACAAACCATTAATCCTCAGCTTTTTGGAATAACAATCCCCGACAGGGTTAGGCCGGTTATCAGTGGACTGTATTCATACCAGTTAAATGGAGTACCTTTTAGCGAACATACTCCAAAACAATTTTATGGGGTTGCCGGATCTGGAGGGAACTATCAATTAAGCCCTGCCACTGTTGTTTCTATAAGCGGTGAAACTGGCTTTGGTATTCAGGCATCTGATAAAAACTCGGCTTCAGAAAATTCGAATGGACCGTACTCAATAGAACTTATTGTGGACGGTACAACCGTTCACTCAACAGAATGGGATAAATTTTCGTTTACCAATTCCAGAGGAATAAATTCCCACCTGGATTATCCCGCGTTATTAAGCGCCGGGAAGAGAATTCAGAAAAGCTTTATTGAACCGGGGAATCCTTTGAAAATATATAAAACACAGGCTAATAGTGGCTTGATAAATATAGAGGACCAGGATACTCATGAAGCTAAATACGTGGTGAGAGATGTCGCCGGCAACGAAAGCATTCTGAATTTCAGGATCAGGTATAATCCGGCTTCGAAAAAACCTGCGAAACAGATCAACGGATATCCCTTCAGTTATAATCAGGCCAATCGGCTGGATACCGCTGGCGTGAACATCGAAATCCCCATAAACGCTTTATACAGCGACCTGAAGTTTGTTTATTCAAGTTCGGCAGGCCCTTCAGGAGCATTTTCAAAGATCCACCATATTCATAACCGCTTAATACCAGTACATCTTGCGTATAGTCTTTCAATTAAGCCAACCATCCCGATCAGGGCCGGCTTACAGGACAAGGCTTTGATCATAACCACAAGCAGGGCTCCACAGGGAGGGACTTATGAAAACGGATCTGTCAAGGCTTTAGTCCGGGGTTTTGGCAGCTTTTACATCACAGTAGACACCATTGCCCCCCGGATTACTCCTGTAAACATCAGCAACGGAAAATCTTTCGTCAGCAATCAGAAAATACAGTTCAAGATCTCTGATAACTTGTCCGGTATAAAAACCTTTACTGGTAGAATTGATGGAAGATGGGTTTTAATGGAATACGATGCGAAAACGTCATCTCTTTGGCACACACTCGATGAGCACACCGGTTCAGGCAAGCACGACTTTCAGTTGACTGTAACAGATATGAAATCAAATTCAAGCGTTTTTAAATCAACTTTCTTCAAATAGCTCTTATCACCGGAGAATTAAGCATCGGAAATATTTATTCACTGTTGTCTGGTTAAAATAGAATATATGATTTATTTAGCTCTGCCCGCTCATGCCGCGGGAGGGCACCTAATTCCCTTCAGCTGGAAAGTAGGCATGCCGACCAAAGGGAGACCATGAACACCTTAAAAAACAACAGAAGGTGAATAACAGCCGCGTCTTCCTGATATTTGTTGTAAATCCACCCTTTATTCTTTCGGTGCAATCCAAGCCGTGTGAAGGTCAGTGAAATGATGAATGGATCTGCAACACTTCTCCGGATTGCTTGGCCACTTGCTGTATAAAATGTTAATGCAAAGAATAAAGCGCGCCTTTACTGCCAAATCTCAGGAGGCCGTCCCTGCACATGGCACCAACGCTAATATATGAACGGTTGTTACCCATAGCACTATCCCGACTGACGATTCATATCATATTGCCGGTACCGAAGAACGATTCAATCCCAAGTGCCGGCAGAATCAAAAAACAGATGCAGTAACATTTAACGAAGCACTAACGAGCATTTGCTATTGGGGATCATACCAGGCAGACTTTCATGTTGTGATACCCCCCAAGAGCAGCGATCCCTGTTTTTTGATGTGCGAGGGCCCGGAGCCCAAGGCACCTGGGGATTGACGAAGGCTTTTGTTTCTTTTGGCCTTCAAACCTGAGCCGCATTTCGCGGCGAAAGCATGAACACCGCTGAAAACAACAAAAACAGTGAATAACAATTTGCCTTTCCCGGCAACAGAGGGAGGAAAGGATATAGAGGGGGGCTTGCTTTTCGAAGGTTGATGATAATCTGGTTTTACAAAATAAAAACCAGGGTTTTTTGATATTCCCTGATTTAACCGGACACCAGTGATTTATTTTATTAATTTTATGCCATAATTATACCTTATGGCTGAACTAAGCGAAGGGCAAAAAGCTCCGGACTTCACCGCAAAAGATCAAAACGGAAAAAACATCTCACTTAGTGATTTTTCAGGAAAAGATGTGATCTTATATTTCTATCCTAAAGATGATACCCCCGGATGCACAGCGGAAGCATGCAGCTTCAGGGACAATTATCAATCGCTGTTAAGCCGTGGTTTTGAAGTTATCGGGGTTAGTACCGATGACGAACAATCCCATCAAAAATTTATCACCAAATATAATCTACCCTTCCCACTGATATCTGATACAGATAGGAACATCGTTGAATCCTACGGTGTATGGGTTGAAAAAAACATGTACGGTAAAAAGTATATGGGCGTTGCCCGTAACACCTTTATCATTGATAAAGAGGGGATGATAAAAAAAATCATCAAAAAAGTAGATACAGCCAACTCATCCGCGCAAATCATCGATTTGCTCAAATAAGTACGGGCCTGCACTCCTGACCATAAATTCAATAAACCCTTCCAATTTCAACAACAATAGCTAATTTAGCACCGCTTTAAGCAAATAATATGACCCCAGATATAGATAAATTAACAAAAATTGCCGCTCAGGTCCGTCGTGATATTGTTAGAATGGTTCATGGCTGCCAGTCGGGACACCCGGGAGGCTCCCTAGGCTGTGCAGATTATTTCGTGGCACTTTATTTCCACGCACTGAAACACAACAACAAGTTTGATATGGATGGCCGTGATGAGGATCTTTTCTTTCTCTCCAACGGACACATTTCCCCTGTATGGTACAGCGTGCTCGCGCGCTCGGGTTATTTTAAGATCAGTGAGCTGGCAACATTCAGAAAATTAAATTCAAGACTCCAGGGACATCCAACCACACATGAACAACTGCCGGGTATCCGGATTGCGTCAGGGTCCCTGGGACAAGGCATGTCAGTTGCAATCGGTGCAGCTTTGGCAAAAAAACTGAATAATGATGTCCGTTTAGTATTTTCCCTTCACGGGGATGGTGAATTGCAGGAAGGACAAACCTGGGAAGCAGCCATGTACGCCAGCCATAATAAAGTCGACAATATCATCTCAGCCATCGATGTGAATGGTCAGCAAATAGACGGCTCAACAGAGAATGTCTTATCATTAGGTAATCTTCGCGCTAAATGGGAAGCTTTCGGATGGGAAGTATTAGAAATGAATGGAAATGATATGACTGATGTTATACGGGGCCTTGATCTTGCTATCTCTAAAACCGGCAAAGGCAGACCAATTATGATCCTTATGCAAACCATGATGGGAAATGGCATCGATTTCATGATGCATTCTCATAAATGGCATGGAGTAGCTCCAAATGATGAGCAGCTTACACTGGCCCTGGCCCAGGTAGAAGAGACCTTTGGAGATTATTAAATAACTCCTCAACTGAAACGATGTTTCAAAAAAATAACTTAAACACTCCTGATTACAGGATTTTCTTATGAAGAAATATACATATACTGAAAAAAAAGATACCCGTTCGGGATTTGGAGCCGGTTTAGTGGAAGCTGGAAAGCGAAACGACCAGGTAGTTGCCTTATGCGCCGATCTGATCGGATCTTTGAAAATGGATGCATTTATAAAAGAATTCCCGGATCGCTTTTTTCAGATTGGAATCGCTGAAGCGAATATGATGGGTATAGCAGCCGGCTTGACAATTGGGGGTAAAATACCCTTCACTGGCACGTTTGCTAATTTCTCTACAGGACGGGTGTATGATCAGATCCGGCAGTCTATAGCATACTCTGATAAAAACGTTAAAATATGCGCTTCACATGCCGGGCTTACCTTAGGTGAAGACGGGGCAACGCATCAGATCCTTGAAGACATAGGCATGATGAAAATGCTTCCTGGCATGACTGTGATCAACCCATGTGATTACAATCAGACCAAAGCAGCAACTATTGCCATAGCTGAACATCATGGACCTGTATATTTGAGATTTGGTCGCCCTGTGGTACCTGTATTTACGGATGCAGATCAGAAATTCGAAATTGGAAAAGCCTGGATGGTGAGTGAAGGAACTGATGTCAGTATTTTTGCAACAGGGCATTTAGTCTGGAAGGCTATCGAAGCAGGCGAAAAACTTGCAGAAATGGGCATTAATGCAGAGATCATAAATATCCATACCATTAAACCATTAGATGAAGCAGCAGTCCTAAAATCAGTAGCGAAAACTGGTTGTGTGGTTACAGCAGAGGAACACAATCGTTACGGCGGACTTGGCGATAGTATCGCCCAGGTCCTTACCCGAAACAATCCATCGCCACAGGAATATGTAGCCGTTAATGATAGTTTTGGCGAAAGTGGTACGCCGGACCAGTTAATGAAAAAATACGGATTAGATACCGAAGATATAATCAGTGCGGTACAAAGAGTGTTGAAGCGTAAATGATTAACTGATTACTGGTTACTGGTTACTGTTACCAGTTGCAGGTCTGGGCGGATAAACCTAGCCGCTCAAAATGCGCTTTTCAAAAAGCCGCCATGCATATTCGATTTGCCTGGCAACAGGCATCAGGTAACTGGCAGCTGAGAATGACAATATGCAGGTAGAAGATTCAGAAATTTTAGAAAAATTCGCTCAGGAGAGTACCCGTCATGAGGCATTTAACCTGCTGCTTAAAAAATATCAGCAAAAGATCTACTGGCACATCCGCCGTTTAGTTATTGACCACGACGACACTGACGACCTGGTACAGGAAGTTTTTATCAAGGTATGGAAAAGCCTGTCTAACTTCAGAAGCGACTCACAGCTCTACACATGGCTATACCGTATAGCAACCAACGAAAGCATCACCTTCCTGAATCGCAAGAAACAGAAAAATAATATATCGCTTGACGAAACTGCAGGTTATGAGCTGGCCGAAACATTAGCCGATAGCGCTTATTTTGATGGTGACGAAGCTCAGATGAAACTTCAGAAAGCTCTGCTTCTGCTTCCCGAAAAACAAAGGCTTGTATTTAATATGAAATATTTTGACGATCTTAAATATGAAGAGATCTCGGAGATCCTTGGCACTACCGTTGGCGGCTTAAAGGCTTCATTTCATATTGCCGTGAAAAAGATAGAAGATTATTTATTGAACACAGATTAAACCTTTTTATACACAAAGTATCAAAAGACCATGGAATTAAATGATAGAGATATGGACTGGCTGAAAGATGCGCCGGCTCTTGCTGCTGTAGGAAAAATAATTCCTTTCACTGTACCTTCAGGATATTTCGAAAATCTTTCTGATCATGTGAAAAGCAGGGCGCTAATGGAGTCCGTACGTTTTGGGAATGAAGATGAATTTATTGTCCCTGATGGCTATTTCGAACAACTTTCTTCGAGGATAGAAAACCGGATATCTCTGGAAAATATCCTAACAATGGTTTCATCGTCAGGATTTGAAGTCCCTGATGGCTATTTTTCCAGTCTTACGGAGCGAATCAACTCCCGGTTGGAGAAACCATCAAAGGTCAATACACCGGTGCGCACCTTGCTTAGCTCATGGGTCAGTTATGCCGCTGCTGCCTGCATTACAGTGATGATTGGAACCGGGCTTTATTTAAATTCAGCTGATTATCAATTCGGCAGGCAACTTTCTGAGATTCCTGACCAGGATATTATGAATTACCTGCAGGTACATAGTACGGCTGGGGACACACCATTTATCATTGAAAACCTGGATCTGGATGAGTTTGAGCAAATTAGCTCGGATGTTTCATCTGAGGAATTAGAACAATATATTAACAGTACTACATTATGAATGTATTAGTGAAGAAGGGATTGTGGAGCTTTATAATGTGTCTGACGCTGTCCTTGCCCTTACTGGCACAGGAACATAACGGACGCATTGAACAGATCGAATCAATTAAGGTTGCATTTATTACCAGCAAACTCGACCTTACAAGTGATGAAGCACAAAAATTCTGGCCGATATATAATAACTATCAGAAAGAATTTTTAGAGTTCCTTAAAAAGAAAAGAGAGGCCAGGTACAAAAAGGATGTAGATCCAAACGAAACCATCACCGCTGATCTTACTTATGAGAGTAAAATGCTTGAGCTGAAAAAGAAGTATAGAAAATTGTTCGCAAAAGCTATACCTCCCCAAAAAATCCTGGCTTTATACAAGGCGGAAAGTGAGTTCAGGGAACATCTGTATAAGCAGCTTAAGAACAGGCGGAAAAACGACTAGTTGGTTACCAGTTATGCATCCAAGCTGGTAACTCGCAACTGGTAACTCACTGTTGTCCGGTTAAAATAAAATATATGATGTTATTTATCTCTGCCCGCTGATGCCGGTTCCCTGCACATCGCACGGACACTAATATATGAACGGTTGTTACCCATCGCACTATCCCGACTGACCATTCATATCTTATTGCCGGTACCGAAGAACGTAGTCAATCCCAAGTGCCGGCAGGATCAAAAAACGGATGCAGTACCATTTAACAAAGCACTGACGAGCATTTGCTATTGGGGATCATCTCCGGCAGGCTTTCATGTTGTGATACCCCCCTGCCTACCGGCAGCTACCCTGTATACAAATATTTACCTCCGGAA
>JBBJNR010000129.1:0-2927 GCA_037719315.1 Daejeonella sp.
CATATAATCTGCTTGTACACGATCCATTCCGGCTTTTTCTGCACTTAATCCACGGTAGATATTCCCTCCGCCAATAACTATGGCAATCTCAATACCCTGTGAGTGAACTTCATGAATGTCTTTAGCATACTGGGCCACACGGTCAATGTCAATCCCGTATTGCTTTTCGCCCATCAATGATTCACCGCTTAGTTTTATCAGGATACGTCTATACTTCATGAATAGAATTTTTATAAAGTTATCAAATTATTTTAGTTCAGTAAGCCCGACAAGTAAGTGCTGTGATGCTGGAATTTTTTGTTAAAAACGATGATGTCAGCTTTGTATCCCGGTTTTAACTGCCCAACCTTTTGACCTTTTAATAGCTTAGCTGGATAGGCAGATCCCATACGCAGGGCTTCGTCCAGGTCTATTCCAATCTTCAGAACACAATTTTCAACCGCTTTAAGCATGGTAAGGCATGAACCAGACAGTGTTCCATCGGGCATTGTGTAGCGGTCTCCCGTAAAAACATGCGGATAGACACCTTCAGTAGCACTGGTCACGGCATCAGTTATTAAAAATAAACGATCACCTAACTCGCGTTTTGCCAATTCGATCATCGGAAAACCAACATGGATCCCATCAGCTACAACACTTGTATATGGTTTAAGTTTAAATATAGCAGGCACTAATCCCGGTTCACGATGATGGATCTGTGGCATTGCATTAAATAAGTGCGTTGCGGCCTGGATGGGATTATTTAAAAACGATAAAGCCTCTTCATAATTTGCATCGCTGTGTCCTGCAGATATGATGATATTCTGTGAATACAGGTAATCAATTACTTCCTGATCCTGGAGCTCCGGTGCTAGGGTCATCATTTTCAATTCCCCTTCAGCACGCTCAACCCAGCTTTTAACTTCCTTAAGAGTACCTTTTTTAATGTATTTCTCAGGGTGGGCGCCTTTTCTTTTGGCATTCAAATAAGGTCCTTCCAAATGAAGACCGAGATAATTTCCTTTTGCTGTTGTACGATATTCTTTCGCGGAATCTATTGCTTTCAAGACAACTTCATTACTGTTTGTAGCGACCGTAGCCATAAAACCTGTTGTTCCTTGTGCCAGCAGGTCATTCTCCATCTGCTCCAGGCCTTCACCTGTTGGGATTCCTCCAAATAATTTACCACCACTGCCATAGATCTGAAGATCTATTAATCCCGGAGCAACATTTAATCCTTTGAGGTCTACAGTTTTGAAACCTTCAGGAACGTCATCCATATTTACAATGGAACTGATCAGTCCGTCCTTGATCAGAAGAGCTTTATTCTCAATTTTTTCTGTTCCGGTAAATACAGTAGCGTTTATAAGTGCTGTGCTCATAGCTGTAAAAATATAAAGGCAAAAAAAATCCTCTCCGGTTTGGAGAGGATTTAAATATTAAGCTCCTAACTGAACCCGCTTGAATGCGGTAACGGTCAAGCCTTTATCAACCTCGTTAAGGAACTGGGCTACAGACTTCGATGAGTCTTTTACAAATTCCTGGTTTAATAAAGTAGAGTCTTTATAAAATTTGTTCAGTTTCCCGGCAGCGATCTTTTCGACCATTTCTTCCGGTTTACCTTCTGCGCGGATCACATCTTTAGCGATCTCTAATTCGCGCTCTATTGTTTTTGAATCAACATCAGCTTTATCAATAGCGACCGGGTTCATTGCTGCGATCTGCATGGCAACATCTTTACCAACTTCATCAGCGCTTGCAGGATTAGCGCTCAAGGCAACTAATACACCTAAGCGGTAGTTTCCGTGGATATAAGCGATAACTTTCTCGCCAGTTACGGTTTCAAACTTAGAAACGCCAACTTTTTCGCCGATCTTACCGGTTTGAGAGATGATGGTATCCGATAGTTTTTCGCCGTTAAGCTCAAGATTAAGCAATTCTTCCAATGAAGAAGGGTTTTTCTCAATCGCAAGATCAGCGATGCTGTTTGCGAAAGCAACGAAATCAGCATTCTTCGCAACGAAATCAGTTTCGCAATTGAATTCTACAACCACACCACGTTTTCCGTCTGCGGTGGTTTTTGCAATAACTACCCCTTCGTTTGATTCACGGTCCTGGCGGCTTGCAGCAACTTTTGCGCCTTTCTTACGAAGGTTATCAATAGCTGCTTCAAAATCACCGTTAGCTTCGGTCAATGCTTTCTTGCAATCCATCATACCGGCTCCGGTCTGCTGGCGTAATTTATTTACATCTGCGGCAGTAATTTGTACTGTAGACATTATTTAAATTATTAATGTATAAATTAATTAGCCCTCCCCATTATGGGGGAGGGTTGGGAGGGGGGCTCCCTTATTCTTCGCTCTTCGCTTCAGGTTCTGCTTCAACTGCCACACCTTCAGGACTTGTAGCCTTGCGGGTACGTTTTCCTGGAGTAGCCGGCTCATCTTTAGCCTCGCCTTCAGTGTCAATTTTGGCTTTTGCAGTAGCTGCTTCTTTATCAGCTTCTTCATCCTTCTCACGCTTGCGCTCATCCAATCCTTCGTGGATCGCTTTCATGATAACATCTGTGATCAATGTAATTGATTTAGTTGCATCATCATTCGCCGGGATAGGGAAATCAATATTTGACGGATCGGAGTTGGTATCGACCATTGCAAAAGTAGGGATGTTTAATTTCATCGCTTCAGCAACAGAGATATGCTCTTTCTTAACGTCGATAATAAATAATGCAGCCGGCAAACGGTTCAGATCAGCAATACCTCCGAGAAGGGCTTCCAATTTGATACGCTCACGCTGAATCATTAATTTTTCTTTCTTTGATAATACATCAAAAGTGCCGTCTTTAGTCATCTTATCGATGTTAGACATCTTTTTGATCGATTTACGAACCGTTGCAAAGTTAGTTAACATACCACCTAACCAACGCTCGGTTACGTAAGGCATGTTTA
>JBBJNR010000017.1:0-46584 GCA_037719315.1 Daejeonella sp.
AAAATTGCGGCAGCTTTTATTTATTTAATCTTTTAACCCTTGATTCGCATTATTATGTAAATAATATGGAGAATCATATTAAATATTTCGAGGAAGACCAGAAGGTGCTTACTAAAATATTAGACGATCTAAGCGACAGAAACAAACGATTTAGATTCTATTAAAGCGTAGATTTCAATGGGCACTTAATTATAAGTAGTAAATTCTTTATGAATGTAAGCCTAAAAGATCTTTTCGCTCCTGTTTTAGCAATTTTTTCTATCTGTATAAGTCTCTATCAACTGTGGGAGTCGAGAAGGAAAAAAATCAAAATTTATCTTGGTACAAATATCATCGTCAAGGATGAAATACTTTCGCATTTTTTAACATTTTCGATTGTAAATAGAAGCAATCATCCTATTTACATTTTTGATACTCGTTTTTATTTGTACGAAAAAAAGCATTCGGGATTAGCAAAGCGACTTCGAAAAAAAACTACAGGCACTCAAGTATACTTCAATGCTGAAGGCCATGTCTACGACGAGTCGCTAGAGCGTGACAAGGTATATAAGATCAGCATCGAAGCCTATGACATCTTTTCTCACTATTCCTTTAAGGGCAGGCAAGTAAAGGCTTCAGCAATCGAGCTAATTGATATGGATGGGAATAAGTATAAAAAGAAAATCAGATTAAATCAGCTGGAACATGATGAAAATAGAAAATTTCGTACTACAGCCTATTGTTATCCTATTAGATTCCACAAGCACGAAGAGAAAATGAGAAAAATTAAGAAAAAAGAACTCAAAAAGAAGAATCAAACTCTTAAATCCGATGTTTAGTCAACAATCGAGCGAAAGCCTCGCAATATCCCCCTTGTTAATTTTGACTTTTTATTTATATTTGATAAAGCTTAGGGGAAGCTTGCCCCTCGTCGCAGCAAAGCTGTATCAGCCCCGCATAATTTAAAGTCCATTATCGAAACCCAATTTCTCGTTTCGGAGGACGGTAGACGAGTGACGTTTTTCTTGCGAGAGTTTGGAGGATCGATGAACCGCAAAGCAAAAACAATTAAAAAAGAAGAGGGTCTATCCCATTATCAAGCCTTAGACAAAGCCGCACAAGATACAGGATTTTCTAACTGGCAGCACTTTTTAAACATTAGTACCAAGTCCGGCACTCGAGAGCTAGTTTTAAAGATTCCAAAATTCCTGGTTACATCACTCCCTAGGCCGCGTTTATTAACTTATTATTCACTTACAGAGAGGAACGGAGCAAAAAGACCAAATGCCAAAATGCCTATTGAATCTCATTCGGTTTTAGGGGGTCTATTAAGAGAAGCAAGAAAGGCTACAGAATACAATAAACGAGCACAAACTGCAGTTGGATTTGTCCAAAAAAAACTTGATGATTGGGTGCAAAATGAATACCCGGACAGGAATGAATTATCCGACGAAGTTTTCTTCCAAATGTACTATGGAAATCATGATTCCCAGTCAGACCCATCGCCGACATTAGAACGGAAGCTAGAACTCGTCAACATATTTCAACAAGCTAGCGAAATTCTGGAAAGAATGTACTTTGATTGCGCGCCTGTTCGTGAACTTCATAAGAAGCTTACTTTGGCGGTGAAGGTGGTTGATAATTGGCCGTTTAATAAAAATCTAAAGGATTTTACCATAGACAAGAGAACAGTAGTTTAAGGAACTTTAGTCCATTTTAAAAGCAATGGAAAGCCAGCTTTGGTTATTCAACACGATGTTTGGAATGACACCATTGTTTGTTATGCAGATTCAGGGCGTATTTCTACAATTCGGAAAGAAGTCTCAGTATCCCGAGACCAATCATTGGCCTTGAAATTTAAGCCTATGCGATTGTTTCTTCCTTATGGAAAATGGATCTGCACAGAAGGAACGGAAGTTCTTTTCAATAGAGATTATAGTCCTATTTGGTTAAGAAAAGTAGACGGGACAGTAAACTCTATAGATGAAGACACATGGATTGATTATCTGGATGAGCCAGACTTTTATTTTGCTGATAATAATACTCCCTGGTCTGGTGATAAAGTAACATTTGCGAAATGTTTGCGTGTGTTAAAAGAATGGGCCGTAGAAAACAAGAGTTCTCGCCTAATGAATTCCTTGACTACCGCAATAGAGTCCAGTAATACTGACCTACTGAAACGAAAAAACCGGCAAAAGGTGTTTCCTGTTGCTTCGATTTAAAGCAAATAAAACATGTCGAAAATTACACCGACACGTTTTATTATTTTATTTAATCATTACTTACTATTTTACAGTAAATAGCGGAATTTTTGCTCATTTCTTACGGATATGATTTGTAGTGCTGGACTGATAGGGATGGAAATTAGGTACAAAAGAGTGAAATTCTTTATCAAAATACCCATGAAGGATTCCTGGGAATAGAGCTCTGTCTATAGGGAACTTGGCATTTGGATTATGATGCATAGACAGTCCTTGAGCCCAATTCTCGGGCGGACCATCGTTACCTACTATATATTTAAATTCTTTTGGCTTGGAGGCATTAGGGTCATGATCGTACATCATCCCCTGCCTAACCATAGTAAGCCGTTGATTACCTAGACCACTCAAAACGCCCATTCTATTAAACTTTGCAATGGTACCAGAATTACTAAACAGCACAGCACTAATATTTTCGGCGCCCGGCAACGAAAAAAAATTGGATGGGATTGAAGAATCACCTTTTTTATGTACAGTAACTAATTGGGTTTGAATATTCAAGCTTCCATCACTATCATGATTCCACGTGTTATTAAAGCCATATAGATATTCTACTACACTCGAATCAGAAAGACTCAAAGCAAAACTATGATGGAATGTTTCTATAGCCAAAACAAACGAATTACCCTTTACCCAATCTAATTCCCAATACTTCTTTTTGAGCTTGCTTGTTAAAGCACTAGCAACTCTAACAACATTTTCCTCGCGTAACTGAGTAATTATTGCATCCCAATCCTTTTTAGGAGCCTTTTTTAAAAATGTGTCGAGGGACTCAAGTTGTTCATTAAATGCAGGATTACTTGTAACTGCCTCTACAAAAATCTTTCTGCCAGATTTTAAAAGTTCAAAATCGGGACGGACATGTTTTGCCTCAATAGAAAATTCTAATTCTTTGAAAGATGCCGCCAGGTATAGTTCCCAAATGCGAGCATCGAAACCTTTAGTTTGAAACTGCTGAACGAAATCAGCATCTATCTGAGGATGACTGTGAAAAAGTTCGTTAATAACTGTTCGCGCAGGATAATAGCCGATCTTTTCGTCCCTTACAATTTTAAAGTTGCGATGGAGAGTCGCTTCTGGCATTACAGCTTTGAATAGGTTAATCATAAGTGAAATTAAAATTATGGAGGTGTGGTTTTTATTTAAGCAAGCTGGCGATAATTAATCGATCATGAAAGGAATACAACTAAAGGTCCTCTGGTTTACAAAGTAAGATATCAATTGTTAATAAAAAAAAATAAAATAGATGTTGACATTCAACTCAACATTCATATATTTGCATATGAATCAGACATTTGGACAGGCATTGAAGGAAATTCGCCGTGAAACAGGAATCAGCCAGCGGGAGCTTGCGGACAAGGTAGGTATTGATTTTTCCTATGTAAGTAAAATAGAGAATGACCGAATGCCGCCGCCAGCGGGGGACACTATTCAGAAAATATGCGAAGTCCTTAAGGTGTCGACCGACCTTTTGCTGTCGAAGTCTGGCAAGATTACCGGCGAGATCAGTGATGCAATCTCGTCCAGCCAGTCGGCGATTAAGTTTATGAATGAAGTAACAGATATGCGACTGACGGATCTTGAATGGGACCGATTGATTACTAACTTAAAAAAATTGAGATAGTGGAGCAATTCGATCTTTTTGGAAATCCGATACCTGCTGTGACGGCTGCGTTGCCAGCCGTGAAACCGGTAAAAGTACACTGGTCGTTTTCACGGCTCGGCGCTTTTGTTTCCTGCCCACGTAAAGGTTATCACCACTATTTCGGGGGTAGCAAGAGGAAGGCTAAAACGGAACCTCATAAAGAAAGAATACAATTTTTAAAGAAACTTTCGACCGGGCAGCTGGTAGGTGGTGAAATCGCTCACCTAGTGATAAAGGCTTATTTGACTAATGCCCAGGAAGGCCGGATTTGGAAAATGTCTCAGGTATTGAGTTTTGCTTACAAGCTGCTGGACGATAGCATCCGTCATACCAATGAAGTTACCATTGGTGCAGTTCGGGAGTATGATTTTCGTGCGCCGGCTATCATTCAAGAGTTATACTACGGTTCTGTCACAGCGGATGATATGCGGGATGAAGTGCGTGAAAAATTGCGGTTGAGTCTTGAACATTTCTATTTGCTGGAAGATTTCAAACCGCTGCGCGATGGTGCGCTTAATGCAGATAGCCTTATTGAACGCAAGATAACACTTGATTATGAAGGTATTCTTATCGAGGGGGCGATCGATCTCATGTTCCCCTATGACGGGGGCTGGGTTATCGCAGACTGGAAGACTGGTCAACATGATCCAGAAGAAAGTAGCCTGCAGCTCCTTACCTATGCGTTGTGGGCACATGAAGAATTCGGCGTACCGCTAGAAGCAATAAGGCTATATAAAGCCTTCCTGCAGGAGGGCGTATTGGAGCCACTGTTGTTTTCCGCCCAGGAACTCCGCCGGGCGAGGGCTAGAATATTACAAGACGTAGAGTTATTGAAAGAAATGGAGGAATTTGGCGATGCCGGTGCATTAGAGGCATTTAGTGCCTGCGGTCAGCCAAAAGTTTGCGCACAGTGCGCCTATCAGGAAATATGCAGTAAAAGTTAAGTTATGAGTAAAGAAACGAATATCAAACTCGTCTACCATGGTGCACAATTACGACTGATCGTGCGGCAGTATGAATTAGATACAGATGAATTAACTAAGGAAAAGGCACAGCGCCTTTGCACATATGTCGGCAAGGCCTTTGGTATAGCGGCAGTGCCGTATATGCAAAACGGGCAGGTGAAAGGTATCTTAACAGAATGCCATGACCCTATTCCGCGTAAGGAATTTACCGTGGATAACTGGGTGATCGAACTGAAACCTTTGAACGAGAACGTGGTGCTTTCTCTAAGCGATTCGAAGCAGGGGCAACTGGTAGCGGACTTATACAAAAAGGCGCTTTTGCTTAATCTTTCAGCAAAAGTAGATTTTTGGCGGCTGGACAGCCCGCGAATATTTTATGAACGACAGCCGTTCTTACAGAACGATTTTCTCAGCGGATCTCAACATGTAGCGGACATTGAAGCATACCGTAAATACGAAGTTGCAGATGTCATTTTGGAAAATGAAGGTCTTAGCATTGCGATCAATGTGGGTACAGCCTTTTTTTTCAGTCTGACTGTGGACGATTATTTTTCATCTAAAAACGTAAGCCGTTTTTACAAGCTGTCCGGCAGATACGGTGAAAACAAAGGAACTTTGTATTACGATGGACCCAACGGGCGTGTCAAATGTTACTTCGTAAAATATCTGGCCGACGTTACTCTTCTGACGACAAGAAAACTAAAAATCGGCAGTGGTGTTACCTATCAACATGCTTGGGACTATTACCAGAAGAATTACCCCCGGTTTGAAGTAAAATCGACAGATCGTGTAGCAATGGTGTCTTTTCCAGGCACTGAGGAAAGTGCACCGGTACCTGTACCCGCCAATCGTTTGTACTTGCGGGTAACTAATGAAGCTTGATCACGATATGAGCCAGGTCGATAAGATCGCTCCCGCTTTGCGCGATGAGCTGCTTACAAACCTTTGGTCAGAATTGGGTGCAAAGCCTTTCGGACCTAAATTCGCAGGTGTTAAAAATGGCTTTTTTACCCCAAAGCCGCAAAATTGCGGAACCTTGGATATGCCCGGACTCCGATATGGGGATGGAAGATTGTTGCCCGCACCTTCTGAAAAAAGCATTCGAAAGTATAAAGACCATTTTCGCTACCGCAAGCGTATGCTGGACGAATGCGGCTGTTTTTACGTGCCCCCCGGAATGGAACGCGATATTAATTTTCTGTTGCCACAAGGGCTCGATCCAAAGATTTCCGAAAAATTATCCGAAGATATTTGCAACAAGATCACGAAGCTGACCCGGGTTAATGTACAATCAGTGATTGATCTTTATACCAATCAGGAACAGGCGATTACCGAACTAACCCGGAACTATAAAGAAGGTGGAATGGTCGTATTTACCTTTGATAACGATGAATCAGCTAATTATTATCTAATCCGTTACGGCCTACCTGATTGGAAGATTAAGCGTCTGACCCAACAGGAACTAAGGCGTAAATACCGCGGTTATAGCAATTTTAAAGACGGCCGGAACAAAAATGGAGAAAGAAACTGGAACGCGTATATCGAACTGGTGACGTACGATGTATTGCAGCAGCTGGGTTGTTTGCCTTACGTTCCCAACGTGAAACTGAATTACGATATGCAACTGATGATCGATGTCAGCGCCCGTCATACACATTTGGCGTTTTCGTTACTTCTCTTTGGCCAGAAAATGACCGTGCCGCACTCGGATGCGCTGGTCAAAAAGAAGACTGACCCTAAACAGCAGGAAACCATTAACCCACTCTTTCTAAAAAAATATTTTAAAGAACTCTTCTGTCTCCATAAACAGGCAATCATTACTTATGGACTAAATTCATTACTTATTCTGCGGGACGGAAAAGACTGCAAACAGGAGTTCACAGCTCTTAAAGAAGCCATTACCGAACTAAAAACGGAGGGCGTATTACCCCAAGACCTGCGTTTTGACTTTGTGGAATACCATAAATCAACGTTAAAGGAAGTCCGCATATGGGAGAGCGAGAACGGTTTGATCCAAAATGCGCTGGAGGGTAGTTGGTTTAAGATCGACCGCAACACAGTGGTTTTGGCCACTACGGGTCAGGGGACTTTGCATCAAGGTACAGCTTCACCGTTATTGATAAAAAACAAACATACCCAAGCTAACCTTCATCAAGTACTGCAAGATATTTTTGTGACGGCGCAGCTCAATTACTCCAGCCAGGGGGTCGCCCAAAGACTAACCTACTGCGCTAAGCGAGCTGATGAAGAACTTCAGGACAGAGCAGCTCAAGAAATTCACCGGATCAGTTAATTAACATTATCATGGAAACTAAGCAACTAGCCATCCAAAGTTTTGAACGGGGACAAAGTCTTCTTGAACGGCTCAATAAATTATTGATCCATCTGAAACTGACGCAAAAAGGGATCAGCGATCAACAGCCCGCCGAAGAAATACAGGCGGCGAAAGATGTTGTTAAATCCTTTTTGAGTAAACTGAGCACACTGGTGGCGTCCGCGGAGCAGGATGCCAATGCGCTCACTGGTGTAGATGTGCGTTACCGCAGCCTAGTACGCAAATTTGCGGAAGCCAAGAGCCGGACGAGCAGATACCGTTCAGCATTGTTTAAAAAGAATCCGGAGTCGGTGTTGGAACTGCTCGACTCGCCAGTTAACGGAGATATGAAAAAGCTTATCGAATCTCTGACAGAGTTCCGGGCGCTTTTAGAAGACCACCTTTCATTTGATAGCCGGGAATTAATCGGCGAATTGTAATGATGAAACAAATACTAAACCAGTCTATCAACGATTTCGTACGTGAGCTAGATGCGACCATTGATATTGTGTCGGCTAAAAGTGTTCCGGCCGAACTTTCTCTTTTTCAAGGCTGGTTGTCAGTTTTTTACAACGACATCCGTGCCAATCTGAAGCATTTAGCCTTTCTGACCGATTTGGATGAAGAAGATATCTTCACCGATATCTTCAATGAATTTTCCAGCCTGCAACAACTCTTTCGACTGCTTGACGCCCGATACTTGCCTGGCTTATACCGGACCCATCGTAATGACGCCCTGACCTTGAAGCTTTTGCATTGGCTGCACTGCGCTCATGCCCAAACTGAACAAAAACCATTTTTTGTACTGGATGGCGATTTTGCCATCTTACCCACCGTGGATTACCCGGTGAGTTACTATTTGCCAATTGCTGCCCAACAAAGCTTGCTATATCTGCCGCTGTTTTTTCATGAGTTGGGGCACTACCTTTATCAACACCACCGCGCCGAAATGGACGACTTAGTTCGTGAATTTCAAAAAAAACTCAGCGGTTACCTCACCCCAGTCGTCAGGAAGAACGATGCTAGTTCTCAAGTGGCAGCGGACCGCGCACGGCAAAAAGTCGAAACCTGGTATGAATGGATCCAAGAACTCTTTTGTGATGCAATTGGGGTGGAGATTGGCGGGCTTACCTACGTACGTGCCTTTAGCTATTATCTCCGCATGCAAGGCCGTTCTGCTTTTTATCGTCCGGAAAAAGATTTGTTTAACAGTAGCCACCCAATAACTGCGTTGCGGATATTGTTTATCGCACGGCGATGCCGTGTGCTTGGTTTGGTGCGGGAAGCGGATGAACTTGAACATGAATGGACGACTATCGCTACGGCGCTTGGCGTTCCCACAGAGTACTATGGATTTTACGAGACCAATTGGGAAAATGATGTAGCGCAAACGCTCAATTACATGATTACCGAAGCTGATCCCATCAAATTTGCCGACCATGCCGGTGACCCTCTAGGCTGGATAGGAATTATTCATGTCGCCTGGCAGGAGTTCGAACGTAGTCCCGGCAAGTACAGTGAATGGGAGCGACTTGCTTTAACCAGTATTATTTCTCCAAAAGTATGAATCAGCTACAGAAATTGGCTGCTGACTATGTTCACCGTACCAACCGAATTATATTCCTTACTGGGAAGGCTGGTACAGGGAAGACGACATTCCTGCGACAGCTTCGGGAAAATTCTGCTAAAAAATTAGCCGTGGTCGCCCCTACCGGGGTAGCAGCTATCAATGCCGGTGGTATGACAATACATTCATTTTTTCAACTGCCGTTCGGACCCTTACTACCTAACAGCACTGAAAGTCTGGAATTCTTTTTTGCCCCAGAAAAGCGCGATTTGCTTCAGGCTCTGGAATTGCTGATCGTCGATGAGATCAGTATGGTCAGGCCTGACGTCCTTGACCGCATTGATTTGGTACTTCGTGCTATCAAAGGATCTGATCATCCTTTTGGTGGCGTGCAGTTACTCCTGATTGGCGATCTTTCCCAACTGAGTCCAGTTATACGAGATGAAGATTGGTCGCGGCTGCGAGGCTTCTACTCTTCACCGTATTTTTTTAGCAGTCTTGCACTGGCTAAGGCAGGGTTTGTCCGTATCGAATTACAGGAAGTGTTTAGGCAGACCGACCCCATATTCCTTGAGATTCTTAACCAGGTCCGTGAACAACGGATAACTGATGATGGATTAAAAACATTGAATAAATGTTATCGGACTACATTGGATGAAGCTAAAGAACATATTGTTCTCACCACACATAATCGCATCGTTCAAGACATTAATAACTCACGGCTCAAGCATTTACAGGGCGATTTAGTAGAATTTAAAGCGACCATTCGCGGTGAATTTCCCCCAGACGCCTATCCCACAGAAATAAATTTGCAGCTTAAGGTTGGTGCTCAAGTGATGTTCGTGAAAAATGATAATTCAGCTGAAAAACTGTACTTTAATGGGAAAATCGGGCATGTTATTCGGATGACTGGAGACACCGTTTTTGTGCGATGCGACAGCGAAGACCGGGAAATCAGTGTTCAGGTGCTGGAATGGTCTAACATTAAATACAAACTGGAAGAAGACCATATTGGTGAAAGCTTGGCGGGAAGCTTTGCACAAATACCGCTAAAACTTGCGTGGGCGATAACGATCCATAAAAGTCAGGGTTTAACGTTTGATAAAGCAATCATTGACGTGAGCGAAGCCTTCGCACCAGGCCAAACCTACGTGGCACTCAGCCGTTGCCGTAGCCTTGCAGGACTGCTTTTAAAACACCCGGTGACTACCTCTAATATAATCACTGACCCGTATGTTAAAAACTTTGACGCAAGCGCATCAGTGCTGACACCTGATGCAAACACCCTATTCTCAGATGAAGAACATAACCGACAATTTTTGCTTCAGGAATTGTTCACTTTTTCCGCGCTTGGGAATACTTTGAAAACATTGCCAATTAATCATTCTTCTTTGGAGCAGGACATTTTTGAAATCGCTGCCAAAACTAAGCCTCTGTTGGCTGGCTACCCTAATGACCGGATTAAAAAGGCAGCGAGGTATTTCCGTGAAAACCTGCTAAACGCAGTCAATGTTATAGAAAAACAACTTCGGACAAACTCAGACAATTCCAAAACACAAGCTCAAAAAGCCGATGCATTAATGGACGAGTTGATAAAAAAAGCCGATTTGATGGCGCATTTCAGCGAAGAGGCGTTTTCGGTCCAGTCATATTTATCATTTAAAAGAAAAGACCGTCATCGTTTCAGGGCTTTTAGCACAGCCTTCAACGCGCACCCTCATGAGGAATTGATTAGTGAGTTGCTTAACTGACGAAAAGACATAGCCGCTCGGAACAAATTAATCCCCTCTATGATTTTCAGCGATCAGACCGTCAATGTGATTGGTCAAAAGTTACCAGCAAGCGTAAAAGCGTTTAGCGCGATAAAAGGTGTTGGCCCTCAAAAAGCCAGTCAGTTTGGAACAGATGTATTAACACTTATCCGAAATTATCAAAACCAGCGATCAGGATCAGCAGAGCAGGTGTCATTATTTTAATCACCAGCGCCAATATTATAGAAATAGGAATTAGAAAAAGTAACATAGCTCCCTTCCATTAGTTTTGCTTTTAAGTCTTCTGGATAGAGTTTGAAGTTAAATATGTTTTTGATAAATTAGATAAAGCACCGCCTGGCGGCGTTTTACTCCTAGGTCCCCAGATATTTCCTATTTTTACATCAATGAAAACCTCCCTCTCCCATCTTCCCGAACGCCACCAGTCTGAGATATTACAGATATGCAAGAAGATCAAGGAAATTGCAGATCCAGAAAAAATAATACTGTTTGGCAGCTATGCAAAGGGTAATCAGGTAAACCACACCTCTTTCGACGATGGAATTCGGTACCAATACTTCAGTGATTATGACTTCCTGGTTATTCCTAAAGATAGGGCCATCAAAGAGTATGTCATTCAAGACCAAATAGTTAATATTTTTAGAGGCTTCAAAACCCCGATAAGTATCATTGCTCACGATATTAATTATGTAAATGAAGGCCTGTCCGAGAGCCAGTATTTTTTTACTGATATTGTTAAAGAAGGAATCCTTCTGCACGACAGTGGCAACAGTACTTTTGTTAACGCTCGTGAGTTAACTGATGCTGAAAAGAAAGAAATCGCACAAAGATATTTTAGTAAATGGTATTTGAGTGGCAATGAATTCTTAATTGACGCCAAAAATGGATTAAATAGGAACAGCCTAAATAAAGGTGCTTTCGAATTGCATCAAGCAACAGAAAATTATTATAACACGGTATTGTTGGTATCCACCGGCTACAAACCAAAGACTCACAATCTTGATAAACTGAGACAATATTCTAAGCACATCTCAGAGGAATTGTTTGCCATTTTTCTAACTCCTGAAAACGATCCCAAGGAAGAACACTTATTTGATCTTCTAAAACGAGGATATATTGACGCCCGGTACAAAGATGACTATTATATCACTGCGGACGAGCTCATGACTTTAATAGAAAAGGTTGAGAAAATGCAGCGACTAATTCAGAAAATTTGTATAGCGCACATTTCATCGTTTGTTTGATTAAGGCAACACTATATAAAATCAAAAGGATAGTCTAGTAGAACTTTGGGATGCACCCCCAATCCCTTAGCAAGTTCAACCAAGGTAGATAAATTCAGATTTGTGTTATCATCTATCTCAAGTTTGTAAATTTTGGAATGATCCACGTCGCATTTTTGAGACAATTCACGATAACTAAGTCCTTGCTCAGTCCTCAGTTTACGCAACTTAATCCTGAAAGGCTTTAATCGTTTTATATCCCTTTCCTTCATGAGTGAAAGGTGATTTTTTTCGCAATAAAATATGTTGATAGTTCTACCTACATATTTATTTTTTATTTTATATTTGATCTAGCTATATAGCCGTCTCATCACTGAACCTGAGAAATTCACTAGATAATGAGACATGTATTCTTCCAAATACCACTATAAGACCTTAAGTGCGGGCTCTCTTTTAACTTGCCCGGCCAATTTCTCAGTGCTCAGTAATGTGCAAAAGAGGCTCGCACTTTTAAACGCCTATAACTCGAAAGGCTTACCGGTTATTCCTCCAACTCCATTAAATCTCTTCTCTTATGTCAACTGAAAAGCAATCACCGCACGGCCCAATGCAGCCTGACCAATTTTTTGACTTCTACAGTCATCAAGGCGCCAAAGAAATGTTATGGAAATGGTTTTCCGCAACTGTTAGCGGCGGCTTTAGCGAGCTGTCTGCGATTGAAAAGGAAAATATCATCGCCCTGTATGAACGACTGAATACTCTATTAGAGGCTTTACATGCCGCTGAGGCAGCTAAATCTAAAGATAATGGATAGGCAGATCATTTTAATTTCACTGGTTATTTGCAGCCCTGAGTGAGTATGCTGCTCTCCGCAGTAAAATTTCACTCATTCTTTATTAATTAATAAACAATTATATTACAATGAAAAAACCGATCAAATATATCGTACTGGCCGCGCTTTGCTATCTTTTTAGTGCCGCAGCCGTACATTCACAAACTGTAGCCTTAAAGATTGGGGACAGACTGCCGGACATTACAGTTGGTAAGGCAGTTAATTATATAGGCAGCACTTTAAAGTTATCAGATTTTAAAGGCAAACTGCTCATTCTTGACTTTTGGGCTACCTGGTGTGGTGCCTGCCTGAAATCAATACCTCTCACTGATTCCCTGCAAAAAGCCTTTGAAGGCAAAGTGGTTTTTTTATCGGTTACCTATCAGACCGACGAAGAAGTAGATGCCTACCTGGCGAAACTGGAAAAGCTTAAACCGGACTTGGACGCACGGAAACATGTGCGAATAGTAGAAGACAGAGTTCTCCACCAGCTATTCCCTCATACCGGCCTCCCACATTATGTATGGATCAATGCTGATGGCATAGTTTCGGCAATAACAGACTACCAGGCGCTAACTGTTCCAAATATAAGCCGCTTGATTGAGGAGGGTCGACTCAATACGATAGTTAAGAAGGACGATCCGCTCATTCCGCATAAAAAAGAAATTCCTATTCTCAGCAACCTGGAAGGAAAAGTGCCGCCTATTTTATTTCATACGTTATTAAGCGGCTATGTCCCGGGCCTTGCGGGCGGCATGGATATTCTGCCGGCCAGCGAAACCCAAAGCAGGAAAATACTCCTCAGAAATACGCCTCTTACAAGCCATTACCGTACGGCATACGGTGCAGGCAAAAAATGGTTTGGGGATGCAAACATTGAACTGGAAGTGAAAGATCCTTTGCGCCTTAAATATGCAAAAGACGGCAATTATAACGGCTGGCTGCGCGAAAACGGTTATTGTTATGAACTGCAACTTCCCCGGTCCTTAGATAGCACCCTATTTCTGTGCATGCAGGACGATCTAAAAAAGTTCTTTCCGCAATACGTAGCGGCTATAGAAAAACGCACTAAGAAAGTCCTGGCCCTGGTACGCACTTCTGCACTAGACAAAATAGCAAGTAGTGGAGGGGCAAGCGACTTTCGGTTCTCGGGTTTGCAGGCGTCAATGAAAAACACAGGCATTAATATGCTTACCTCACAGTTAAGCGTCCTTTTCCTTCAATACCTGCCTATGCCTATTGTGAATGATACCGGATATAGGGGTAAGGTAGACCTGGAATTGAATGCTGATCTCTCTGATGTGAAATCCATTAACAGCGAACTTAAGAAATATGATCTGCAGTTTATTGAGAAAGAAAAGGAGGTCGAAGTCCTGGTTATCAGAGATAAGCCCAGTCTATAAAATATGCTATAGTCAATGCTTTATTCACCAATTCGATTTAAATAACAATGAAAAAATTTATATACTATACCTTACTATTGATATCCCTGCATGCACCCAGTTTAGCGCAGTCTATCCGGGGCAAAGTGGTTTCAGAAAAAGATCAGCTACCGCTTCCCGGAGCAAACATCAAGGTACAAGGCACATCGAGTGGCACCTCAAGCGATAGTTTGGGAAATTTTATACTTGCTGTATCGCAACGTGAGTTTATCCTTGAAGTGTCGTTCATGGGATTTAAATTTAAAGAGCAGGCTGTAAAGCAGCCCGTTACGGGGCTTTTAGTAATTGCGCTAAGCGAAGATGAAAACGCTCTCGATGAAGTGGTGGTTTCTACCGGATACCAGTCTGTCCCCAAAGAAAGAGCAACTGGATCATTTGCCCACGTAGATAATACCCTTTTGAACCGCAGCGTGAGTGGGGATATCATAAGCCGTCTGGAGGATGCGGTCCCGGGCCTGGTGTTCAATCGTAAAGGAGCAAACTCATTGAGCATACGTGGTCAAAGTACCCTCTTTGCTAATGCCCAGCCGCTTATTGTGCTGGATAACTTTCCTTATAACGGAGATATAAACCTGATCAATCCCAATGATGTAGAATCCATTACTGTTCTTAAAGATGCCGCAGCAGCATCAATATGGGGATCGAGGGCTGGTAATGGTGTTATTGTCATTACAACGAAGAAAGGCAAATACAATCGCAAGCCGCAGGTTTCATTTAACAGCAATATAACCGCAGGCGATAAGCCGGATCTTTACTATGAACCTCAAATGTCATCCGCTGACTTTATTGAAATGGAGAAAGTACTGTTTTCAAGAAACTATTACCGGAGCATGGAAACCTCAACCAATAAGAATAATCCGCTAAGCCCGGTAGTAGAGCTCTTAATTGCCAAACGCGACGGGCTCATTTCCCCGGCCCTGGCAGACGCCCGGATTGAAGCGCTTAAGCTTTTGGATGTCCGGGATGACATGGAGAAATATCTTTACCGGAGCAGTGTCAATCAGCAGTATTCGGTAAATATGAATGGTGGAAGTGAAAACCAGCGCTATTTGTTATCGGCAGGTTACGACCGAAACCTCTCTTCCTCTCTGGGCAACGGAAACCGGCGGATTACCCTGAACGCTGCCAATTCTTACACCTTATTAAAACAAAAGCTCGAAATCAATACCAGTATCTATTACACCAACCGGAGCACGGAGCAAAATAATCCGGGGACCATCCGCCTATCAGGGAACAGGGCTTTACATCCCTATGCCCGTTTCACTGATGGGCAGGGAAATCCTGTTACTCTTACCCACGATTACAGGCCGTTATTTATAGGAGCAGCAGAGCAACAGGGTCTGCTCAACTGGGAGTATAATCCTTTAAGAGAACTGGCTTTAGGAAATAATACCGGCAGAACTTCAGACTACCGGATAAATGGTGGTCTGAAATATAAACTGCTTGAAGGCTTAACGGCCGATGTTCTCTACCAGTTCGGCAGCACTTCAGAAAACGGACGTGATTTACAGGCTCAGGAGAGTTATTACACCCGCGACCTGATCAATAACATGACAAATTTGAACTCCAATGGAACCCTGAAACGGAATATCCCATTGGGAGACATACTTGATCTTCAGAACGGGGGCATTACCAGCCATAATCTCCGCGCGCAACTCGGCTACGATCATAACTGGAAACAGAAACACGCCATTAATGCCATTGCCGGATGGGAAATGCGAACCTATAACGCCCAGAATAGCGGGCATCGGCTTTACGGATATGATGATGAGTATGGGAGCAGCAACGTGGTTGATTATATCACCCAAGTACCAATATATAGTAACCCCGGTGCCAGCACGAGCATACCGAATGAGGATTTTCAGTCGGAACTGAATGACCGCTTTATTTCTTATTACATGAATTCCGCGTATACCTATAAAGGCCGTTATACGCTTTCAGCAAGCGGAAGAATGGACCAATCCAACCTGTTCGGCGTTCGGGTCAATCAAAAAGGAGTACCGTTATGGTCGGCCGGGGCTAGCTGGGATGTAAGCCGCGAGAGCTTTTATAGCCTTAACTGGCTGCCTGAATTTAAGATAAGGGCCACCTACGGCTATAACGGAAATATAGATAAAACGGTGACCGCTTACACCACCGCCCTCCTATCGGTGAATGTGACGCCTGTTAATAAACTCCCTTTTGCATTGATCACCAACCCGCCTAATCCGGAACTGCGTTGGGAACGGATCAAGATGATCAACCTGGGCATGGACTTTAGCTTAGCGGGCCAGCGGATAAAGGGAAGTATTGATTACTTTCATAAACGCGGGCTAGATCTGATCGGCTTTACCCCTTACGCGCCATCCACTGGTATAACTCAATTCAAAGGCAACACGGCTTCGATCAGTGGGAATGGTATTGATGCGCTGATCAGCAGTGCTAATGTGAAAGGTTCGATGGCATGGAATACAGACCTGATCGTTAGCTATGCCACCGACAAGGTGCTTGACTATAAAGTTGCCAGCACCGCCACGTCCCTGGTTCAAAGCGCAGATGCCGCCCGGTACCCGGTTACGGGCAGGTCATTGTATTCGGTTTATTCGTATCCATGGGCGAGACTTGATCCGCTAACGGGTGACCCGCAAGGCTACCTTAACGATGCAACAAGTAAAAATTATTCCGGTATTATTGGTGCGGCCACGCCCGATAATATTGTCTATCACGGCTCTTCCAGACCAATCTTATCCGGAGCGTTGCGAAACACATTCACCTGGAAAGGATTATCACTATCCGCTAATATCTCCTACCGCCTGGGTTACTACTTCCGAAAAAACTCGGTACGTTTTAATACGGTTCTAACCGGCCAGGGCGGCCACGGTGATTATGCGATCCGATGGCAAAAGTCGGGAGATGAAGCATTCACGAATGTACCATCAATACCCGCAGCGACTAATACCAACCGCGATAATCTCTTTATCTACTCTTCAGCGCTGGTTGAAAAGGGAGATCACATCCGGCTTAGAGATATAAATGTAACGTATGATTTGGAAAGAAGCGGTTTGAAACTGCCATTCAGGCGAACCCAGGTTTACCTGTATGGAAATAACCTTGGGATGCTGTGGAAAGCCAATGATTCAGGAATAGACCCTGACTTTCAAACTGGTCCGCCACCGCGCACCATTGCTGCAGGTTTACGTTTTGATCTGTAAATCCTTGTTCCTATTCATTAAACATCTAAAAAAAAAACGAAAATGAAAACTATAAAACTGTGCATGCTAGCGCTAATTAGTATTTGCTTAGTATCATGCGAAAAAGACTTTCTGGAAAAAAAGCCTGACAAGGCCCTGTTAATTCCAAGATCATTGAAAGACTTCCAAACCTTGCTCGACAATGAGTCAATAATGAATCTGGTCCCAGCGCTCGGAGTGATCAGTGGAGACGAATATTATCTTACAGACGCATTGTATACTTCCCTATCCGGCCTGGATCGAAACGCCTACCTATGGAATAAAGAGATATATGATGCCGGAAGCCAGTTGAATGATTGGAACAGACCTTATCAGCAAGTATTTTATGCCAATGCTGTTCTTGACGGACTGGAAGAATCAGGAAGAGAAAGCGAATCTCCCGCAACCTGGGATATTTTAAAAGGTAGCTGCCTCTTCTATCGCGCCCACGCATTTTACCAGCTCGCCCAGGTATTTGCAGCACCCTACTCCTCCAATGCTGCAGGCGAAAAAGGGATACCGCTGCGTCTATCCGCTGATGTAACCTTGAAGATCCCGAGAGCCTCATTAAAGGAAACGTACGACCGGATCATAGCCGACCTGGAAACAGCCGTTCTGTTACTACCTGATAAAACCGATTATAAAACACGACCGTCTAAAGTGGCAGCCTATGCGCTTTTAGCCAGGGTTTTTCTTTCCATGAAAGATTATGATAAAGCTCTGATAAATGCCGAAAGCGCTTTAAGCAAATATTCCAGCCTGGTAGATTATAATACCTTAAATATGGCCCTTAATAAGCCTATTTTAGGTACTAATGAGGAAATAATTTTCTATAGCTCTGTCATGTCATATAGCTTTGCTAGTCGTGCCATAATACCGGTGGCCGATTATAATGCTTACCATATTAACGACCTGCGAAAAACAGCCTTCTTTCTTAAAAATGTTTCCGGCGACTGGAATTTCAGAGGCACCTATACAGGTAACCTCATGTTTTTCGGCGGAATTGCCGTGGATGAGTTATACCTTATTAAAGCAGAATGCTTAGCCAGAAAAGGGAATACTTCAACCGCGTTGCAAGCCTTAAATACATTACTTGAGAAAAGATGGAAGAAAGGAACGTTTCAGTCTCTGACTGCCCAAACTGCAGATGAGGCTCTAGTTCTAATCCTGGCTGAACGCAAAAAGGAACTTTTACTCAGAGGCACCCGGTGGACGGATCTGAGACGCCTGAATTCTGAGAGTCGTTTTGCGGTTGCCTTAAGCAGGAGCGTTAGCAATCAGCAGGCAGTGTTGCAGCCGAACGAAAAAAGGTATATTTTGCCTATACCTGATGTAGAAATCCAACTCAGTGGCATTGAGCAGAATGAGCGATAACTCCTAAAATAAATACATCAAGCAGAATCCTATCAAAAGAGTTGTTACTAGAACGGCTCTTTTGATTTCATAACGATGCGTTGAGAAATCATTCTATCATTTCCTTAATTTCTCCAATATTTTCCAAGTTCGAGAACATCCATTCCAGGTCTATTGTAGCTCCACAAACCCTAACTAATTTATCCCTTGGGGGAGGGAGAGATTTATCGAAGGCCCCGAAGTGTTTTTTAATTAGTGTTTGATATCCGAATCCCTGGACAGCAATAAAAAAGGCCTTCCCTTTCATTTTTTTATCTTTAAGCGTAAAAACTTTACAATAGCAATCTCTACTTAGCTTATTATTGATGAAAATTAGGTTGAAGGTTGCTCCAACGCCGGATATAATATTATTTGGATATTTTTTAATTAGCCAACATCTTTCAGTTTCTTGTTCCATTCAACTTCCCATTTAGTATTCCCAGCTATTTATTTTTAAAAGTAAAGCAATTTTCAATATTAGTTCTCCAAGTGTCGTTAAAGCTGCAAATCTGCACTTAATTAGAATAAAACCGCACAACGGGTTAGAATAAACTTTCTTTTGTCAAAACCATTACAACGAAAGTGAATTACCTCCATCTTGAATATCATAATTCTCATTAGCTTTTGAGATGTTGGATTGCAATTTTTGCACTTCAAATGCAATCAATTCCACAACATCGCTTTTAATTTGATTATAGTTCACTTGTATCTCTTCCTGAGTAACTTTTATGATCTCCGGTAAAGGCTTGAAATCATTTATTTCGCGATTAATTTTTTGATGGTCATTCTGAATCTGGCTATGAAAAACCTTTAGCTCAATTTTATTATCAGGATCATCTGCAATCATTCCCACAAATTCGCCGGATGAAAGCGAAGCGATCCGCGATGCGGGAACGGCATAATCAAGCTGGGTAGATTTGCTTACAGAAGTATCTGCGCTGTTAATTGATATACTATTCCGCTCTTGTATAATCTTACCAAAACGCTCAGAGAGTTGTTTTGCAGTATCACCGACCACCTGACCGCTCACAATGTTGCCAACGATATTCATAATCACTTCTGCCTGGTCTTTGCCGTAATCTTTTTTAAGCTGGCTAAAATCCTGCACTCCTAAAGTTGTGGCAACCTTATTCGAGCGGGCGGTTGCTACCAGGCTGTCAATATTGTTCAGGTAGATCGTAGGGAACTCGTCAAATATCAGACTGCTTTTCTGCATCCCTTTCCGGTTTACCAGTTTCACCAGGCGGGTAACGTAGAGCGACAATACAGCTCCATACACTTGAATTTTTTGCAGGTTATTGCCCATGCAGACAATCTTTGGTTCATCCGGGTTATTGATGTCCAGTGTAAAGTCGTTGCCGGATAAAACCCAGTATAATTGTGGCGAAGAGAGCCGGGCCATTCCAATCTTGGCGCTGGCCACCTGGCCTTCAAGCTGCTCCCTGGCCTTATTGACATACGCTGAAATAAAAGGGTTTATTAGCGCTTCAATTTCTTTTTCAGTCCTCAATACAGGGAAGAGATCATCATAATCCACCTGCATCAGTTCAATGACATGGGGCAGCGTACAGAACTTTCCATCTTCATATTTTTTTAAAAACCAAATGATGGCTGTTACAAAATTGATAGGGCTTTCTACGAAAAAGTCGCCTTGCTTTTTGATCCATTCCATATTCAAGCCCAGCATAATCGTCCGTGCCGATTCAGTAGCATCGGTAATATCAGTCATGCTATGCGGATCAAGAGGGTTACATCGGTGGCTCCTGGACAGATCATCAAAGTTGATTATATAGAATTTAGGAAGTCTTTTATAATTACTTCTATATCTCAGCAGGGTATTATATGCGATGATTGTGAGATCATCGAATTTAAAGTCATAAACGAACATCGTGAACCCTTTGCGGATATGCTGGTCAATAACATGCCGGATCACGAAGTATGATTTACCAGATCCGGGAGTACCAATAACCAGCAATGCCCTAAAAGGATTGATGATATTGATCCAGCTCCTTCTAATCTTGCCCTTAAGATTGTATTGAGCTGGAAGGTTAATTGAATATTCGTTTTCCAACAGTCTTTCCTCCTGTGGAAAGGTTTCGTTCTCCCGGTTAAAGATATCACCCTGTAACCGAATGCTTAATAGCCGGGATAGTAAGGTGCCCCCTGTCAGGATCAATAAGTAACCTGCTCCTGTTAAACCCATATACAGAATTGCTACAGTGATCAGGCTAATTTGCAGTTGTAGGAAAAAGCCGGTGATGAAGTAAATTACCAGACCTATACCGATATAGGTCATAGCAGTTTTCATGCTGATCTTTTCATCCTTCCTGCCTTTTGCACCAATAAGAGATACTGCAAGCAATCCCAGGGCAATGAATTTAGGTTTCAGGTTGCCGTCTGCGATGCCGGTTTTTATTATTATATCCAGTAGATGGTCAACAATTCCTACCCTTAACTGCCACTGCTTAAATGCACCATAGCAGGATATATATACATGAATGGCTAATACCAGGAGACTTAATAGTCTGGTAAAGTCAATGATCTTGCGTAATCCCTGTATGTTTTCTCCGGTTTGCATGGTAATTAATTTTAATGTCAGGATAAAATGCTTATCGCCGGAAGCCCCTGCTTTTTCTTTTTTTCTTTCGTGGGATCATTAGCTGCTGGCCTTCATCTGCTTTTCCCAATAACATCTCCAGCAGATTGCTTTGTTCTTTAGCCAACAGGTCAGGCTGGACTGCTTCCTGTTGAGTTTTTGGAGCCCATTTTGATACTTTTGTAACCGGCTGCTTTGCTTCTGCCGGGATAAAGCGATCTGTTAATGCTTTTGCACTGTAAGCTTTTCCAAGGTCACTTCCGTTGAACACTGTTTTGCTGCCATGGTCAATAAGGGTGATACCATAGGTAAAGCCCTGGTCATTTTCCCGGAAAAGCACTTGGATATTTTGCTTCTGAAGTTGCTGAATAAACGAATCTTTTGTCAAACTTGGGCTGGTTAGGATTTTATCCAGTTTTAACCGAAGCGGTATTTTGTAAGGTTTCCTTCTATCCCGGTTCTGAGCAAACTTCTTTTCCAGGTTAGCGATAGTTGGCTGGCCATAGATTGAGCTGGCTTTAATTGGAACGCCTGCTCTATTTCCGTTCGGATCCAGAAGGCTATACATTAATCCCTTATTTTCATACATGACCGTACCCTCAGATCCCCTGTCCGCCATTATGTTGAATTGCTTTAACACGGCGTTTAGTTCAGCTAACGAGGTAAAGCAGTAAGAACGGATCACTTCGTTAACCGTATTGGTAATTGCCCGTTTGGTTTCAGATTTTCCATAAATCACTTTTTGAAGTTGAACCGGTTTAAGAGGGTGTTCCTGTTTGCTCTTACTGCTTGCTTTAACTAATTTAAAGTCGATCTCAATTTCTTTCCGGGCCAGTTCAGACTGGTTACGTCCGATATTATGAATATCGATCCTTTGTCCGTCCGGTTGAATGTTGATCGTGGCAATATGGATATGGGGATGCCCGGCATCGGTATGGTTATAAACTAAATAAGGCTGCTCTCCAAAGCCGATTTTGTCCATGTAGGTATTGGCAATATTTTGAAGCTGTGTTATGCTTAATTTTTCGCCTGGGTCAAAGTTCAGGGAGATATGCAGGGTATTGGTTTTTGCTTTTTCATTCAGCATGGTGATCTTTTGAAACCGGTTAAGCTTGTCGTGGAAAGACAGCCGATCAATATCGCAGCTAAAACGGCTGGCTAAGATCAGTTGGGCTGTCCCGGATTGCACCTTATGTTCGTTATAATGCAATACGCCCCGTATGCTTTTCCCACTTCTCACTTTTGCAACCATTTGAGGGTAAGCTGGGAAACGATTTCCAGTAGCCTGTCTGCTTTTTCTTCAATCTCCTGGTTTTTGTTAAATGCTTTCATGGAATAAACATATTTTCTCTCGGGATCGCTGGTGGTATGGAAGGCTTTTGTAATCTGGTTGATATTAATACCTATTGCTTTCAGCTCCTTACGGATGGAAGCCAGTTCTTCCATCGGGCCATTCATGGATATGTCTTTATGAAAGTAGCTAATCCTATTTTTGAAGAGGATTTTTCTGGCGGCCTCGCTGACTGACCTGCAATTGCTTTCACGCACTATCTTTTCCAAGCTTTGATGATCCTTCTCATTCATCCGGATAAAGATGGATCTGTTCAATAGTTTATCCTGATCAGCAGCTTTCTTTCTTGGCATGAGCCAAAATTGATCAGAGTCATCAAAGTGATTTTACAAGGATGTGCCCTCTTGTATGATTTTTTTAGTGTCTCAGAAAGGCCGAGTTTCGAGGCCTTTCCCCCGAACCGACTTCGGAGGCTGGGCAAGATATTTTTGTATAGCAAAAATACATCTTGCTAACTGCTTCAACGAGGCGGTCTACTTCCTGCAGTTCTTAAATTACTTAAGCATCAACTTTGATTTGGTTCTTAAATAAGGTTGGTTCTTTTGCCTTTGCCACATCCAATCCAGAGCTTTAGCTCTCCGGTTTTTGACTTGCATTCCTTTTTTTCCTTTCCATCTTCGCTGGTTGTATTCGTTAAAAAAGGTTTCTGCATCCTTCAGCTCAAAGCCTTTCTGATCAAAGCAAATTGTCACTTGAAAGAAGGGAGGTTTGGTTGAATCTGTCACCCAGAGTGAGCATGGTCTTTTGTAGGCATTAGAGATCTTACTCCTTTGCCATGTTGAGATACTGCTGTCATAACTCAAGATTTGAATTACAAAAGAGGGGAGTGGAGGGGTTTATAATTCACACCTTTAACCAGGAGGTGGGTGTTTTTTAAATATAGAAATTAAGGAAGGGGTTACTCAAATATGTTGGAAATATTAAAATAACCAAACCATGAAGAATATGATAGCTTTTATTGAGTGGTTGGAAGGAGTATTTGACCCTGAACATTTTGATAAAGATGAAGTGAATGAAATGTTGAGGACTAAAGATTAGGGATGTATAGAATTGGATGATTAAAACAATAAAAATATCTGTCATTTAATGGCTGTTCAATAATTGTTTATTAGAAAAATACACCGGTTTTGATTTTTTTTATTAACTTCTAAGCATTCCATCGCAAAGCTCCATCTCCAATAGCAAGAAGCGCCTCAATTTTAAAACAAAACAAATTGCCAAGACAGAATATGGTTAAAAGAAAAAAATCGGATGAATTAATCATTGCTAACAAAGAACTTGCCTTTCAAAACAATGAGAAAGAAAAACGGGCAGCAGAATTAAGCATCGCTAACATAGAACTTGCCTATCAAAATGACGAGAAAGAAAAACGGGCAGCAGAGCTGATCATTGCTAACAAAGAACTTGTATTTCAAAATGACGAGAAAGAAAAACGGGCAGCAGAATTAATTATTGCTAACAAGGAACTTGCATTTCAAAATGAAGAAAAAGAAAAAAGGGCGGAGGAGCTTATTATTGCTAACGAAAAGCTTAATAAATCGGCTGAACTCCTTCAGAAAAATTTAAAGGAAATATTTTATTATAAGTATGCATTGGATGAATCATCTATAATAGCCTTTACCGACCAAAAGGGGATTATTAAAAAAGTAAACAATAATTTTTGTAAAATAACAAAGCACAGCGAGGAAGAGCTAATCGGACAAGACCACCGCATAATTAATTCGGGTTATCACACTAAAGAATTCATTCGTGATTTATGGGTTACTATCGCCAAAGGAAAAATATGGAAAGGGCAACTTAAAAACAAAGCCAAGGACGGAAGCTTTTATTGGGTGGATACTACCATCGTTCCTTTTCTGGATGAACAGGGCAAACCCTATCAATATCTCGCCATCAGGGTAGATATTACCGATCGCAAAGAAGCCGAAGAATATCTGATACAGCGTACTGCCCAATTGGAAACCGCTAACAAAGAACTTGTATTTCAAAACGAAGAGAAAGAAAAAAGAGCAGCAGAGTTAGTAATTGCCAACGAAGAACTTGCCTTTCAAAATGATGAGAAAGAAAAACGAGCAGCAGATCTAATTATTTTATCAGAAGTTTTAAAAGTACAGAAGGAGGAATTAAGGTTAGCTAATGAAGAACTATATGAAAAGGCTCAGCTTTTACTGCGACAGGAAGAAAAACTGATCAGGATCAATGAGGATCTTCTTTACCTGAATCAGGACCTTGAGAATCGGGTTTTTGAAAGAACCTGCGAACTGGAAAACCTGAATCACGAACTAAAAGATCTGAATTTATCTAAAGACAAGTTTCTGTCCATTATTTCCCATGATCTACGCAACCCTTTAACTGCTTTGCTGATCTCATCGAATAAATTACGCCTCGATACAGAAAATCCTGTTTTTAACGGAATCCAGCCATTAGTAAAGATCATTCATAGTACCTCTAATAAAATTCTTCAGCAATTGAATGAACTGCTTGAATGGGCCAAATTGCAAAAGGATAAAACATCTATAAATCCCGAAAAATTACATTTGGTTCGGGCGGTGGATCAGAGTTTGGATTTGTTAAAAGCAAATGCCCTGCAAAAAAATATTGTTCTTGAAAATGAAGTTCCTTTTGATCTTTATGTAAATGCAGATACATTGATGTTTCGTTCTATTCTTCAAAACCTGGTTACAAATGCCATTAAATATACTCCGCATGTCGGATTAATAAAGATAACCGCTCAAAGGATAGATAAGATGGTGGAGGTTTGTGTCATGGATTCAGGTATCGGTATGGAGGAACATACCAGAGAAAATCTGTTCACGAACTCTGCTTCTATCCAGTTATCAGGTACAAATAATGAAAAAGGCTCCGGCCTGGGTTTAATACTTGTAAAAGATTTTGTTACCCAGCATGGCGGCACCATTCGCATTGAAAGTGAAAGGGGAAAAGGGACCTGCATCATTTTTACGGTACCGGAGTATTGATCCTGATTGTGAACTTCGGTATCCCGCAATACTGCGGGATAGTCCCGCTTACTTCAGATCTCCGATCACTCGAAACACCCTTGCGACTTACTAATGTTTCCGGGCTGCAGTTGCTACATTTGAACGGACAGTAAGTTAAGAGAATTTTAATATCTTAACAGAAACTATGTCACGAGAAAGAAAAGCGTACCCGAAGAAGTTTAAGCTGATGACTGACTGATTTACAGAAACCGCGGGGTACAGGATATCCTGATCGCCTGTATCGATAATCTAAACGTTTTTCAGCCGGCCATCAATACCGTGTTCCCACAAACAGAGGTTCAGAACTGCATCGCCCACCAGATCCGAAACAGTTAAAATATGTGGCTTCAAAAGACCAGAAAGAGTTTATGCGGGATCTAAAGCCGGTTTATCGGGCTGAGAACCTTGACCTGGCAGAACTGCGTTTTTTACAGATCTTTCTGAGTTACGGATATACACTTCAACCTTATGTTCCATCCCATCATCTATAAGTATTATCGCATCACCCTTGCCTTGCTTATCTTCCATTTTCCACCAGGAATTGACATTATTATCTACCTGAAACACGGTGATCTTGTAAATTGAGCTTCCATAACGGTATATTATGGATACAAAAGGCCAATCCAAAGGAAAACAAGGTTTGAATTTCAACAGATCCACTTTTAACTCCATACCTAATAAGGAACCCAAAATAAACTGGTACATCCAGCCCGAGGAGCCTGTATACCAGGTCCAGCCCCCCCGTCCCTTATGCGATTTATTAGCATAAACATCTGCTGCCATCACGTAAGGCTCTACTTTATATACCTGCATAGCAGCGGCATTGGAAGAATGACTTAAGGGATGGATCATGCTAAACAATTCCCAAGTCTTTTCTCGTTCACCTAAAGCTGCAAAGGCCATCAGCGCCCAAATAGCAGCATGGGAATATTGACCGCCATTTTCCCGTACACCCGGCACATATCCTTTGATGTAACCCGGATTGAGACCGCCTGCATCAAACGGCGGATCAAGCAGTTGGATAAGCTTCAGGTCTCTTTTTACCAGGTATTTATCAAGAGAAGCCATCGCCATAACCTTTCTCTCACTAGAAGCTGCAGCAGATAATACCGACCAGCTTTGGGCAATAGCATCAATACTGCACTCATTATTTTCCTTTGAACCTAACGGAGTACCGTCATCAAAATAGGCACGCTTATACCACTCGCCATCCCAGCTAGATGCTTCTATGTTCGATTGTAGTGTAGCTGCTTCTTTTTTACATATCTCCGCAAACATAGTATCACCAGAATTCTTTGCAACATCTGCAAATCGTACCAGTACATCATACAGGAAAAAAGCTAGCCATACACTTTCTCCGAGGCCTTTATTACCTACCTGATCCATGCCATCGTTCCAATCCCCCGAACCTATCAGAGGTAAACCATGTTCCCCATAATGAAGGCTATGCTTGATTGCACGAACACAATGTTCATACAAAGTGCCAGTCAGGTTGCCGCTAACCGGGAGGTCATAAACTGAATCCTCCCCCTGGTTCAATGTACGGCTCTCCAGAAAACCGGCTGGTACGGCTAAGATGTCCATATCTCCTGTAGTGGCAATATATCTGGAAACAACGAATGGCAGCCAGAGCAAGTCATCAGAACAGCGTGTACGAACGCCTCTTCCCTCAGGCGGATGCCACCAGTGTTGTACATCGCCCTCTGCAAACTGCCTGGATGCGCTTAAAAGTATTTGTTCCCTTGCCAGCCCGGGCCGGGTGTGTAATAAGGACAGTACATCCTGCAGCTGATCTCTAAAACCGAATGCGCCGCCAGATTGGTAAAAACCGCTCCGTGCAAATATTCTGCAGGCCATGGTCTGATAAGTAAGCCAGCCATTAGCTAATATATTCAGGGATTTATCGGGAGTGATTACCTCAACGGCGCCTACAACCTCTTTCCAATATTCCTTTACATCGTGCAAGGACTGCATCACGATATCTTTATCTGTAAATTTTCGGATTAAAGCATTAGCTGCCGGGGAATTTTCTTCATTTCCAATCTGGAATATAATTTCTTTTTCCTCTCCGTCAAATAAATCAAATTTTACCTGTAACGCGGCACAAGGATCCATACCGGCACCATTCCTGCCTGAAAGTTTTTTCCGGTTAAGGGCCTGTGGATTCTCCAGGTTTCTATTCCTGCCAATAAATTCTGAACGGTCGGCAGTGAAACTGAAATCGGTACCACCGGATACTTTAAAAAAAGCAACACGATCCGCAAAAGCAGAATTGTACCTGTTCCTAAACAGCAATGCCCCGGTGCTGGTATCCTGTTCTGAAAGTATATGCATGTTCGTCCTGGAACGTACATCACCCAGAATAATTTCCAGAAAACCTGTGGCCGAAAATTTACGCTCCCGTCCCGACTGGTTCTTTATTTTCAGCACAATAAATTTAACAGGCAAAGCCTTATCTACAAATACGCACATCTCCGAAGAAATTCCCTGTTCTATATGGTTAAAAATGGTGTAACCAAAGCCATGTGTAGTAATATAAGGTGCTTCCCCTCCGGCGGGGAAAGGAGAGGTAGACCAGAAACTGCCCGTATCTTCATCACGCAAATAAAAAGCCTCGCCCCCAATATCACTTACAGGGTCGTTGCTCCAGGGAGTAATGCGGTATTCATGAGCATTGATGGCCCACGTATAGGCAGAACCGCTTTCAGAAATTACGGTGCCAAAATTAGGGTTAGCAATAACATTGGCCCAGGGTGCCGGGGTAGTGTCTTTTTTGTCTGTTATGATTTTATATTCTTTCCCGTCAGGGGTAAACCCGCCGGTTCCGTTAAAAAACAAAAGATCATCAGGTAAAGCCATTATATGCTGAATTTCCTGCGCTGTAATTGGTTTCGTTTCCAATAATGGTGGCAATAATTCTTCTCGATGATGCCGCTGTACCTGTTCTGATAAAGTCCCTTTGTTATCATCAATGATTACCCGTGCAACGCTTTCAAAAAGTATGCGGTCTTCAGAAGATATCTGATCTGCAGATTTTACAAAAATATTACCAGGCTTGTTATAGACCAAATTGCCGCCTGCTTCCGCAGTTATCAGCCCCTGGATCTGTTCTTGTAAAATTTGCCGGTAAGAACCGTGATCTTCGTTCCATATGACCAGGTCAACGGCCAGTCCTTTCAACCGCCAGTAAGCATGTGCCTGCACCATTTGACTAACCAATTCTATGCTTTTCGGGTCGTATATGTGCAGCAATACAATAGGCAGATCGCCAGAAACAGAGTGGCTCCACAACCCTGATTGTCCCCTGAAATTACTATTGATCACTGCCGCTTCGGCACGTAGATTAGCATTGGCGTAAATAACAGATGCTGCTAAGCTATTGTACAATTGTGCGTCAGCTTCCGTTGCATTAATTTGCCGTAGCAGCACCTGGCTATGGGTCCAGGAAAGCTCAAAAGCACGACTTCTCAGATGCTGGTCCTGGTATTTATGCATCAAGCCTTCACAGGCTTCTTTTGTTTCGCCTATTCCATAAATCAGGTCAATAGTAGCCGTTTGGTCAGGCTTTATACTAATGCGATAACGAATAGACATGATGGGGTCCAGCACCGATCCCTGGTTGCCTGAAAGCAGATCAACATCCATAGCCTGCGGGTGTGCCAGTGTTTTTCCCCTGCCAATAAACTGCATACGGTCTGTTTCATAGGATACCGCTGTTTCAACAGCAGCGCCACGAACATCCATGAGGTGGAACATCCACGGCGGCGTTTCCTCCTCGGAGCGTGGTCGGCGTGTACATAAAACGGCTTTATGTTCCGGTATAATTTCTGTTTGCACAAAAAGGTTACTAAACGCGGGATGCGATTCATCAGAAGCCTGGGTTGCCATTACTATTTCGGCATAACTTGTAATCTCTAAAATCTTTACTGACTGTGTTTTGTTCGTTATCCTTACCCTTCTCATTTCCGTGTCATCTTCGGGGGAGATCACTATTTCTGTTTTGGTTTCAATCCCGTCATCCTGCCTGCGGAATTCGGCATGCCCCTGCGAAAATATTGCTTCATAACTTTTGGCAGGATGCAACGTTGGCTGATGAGTATTAGACCAGAAGTTGCCAGTGCTTAAGTCTTTAATATAACAGAATATACCATGGTGATCTTTTGTGGCATCTTCCCTCCAGCGGGTAACAGCTATATATTTCCAACGGCTGTATCCCCCGCCGGAATTGGTGATCATAACCTGATAGCGTCCATTGCTCAAAAGCTGAATTTCGGGCATCGTGGTATTGGCCGTAGTGATGATGCGTACCTGTACATCTGTAGCTTCGGTATGTGTTTCGATAAGGTCTGCAGTATGTGCATAAAAAATTGAGGTTCTGGGTATGCGTTCCTGAAGCAACAATAATGTCGCCTGAAAGCGAAGTTCCGATACAAACCTTTGCTGCATGGGCTTATTCAACAGCACATAAGCCAGCGAAAGCAGCCCCATACCCTGATGGTGCACCATGTAAGAGTGTACAATGCTATTATCCTTGCCCCTTGGCAAGCGACTGGGCGTATAATCTATAGCCTCAAAGAAGCCGAACTCACCTTCAAATCCTTCTTTGTATAATAATTGAAGGTTGGTACATGCCTTTGCGGGCGATATCATCAAAGCCAGCATGGAAGCATAAGGTGCTATAACAATATCTTCTTCCAGTCCCCGCTTCAATCCGAGCCCTGGCACACCAAATGCACGGTACTGATAATTCAGGTTAGCATCTACCATATTATATCCCGATTCTGAAATACCCCAGGGAACACCCCGCTGACCCGCATATTCTATTTGCCGTTTTACTGTGGCCTTATTGGTTTGGTATAGCAATGTATTTTCATAAGCGGGCATTATTAGTTGGGGCATAAGGTATTCAAACATTGATCCGCCCCATGATAGTAATATCGGGTCTCCTGCGGAATTAGTCAGTAAGCGCCCCAGGGCAAACCAGCTTTCCTGTGGCAGCTTTCCCTGTGCTATAGCAGTAAAAACGCCTAACCTTGCTTCAGATGCCAATAGGTCATAATAACTATCATCCTTCCTTTGCTCATCAACATTATAGCCAATCCTTAAAAGAGAGGTTGATTTATTAAAAAGGAAGTCATACTCCACATTACTTAGCTGTTCGCATTGTTCAGCCACTTGCTCCAACAAAATAATCCTTTCAGCCGCCAGGCTGCTTTCCTTTGCAAGGAGTGAACGCATACTGATTAACCATTCCTTTTCTTCAGCACTGTTCTCCTGTTGTTGATAACGGTCAATATGCTGCAAAAATAAACCAGGCGTATCCTGAATTGAAAGCAGCGAAGGGATGTGATCTATTGCTGCAAGGTGAGCGAAATGCTCCGGAGCCGGCAATAATTCCACCCAGGGAACCAGTTGTGTCAGATCCTCCCGGATACGCTGTATTTGCAATGACAACCTGTTTGTCCATCTGTACAAATCTGTTCCGCTATCTTCCTGTTGTATGGTTAATTCATCAATAAGAACCGTCAGTTCATCGAGATGCTTTTTTACACTGCTTAATGAACTGCTGCCTTCATTAGCAGCAACACTCAATATAGCTAATACCTTGTCGGTTATTTCAGCATCATGTCCTTTCGAAAAATCCTGGATAATACCAGCAGTAGTCCTTAGCCCCTGGTATACACTCCCACTTAATATGGGCTGATTGGGCAGGGCTAAAAGCCCCTGGCGTAACGTGAGTAAAAGCCCGGTAAGATTACCGCTGTCAACAGTGGACACATACCTGGGCTGCAGGGGCCGTAATGATATCGTATCATTCCAGTTATAAAAATGTCCCTTATACCGCTCCAGCTTAAGCATAGACTGCAGGGTATTGTTACATCTGAATACCAGTTCGCCGGCAGCGATATAGCCAAAATCATAAGCAGTAAGATTGGCAAGTAAAGCCAGGCCCATATTCGTCGGTGACGTGCGGTGAGCGATAGCCGCAACGGGTTGTTCCTGAAAGTTGTCAGGTGGCAGCCAGTTCTCTTCTGCTGTTACAAACTGTTCGAAAAAAGACCATGTTTTACGGGCAGATTTGTGAAGGAACAACGTTTCTTCTTCATCAAGCTGTGGGGTGTCTTCTGTTTGGGGCTTGCTCAGGCGCCATGCGAGGGCCGGTGCCAAAAACCACAGGATAAGCATCGGGGAAGCGACATAAAATGTTGCAGGATTGGTGTACAATAACAAACCTATACCCGCAAGAGACAACAGAGGCGCTATCCACATAGATTTATAAACCGACCACACATCATTTCGGGCATTTTTGGATGCAGCATCAGAGGTGGTCCATTCCAGAAGGTTCTTTCTGCTAACAATCATGCGCCAATTGGTGCGCATAACAGCATCAGTATATTTAAAGGCTTCATAAGGTAAAACAGCAATGCCGAATATAAACCGGATTAGTGTGTCCCTTACGGAGGCGCCAACTTCGGCCAGGTGTGCCTTAAAAGTCAGATCAATAGCTTTGTTCATCAATTGCCAACCTGCCGCTGCCATTACTGGCAATAAAATGATGATAGTGACCGCCAATGTCCAGAACCAGGGAAAAGGCAGTACAGACCAGCCCATTAATAAAAGAAACAGCAAAGATAGTGGCAACAGGCTTCTGCGGAGGTTATCAAAAATTTTCCACCTCGATAAAGCTGAGAGTTTGTTAGTTGTTAAACGGCGATTGCCGCCTGTAATGAAAGGCAGCATCCAGGCACCGACCTGCCAGTCGCCCCTTATCCAGCGATGATGGCGTTTGATATCTGCTCTGTATTTCGATGGACCTGGTTCATATAAAAGCACATCGCTCAATAAACCGGAGCGGATATAACAGCCTTCCAGCAAATCGTGGCTCAGGATACGGTTCTCCGGGAAAACCTGATTCAAAGCCTGTTCAAATACATCAACATCATAGATCCCTTTGCCGATAAAAGATCCTTCCCCGAAAAGATCCTGATACACATCTGAAGAAACCCGGGTATAAGGATCAATGCCAGAAAGATCACCCTGCATGCGCAAGTACAGGGAAGTAGAGGTTTTAGGAAAATCTGAGCCCACCCGGGGCTGAAGGATACCATATCCTTCCGTTACACGCCTTTTTTGCGGGTTATATACTGCATGGTTGAGCGGATGCGCCATCGTTGCTATAAATTTCCATGCGGCTTCCCGTGGAAGCTGTGTATCAGAATCAAGAGTAATGACATATTTTACATTGGTCAGGATCTGGCAGTTACCGATGACCAGAGAAAATCCATCATTCTCCCGCCCGCGTATGAACGCATTTAGTGCAGACAATTTTCCTCTTTTGCGTTCATATCCCATCCACTTCTGCTCTTTGGGATTCCAGGTCCTTGGACGGTGAAAAAGAAAGAAGGTATCCTGTTCCGGCTGTTTATACTTTTGATTCAATTCCTTAATACGATTGCTGGCTAATTCCAGTAAGCCCTCATCCTCTGGCATGGCTTCTGAGTTTGCATCAATAAAATCGGTCAATAAACCAAAATGCAGGTTAGCTTCCTTATTGGCCAGAAAACGTACTTCCAGGGCTTCAACAAGTTCTTCAATATAAGCCTTACCGGAAAGCATGGTAGGAACTATTACCAGTGTGCGGCATTCAACAGGGATACCTTTGGAGAAATCCATCCGGGGCAGCAATTTTGGGCTTACCCAAATAGTACATAACCAGTTCACCAGGGAAACTGCAAGCTGGGCCGATCCTGAAACCGACAATAAGCCAACCAAACATAACATCAGCGTGCCATGAATACCGTACGCGTATGCCAGATAGAACATCCCTGTGGCGGCAATCAATGTTAAGAAAGCTATAGAGAACAGATAAAGAAACACGGGCATCCTGCTGGCAGCACTGAGCAATTTTTGCCGCAGCGTATAATGCATACCTGAAGCCTTCTCTGTCAGCTTTAGCCCCTTATCAATCAGATAATAGCCAACGTGTTCATGCCTTTCAGATTTATGATCAAAATCTTTATGTTTTCCTGTCAGCTCAAGCACCTTCTGTGCTACTTCTGTTTCCGACAAAGGGGAAGCTTTGGATATAGATTCTACCACATGCCGGTATCTGTCGCGTGTAGCAAAATCCATCAGAGGATAGGTGCCTGTAATATCCTGACGTAATACCTGTTCAATGCTACTGAGCGTTTCAACAAATTCCTTCCAGTCTGTAGCACCAAGGAAACGCAATGTACCGATGCTATTACGGACAGATACCTGATCGACAGCCTGCTTTTGGTTTTCCTGACGGACAAGGTCATTGCTGCTTATACCTACCCCCGACAATTGCTGCTCCATCCAACTTAGCGGCAATGCCAAAGCAGGGCCCTTGCCCTGCAGCTCCCGTGTAAAGCCGGCAACAAAGGGGCCGTCTAATACAGGCTTTGACCGTGCCATATCGGCAATAACCAGAATTAAATTCCCTGGTTCCTCTTGAACAGTTACCATCATCCTGTCGGCCCAGTAATCTGCCAGGTTATGATCGATCATGTCCAATGCTATTTTTGCAGAAACCCTGCGGAGGTTTTCAATAACAGCCAGACGGAGCATAATCGGTATTGCCCATAATTCACCAAGGGTAAGCACAGTGCATGTTTGATATGCTGCGATAAAACTACTGAGGCTTTTTACATCTACCCGGCCATCGCTATGGGAAATTATTTCCAAAACAATATCATAAACGCGTGGCATGCCGGATGAAATGCCATTTGCCAGGTATGGCAGCCCTTCGCTGTATCCTTTGGGTAAATGTTTCCTGGCTATTACAACCTGTTCTTCTACCAGGTAGAAATTATCAAGCAGCCATTCGGCGCCGGGGGTAATTGTTTTGCCAGACCTGATGCTTTCTACCAACAGGTTTCGCACTTCCAGCAATATTTTTTCATTGTCATCCAGCCTTTTCAGCAACTGATCAGAAGAACGGCCTTTCTGTAATTTGTGCGCCCGGGCAACTACTTTGCCATAAGAGTCCATCTGGTCTGAACTGTAGAGCTCAGAGCGAAATGGCTCTTCATTATCGTAAATTCGGATAGCATTGTCTCCTTGAAAGTAATCGCGCAAACGCAACAAAATATCGAAAACTGTACTGGTTATAACCTTCATAATAAGAGAGATACTTGAAAAGCTTCGACTTTAAAAAGAAACAAGTACAGATCAGCTTAACACTGGTGATTTTGGAGGACTTTTCGATTTAAGAGAAAGAAGCCAGTAAATTAATAAACCGGTTCAAAACTTCCGGTATTCAAAGTTTGATCTACTTTTCTGTTACTGAAGTATCATTTTTGAAAACGCAGTAATGTTTAAATAAATTATCCTTTTTGACGTTTTGCATGTTTGGAATAGTTAAGCTTAAGTATTACCGTATCAGAAAGCTGGCAATGCCTAAGTGGAGATGAATGAAATGACATGGTAAGAGATTTTTAAAGTTAAGTATTATAAATTGATCCTTGCCACTTTATATTTCGCACAGCCGGCTCCAATAATCATACCTGGTATCTGGCCCCCTATTCATATATTATAGGTATTGTTTCTGTCATAATTCCTTTTTCCCGATATTCCGGAATCAACCAAACCCAATTCCTGCATTATTATTTTTTAATCAATAATTTTTAAACCTCTTTTTAATAATTGAATCAAAACAACCGGAGCAATACTGGTAGCAGTTATTATTAACCACATAGTGGTATTGAGCGTTTGGAGGCCAAGTATTTCTTTTAGAGGGTTAACCCAATAAAAAACTAAAATGATTGTGATGCATAACAGCAAAGCTGCCCAAACAAATTTATTCCGGGTAATCTCATTTTTTAAGAAAGAGATTTTACGGGAAGACAGGTTGAATACATGCCAAAGTTGAGAAAGAGCAAGACTAAAGAATGTTATGTTGTTACAGATTTCCGGATCATACTTTAAGTAATAACTACTGTACCAGGTTACTGACATGATGGGCATTGCTAATAATAATGCATAGACCACTATATTGACCCAATCTTTTTTAACAGCAATAGGCTCCTTTGGATTTCGGGGCGGATCTTTCATTATTAATTTATTGCCTTTGCCCATGCCCAAAGCAAGGGCCGGAAAAATATCGGTAACAAGGTTGAGGAAGAGAATTTGTAGCGGAAGAATCGAAAACGGGAAGTTTAATAACCCATAAAGAAAAACGATGAAGATTTCACTTAGGTTACAAGATAGCAGGTACACTAAAAATCTTTTAATATTCTGAAAAATTACCCGGCCCTGCTCGATAGCAGCCACAATAGATTTAAAAGAATCATTTTTCAATACTATGGCAGCTGTTTCTTTTGCTACCTGGGTACCTCTTAATCCCATGGCAATTCCGATGTCCGCTTTTTTTAAGGCTGGTGCATCGTTTATACCATCACCCGTCATTGCTACAATATCCCCTCTTTTCTGATAAAGGCTTACCATTTCCAGCTTCTGCTTGGGGCTGACCCTGGCAAATATTGTAGCCCCGAATAATTTTTTATTCGATTGATGCCTATCTAATTCTTTACCTGTAATAACTATGTTCGTGGTATCCGATAGTTTTATTTTTTCAGCAATATTAAGTGCAGTAGCAGGGTGATCTCCAGTTATCATGATCACCTTAATTCCGGCATCCCTGCAGGATTGCAATGCCCCGATGACATCCAGCCTTGGGGGATCTAAAAATCCAATAAAACCAGCCAGAGTTAAACCTTTTAAAAAGTCTTTTTTTTCAATCTTGCTGCCTTCGTTAAAAGCAAATGCCAATACGCGCGCACCCTGCGCCTGGATTTCTTCCGCTGTTTTTAAAAATATCTTTTTTTCTGATTCTGTGAAAGGTGCTATCGTATCTTCATTACAAAAAAAACTGCATTTGAGTATTAATTCCTCTACGGCGCCCTTAGCGGCTACAAAATGTGAAGCACCTTTTTTATGTAAGGTGCCCATTAACTTTGTTTCCGAGCTAAATGCTTCTTCAGCCACTCGAGGATAATCTTTATTTATTTTATTAGCATTGATTTTGTTGGAGGCTACAAATTGCAGCAATGCAATTTCGATAGGATCGCCAAGTAATTTTTGGTGATTTCCTGTACCTTTGGCAACCGCATTATTACACAGAGTTGAAATAAGCAGCAGATTGCCTAAGCCAGACTTGTTTTTTTTTGTGATTCTATTACTGGTATCAATTTTATTTTTTTCAACTGATATAACTTCATCAAAAAATGAAAGGCTGTTCACCTCTATTTTATTTTCTGTAAGCGTGCCGGTTTTATCTGTAAAAATTGTGTTGATACCACCCAATGTTTCCACTGCAGCCAGTCTTTTTATAAGCACATTTTTTTTTGCCATCCTAATCATTCCATAAGTTAATGCAATCGTGGAAACAACCGGAAGCCCTTCAGGAATAGCTGCCACCGCAAGGGCAATAGCAGTTTCAATAATCAGGTAAAGGTCTTTCCCCTGAAGAATTCCGGAAGCGATAAAAATAGTGGCAAAAACAGCCGTGATCCACATTAGTTTCTTTGTTAGACCCTGCAGCTTCTTTTCGAGTGGAGTCACCACCATTTCGGAACTTTCTACCAGCGAAGTGATTTTGCCCAGTTCGGTATGAAACCCTGTTCCGATTATGATGGCTTTGGCATTTCCCTTTACGATGGAAGTACCTTTAAATATCATATTAGCCTGATCAGCCAGATCAGTATGTTTTTTAAGAGTTTCCAAATTTTTAGTTACCGGCAATGATTCTCCTGTTAATGCAGATTCATCGACTTCAAATTGGTTTAATTCAAATAAACGTCCATCAGCCTGGACAATATCACCCGCTTCTAATAGTAAAATATCTGAGGGTACTATTCTTTCAGAAGGAATTTCTTTCAATGCATTATCCCTCCAGACTTTTGAAACGTTTATATCCATTTTTTTCAAAGCATCCATTGATTTTCGGGCCTGCAATTCCATGAAAAAACCTAAGGCTGCCGTAATAAATATTACTCCGATGATAGAAAACCCTTCAATCCAGTGCTGGAAGAAAAAAGAAAATCCGGCAGCCACTACAAGCAGCGCTATGATGGGACTTTTGAACTGTTCTATAAGTAATAGAAAAATACTTTTTTGCTTTTGTGCTTTATAGCTGTTTAAACCATACGCTTCAATTCTTTTATCAACTTCGTCCTCGCTTAATCCATTTTGCTGATTTGCCTGAAGAAGGCTTGCTATGTTTTCAATAGCTATTGAATGGGCATATTCGATGGGATAGTTTTTATTTTTTATCGTTGTCATATCTATATTTTCACTATTGTCATTTGAAAGGCGTATTAATTTTTCCCTATAATTTAAATCTATTCGTTTATATGGTAGTGTTGTCTTTTAAAATGTCCTATAACTAACCAATATTTAAGCGAAACAAGAGATGAATGGTTAATGTGCAAACAAGGGGCCCTGGAATTGCAACAAAAAAATAGACATTTAGTTAAGCTGCAATATTTTGTTTATTTAATTTTTGACCAAATTCCTCAGGGGACATGTATCCCAGAGCAGAATGTAGTCTTTTTCGGTTATACCAAGTTTCTATATATTCGAATACAATGAGCCTAAGCCAAACACTGCTATAGATGTTGGGAATGTAATTACGGTACCAAATATTCATACCATTAAAGGTTCAGAAGCGTATGCCGTTTTAGCGATTGCAAAAAATGAAGAAGAACTATTATTGTGAATCGAAACGAACCAATTAATTCGTGAGCAGAAGAGAACAAGGAAACAAAAGACTATCCTATATTGGGTTATGTTGCTTTTAGCCGTGCTGAGCGTTTATTATGCATAGCTTGCATGGAATCAATTTCTAAAGGAAAGGTAAAGGTGGATAAGGGTTGCGGTCAATACCACCCCTGCGCCAGGTTTTTGTAGCGCTTTTCAAATACGTCATGGCCTGTGTGACCTTCTCTATTTTTTTTATAAACATTCAATTTTAATCCCGTTTATATGCTCATCTATCAATATCTGACACGATAACCTCATATCTTTGCCTGCAATGCCAGCTTTAGCGATAGTAGTTTCTTCATTTCTATCGAATGATGTTAACTTGCTTTGGTTTTCCATGATCCTGACTACGCAAGTGGCACATTTACCCATTCCTAAACACTCTCCGAAATCTTCCGGACTTATTCTATCGAATAGGAGCATCATTAAATTCCGGTATTCACCAGGGAACGTTTTAAGCGTATATAATTCTCCTTCACAAAGAACATTAACTATAATATTTCTTTCACGGCTAACCATTTCCAGATCTTCTTTTAAGCGGTACTTATATGCATATTAAGCTGTGATGCCGCAAGCTTTATATATTTTAGGTTTTTAGGGGGTAATTCTTGCCCTTGTAATGATATCATGCTTCAAACCTTTCCTTTGCGCTCTCTTATACAATTACTTTAGCAGGTCCACCACTCATATTCTGTAACTTGCTTAAAAACATTATCGCCATCAATTCAGCTCTGTTTTTGGTATTCGTTGCCATTTTTCCTACAAAGTTTGCGTCTATCGTTTCCCTGAACAGGATAAGCCAGCGATCAAAATGCGGTTTTGAAATTGGCAAAGGAGCATGTTTAGAAAATGGATTACCTTTAAAGCCCGGAATACCAAACAATGCCGCATTCCAGAACGTGTACATTTTGTCTAAATGTGGTTTCCAATCGTTAATTGTATTATTAAAAATCGGACCTATTAAATCGTCATTCTGAACTTTGGCATAAAATTCATCAACAAATAAAATAATATCGTCAAGGTTTGTTATGTCGGGTTTCATTAGGAATAGATTTGAGATGTGAGTATTGAGATGTGAGACATATCGCCTAAAACAATCATTACTTAAAAAGAGGAATTTCTGAAGAAGTAATATGAAAATAAACTGCCCATGCCACAAAGAGTATTAAAAGAATAAATATCCAAAACGGAATACTTTGCGGAGTTTCGCTGCCCACAATTAAGAAGTTTTTTGAGTTGCCTTTTCCATACGCATTAATCATTATTGGCACTACGCCATCTACAACAGCCTCTTCTTTAATCCCTTCGATAGCGATTGCCGGGCCATTTCTCACTTCAAACGGAATAAAACGAACCCCCTCTTTTCCTGTTGGGTCTTTACTGACTATTTTAAGTATATGTTTTCCATCAACAAGTTTGGTGGTATCCAGTTCAAAATTTACCGGGGAAACCAATTCGGCAATTGGCTTTGCGCCATTATCAATAAATATATATATCGTGCTTTTCTCGTCCATTTTATTCGGCATTTAATATGGATTGTTTGATATGGGCAGGAGAATTTTCGCCTGGCTTAATTAGCCATTTTATTGAGTAGAAAAGCGTAGCTAATACAATTATCACCCCTATCCATACAATAATATAGTCCCATTGGCTCCCGGGACCGGCTCCATGCGTAATTCCCTGTAATATTTTTGGTTGTTGCTTCTCGCAAACCGGACAGGCGAATGCTATCAAACCTGGCAAAAAGAATATGAAGACTAAAACAAGCTTTTTCATACTAATGAATTTTATAGTTTGGCTTTTGTAACTGCTTCTATCATTTTTTTAACCTGGGCGTTGGTAACTTTTTTGGCGGAATTTCCCCAACTGGTTTTTTCGTGGTTCATAATAGCAGTAACTTCTTCTGGTTTTAACTTATTGTTTTTACCGACCGCAGGCATTTCGCCAAATCCTTCACTGGCTCTTCCATTATAACCGTTCATAATAATATCAACCATTATTTCGGGGCTATCATCCAAAACAATTTTACTTCCTTTAAGAGAAGGAAAAGCGCCCTTTAGCCCTTCGCCATTTGCCTGATGGCAGCTTTGACAATTATTTGCATAAAGCATTGCGCCATCTAACTCTGGTTCTTCGCCTGGTTTTGCCGGAGGTGCATTGGCCGCAGCTTTCTTTGGATATAAAAATTGAGGTTCTGGTGTACCATCAGCAAGTTTTACCTGTTTTAACGATTGCAAATAAGCCAGGAGCTGCAGTGCTTCATCAGTAGCTATAACCTTACCTTTAGCTCCACCTAAATATTCTTCGGGGATGTTTACAACAACATCGCCTTTGCTTACTTTATCTTTAATTGTAAATAACCATGGATAAGCGGGCATTATAGATTCTTTTACTACAATCCGCGGATTAAATAAATGCGGGAGCTGCCAGTCTTTACTTGGCTGACGTGCGCCTATATTAGTCAAGTCTGGCCCGGTACGTTCGGTTCCCATTACGGTAGCAGTGTTTCGCCAAAAATCGGTGCGATGATTATCCGCATAATCTGCAGCAATGCTTGGACGAGACCCCCAAATTTTATCCATATCTACATTCCGCACCTGCTGAGTGTGGCAGGCTACACAACCATTAGAAATAAATATCGCTTTGCCTTTTATAGCATCCTCGCTTAAAGGAATAGCATTAGGCAAAGGTGCGTTGTTGCTCTGATTATTGATTGCCGGGATAATACAGACAATTAACGTAAGGCCCAGGAAAAGCAAAAAAGCCGCAGTGAATAATTTTATATGATTATTAAAGAATTCCATTTCGTTTATTAATTGAATTAAAGACTTGTATCTGCAGCAGCATAAGACTGGTTCAATTTTTCGATAGCGGCTTCACGCACATCAACAGTATCGCTACCTACCAGCATTTTATACAGGTTATATGCAAAAAACAAATGCGACAGCCACATCAGGCTTCCGCCGATAGCCCTCCAAAGCCAGTATGGCGCCATAAAAACGACACTATCTATAAACGGCTTCCCCTCCATCCACATCAATCCTCTAAGTGTGCTCCCATACATTAGAGGAATAGTATAAAACAACAACCCGATTAATGCCAGCCAGAAATGGGCACCGACAGTTATTTGAGGGGCTTCCCTCCCTGTTATCCTGGGCACTAACGCATATATTCCTGCCCATAAAAAGAAGCAGATGATGCCATACATGGTTAAATGAGAATGCGCTACTGTAAAATCTGTAAAGTGCCAGATGAGGTTAGTAGAGCGAAACGCTTCTGCCGTTCCCTGAAGCGAGCCAGTAAAATAAAAGATGATACCAACAATAAAAAACGGGAGCGTATAGCTTGACGGGATCTTGTACCACGCTCCGTTAAAAGTTAATACAAAGTTCGTTGTTCCCGCAGCAACAGGGATAATCATTCCTACGCTGCCCACTATACCAGTTGTTTGCAGCCACCATGGTATAGAACTAAATACAAAGTGGTGGGTTCCGATAACGGTATAGAACAGGATCTGTGCCCAGAAAGCCAGGATCCCAAGACTATAAGAGTAAATTGGCTTGTTTAACTGCTGAGGAAGAAAATAATAAACGATACCAAGTGTAAAGAGCATAAACCACATCCCAACTCCCTGGTGCATATAGTATCCTTGTATTATTGTTTCGCCTAACCCATCCTGCCAAAGAGGAACGTAAGCAACAATGGAAATTACAATAGCAAATATAACTGCCGCTACAATATACCAGTTAGCAATATAAATCTCTTTTGTTGTACGCCTGCCAATGGTTTTTAGAAAATTGATTAACGTAATTACCAGCCCAATGCCAAATAATAATTGGACAGGCCATATATATTCCCTGTATTCTCCGCCACCGTTATTAATGCCAGACATTAACAATATAGTACCTATTATAACCGATGCATTAATGAGATAAAGAGCCCACCATCCCATTTTAATGCTGGCCAACGGGGCATTCCCAACACGTGGGACAACATAATATCCCAATCCTAACATCCCTAAAGATGCCCATCCCCAAAATACAGCATTGGTATGTACAGGCCGCAGCCGCCCAAAACTTAACCAGCTAAACTGATCTACATCCGGTGCTACAAATTTAATTCCTAAGTACTCTCCAACAGTAGTTCCAAATACCAACCAGAAAGCGGCAGTACCAATATACCACAAAATTAATTTTGATAAATCAGGCGCTATTCCGGGTCTGCCAAGAGCACGTTTTTTTTGAGATACGAGAGGCAAATCCCCACTTATATTTACCTGGCGAAGCAAGCCTTTATCGTCTTCGGCAGGCATTTCGCCCGAAAGCTCATTGTGTTTTAATGAATAATCCAGCGCTTCTTTACGTTTTTGTAAAGCAAGCTCAATTTCATCTTTATCAGAACTGGTTAAATAATTAGCAAGCTTATCTGCTTCTTCAAGGTTTTGGTTGTTTTTATATTGATTTAAGGTATTCCTGATCTTAATAACCATAAGGATAATCCCTGCCAGGATGGGTATTAATATTAAAACGAGCGTAATAATTATTCCGCCTTCGCCCCAAATTGATCCCGATTGATTTGCAACCTGGGCAAATGCCGGAGAATTGTTCAATACTATTAAGCCAAAAATCACCAAGCCTGGCGATCCGGTTTTAAAGTTATTATCCGATTCCTTTTTATGTTTAAACTTTAAATAACTATCTATCTGTTTACTATCAAACGTATTGATATACTCTTTAAACCGGGCAATATCTTCTTTTTTGCGGCTTTTTGTAATTTCATTAATTTCCTTTGTTCTATGATAAAGATATAATGCGGCATAAAGCGTAATTAAAACTATTGCGAAAAGGATTAATAGAAATCCTGATATAGGATTATCATGAACTGTAGAATTGTTTGTCCCCTGGGCAGAAAGGGAAAAGTTGCACACCACATTCAGGAAAAAAATCCATCCTGTAACCCTTAAAACAGTTAATTTATTCATAATAAATATTAATACCTTTTATCTTTATTCAGCCCAAAGATTATATCTTTACAGTCAACGCCCCTAAATTCAAATCTCCGTTAAATTCTCCAATGGTGGTTTGTTGAAGCAGTTGCTGGATCTGGTTACGTATCGCCTTAAATTCATGATGCAAAGGACATGGATTGGTTTCTGAACAATATTCTAATCCTAACCCACAACCTGTAAAAATTCCTTTTCCATCCACAGCTTCTACGACTTCAGATAAGCGTCGCTGTAAGCTCATTTTATCCATATAAAATCCACCATTAGGACCTTTTGCAGATTGAACGAACCCCCTCCTGCTCAAATCCTGTAATATTTTAGCCAGGAAATGTTCGGGTGAATTAATACCGGCAGCGATTTCTTTTATGCCAACCCTGCCGCCGGAAGCAGTTCTGTGGGCAATAAAAAACACCGCCCGCATTGCATATTCACATGTTTTTGAAAATATTCCCATCTGTAAGCAAAGGTAGTCTAATGAATCTGAAAATAAAAGAGTTAATTGTCTTTTATTAGACTGCCCGATGAGCAGATCACGAAAGATGCTATTTCTATTTATATTAGTACGGGGTGCTCTTCAGGAAAATTATCCTATCAAATAAGCCAGTCCATTTGTTATCGGATCGCACAGGTCTTTCACTTTCTTTTCCTGAAATAACTTCTCAATCATATCCCTCGCCACTTTATATTCATTATGAATGGGACAGGGACGGGTGGCTGAGCATTGGCTTAATCCTAATCCGCATTCTTTAAAAACCTGTTTGCCTTCTATCGTTTCAACAATATTGATGATGGGCTGATCTTGCTGGATACCATTAATAAAAAAACCGCCGGAAGGGCCCTTTACACTATTGATTAAACCCTGCCTGGCAAGAGTTTGTAAAATTTTACCAACGGTATGTTCACTTGCATTAATGTGTTCTGCCGTTTCTTTGATGCCTGCTTTTTCTCCCTGCTGACTTTTTAATGCAAGATAAATAACTGCTTTAATCGCTGTTTTACAAGTGTAGCTCAACATATACTTAACTGTCTAAGAATTTTTGTCCTTCAGGAGAGATAAAATCATAATTCCAGGGTGGATCAAAAGTGAGGGTTACAATTACCTGGTAATCCTTAAAAGAACGGACAAGAGATTGTTTAACATCATCGGCTATACTTTCTCCCATCGGGCAAAACTGCGAAGTGAGCGTCATAACTGTTTCAATTGTGTTTTCGTTATCATTAAAATTTATCCTGTAAATCAATCCCAGATCTACTACGTTCAATCCAATTTCAGGATCATACACATTATACAGACCTGCAAGTGCAACTGTACATTTAATATTATTGCTCGTTATGACTTCCATTACTTTTCGGTTGATGAAAAAGAGTTTTGCCAACATTACAAACATAGAATATTGCGGATGCAAGCAAAGAAACAGCGCCGCTTTTTAACAAGATGTCATTCAATAAAATAATTCCAAAAAGGAACAGTGCAAAGCCGAGCAGATAAAAAAGCGACATAATTTGGAAAAGCCTTTCGCTGAACAGTTCTTTTGGTACCGGCGTTTTTCCGACGGCACGTGTGTGGTAAACTTTGTTCCACACAATAAATGGCAATGTCTTAAAGGTCATGCCAAAAATAATGGCAGTGATCCATCCAAAGAAAATACAAAAGCCATACAATAAGACCAGGTTTGGCGCTTGAACATCTGTTGAAATAAAATAAATAACTGCTATCAGACTAAGCAAAGGTAAAAACAATAGCGCGACAGACAATAACGATACTTTCATTTGCTCATCTACTTGTTTACGGATGCGAACTTTATAGGCCTTATAACAGTACCTTCCAAATAGCATCATTGCAATTAATACGAGCAAAAAGGGGGTATAATAAAATTGCGTGTAAACATTCAAGGTTTTCAATAAAATAAAGCTAAACAATGCGGTATTGATCAAAACATATATCCACCACAGTGTTTTGGTGTTTGTATATTTTGAAATTAAGAACATCGGAATAAGCCGTGAAGCCACTCCGATTATTAATAATAAAAACCATCCTGCTAAACCCATGTGGGCGTGAAGCGATAAATATTCGATTGAGTTATCAGGCAACCACGAACGCGTAAAATTGAACACCAGCAGCAATCCAAAAAAGACAGTAGCAAACAACCATAGCGAGGCTGTTGCGATAAACCAAGCATAAACATCGTGCTTCTTACTTTCGTAAATACTGCTGACCACATTTATAAAGTAACAAATTACTGCTACATTTATTAAAATAGCGCCGGTTTGCAGCACCCAGCCGAGATGGAATAAATAAAAGCCGGTTACTAAAAAGGGAATGCCAATTCCAGCACAAATAAATGATAAAAAGGCCAAAAAATCACTGTTTAACTTTCCTTCTATCAGCACCGGAAGCAATTGATGACTGGCGCCCAAAATGATCATCGTTCCCCAGCCCAAGGCCATTAGATGCGTGATGGCTAAAGTTTTCGGATGAAAATAATGCTGATGGACGACACTTGTATTGATCAGCAATAATACACAAGCCAATAAAAGAGACAGTGACGCAAAAACATAAAACGGTAGTACTACTTTGTAAGAAGTTGTTTTTTGTAAACCGGGACTTGAAGCGGATGGGAACATTAGCTTTTAAAGATCAGCAAATAAACTTCACCATCGTTTACTTCTTTAATGCGATAATCGAAATTCCTGTCTTTCAACTCTGTTAACAGGAATACCGGAATACGCTTATGATGTACATATAAAGCCGTATTCACAGGTAATTTTTCCAATGACTCCAGGATAGTCATCATAGGCATCGGCATTTCTAAATGCCTTACATCAATTTCCTGCAATTTATTTTCATAACGGTTTAAAATCTGCTCCCAATCATTTGTATCATCCCCGGCGTCTTCCAGTTGTACATTTCCAATGGCGGTGGTTTTGTAGAAATAAGTTTCCACCAGCCCCTTTTCCACTACATCAATATACGTTTGAAAACCTTGCTTTTCCAGCAATTTAATAAGCGGCGTTGGTTCAAATGTATTGATGATCTTCAACACCTGGCCTTGTTGCAGCTCCTTAACTGTTTGCTGAATGAGCTTTAACGGATCATTCCCCGCGGACAGCATCGCACGGACATCAAGGGAAACAATATGTGCTGCTTCCAGTTCTTTTACAAATTGCGGAAGGGGCTTTTGTTCTGCTGAAGTATCTTCTTCTGCCTGGGGCGAAGTATCCGCTTCAAAACCATAAGGCTTTAGCTTT